>CAZFAT010000067.1:0-30546 GCA_964517075.1 uncultured Solibacteraceae bacterium
GTGAACGGGTGGTCCACCGTCGGCGCGAACGGCGGGAACGTGCCGGTGTTCGGATCGACGAAGAACACGTTGCCCGCTCGGACCTCGATGGGCAGCGCCCGGCCGTCGAGACCCCGCTCGAGCGAGATGATCTGCAGCGTCACGCGGTCGTAATAGAGCCCATAGCCGCCCCGGACGCTGGTCCGGCCGTCCACGGTGGTCCAGTTGAAGCCAATCCGCGGCGCCAGGTTGTTCGTGTCGCGCTTCCGCTCGCCGGTCACGAACGGCAGAATGATCGGGTTCAGCTCGTCCACCCGGCTGAGGTTGTTGACGTCGGTGTCGATCTCGTACCGAAGGCCGAGGTTCAGGGTCACGTGCGGCCGGATGCGCCAGTCGTCCTGCACGAACCCCGCGAGGTGAACGTTGTCGGCATCTGGAATCTCGAGATCCTGATCCGGCCGGCCGCTGCGCAGTGTGACCTCGAAGAGCAGGTCGTTGTCGTTCACGACGCCGTCGCCGTTGCGATCGAACGCCGGAAAGTCCTCGAGGAGCTCGACGCGTCCGTCGCGGAACACGCCCAGGTCGAAGGCCGCGTCCACGCGCTGCACCTGCCCGCCCATCGTCCACTGATGGGCGCCGCGGCTCATCGTCAGGGTGTTGGCGAACTGCCAGCGCCGCTGCACCGTGCCTTGCGGGACCCGGAAGGAGGTGCCGGCCTGCAGGCTCGGGAACGTCAACTGGCGGCCGGGCTCGACCGGATTGATCACGTTGTCGAAGTCGCTGAGGCTGAGGCTGAACGTGTTGACGGCCTGACCCGACAGCACGCGCGTCCAGGTCCCCAGGACCGAGTGGAGCCGGTTCCGTGATGCCTGCCGCTGCGACGCCGACCCGATCGGCCGCTCGAGCGTGCTCGCCGAAATGTCGTCGGCCTTCTGGGCCGAATAGCGGATCGTCACGGCATCCTGCGGGCTGCCCCGCCAGTCGAACCGGCTGGTGAACAGCAGCTCGTCGAGCGGCGCGTCGGCGAAGGTGGGCGTGATGGTCCGCGCGACCGGATCGCGCACGCCAACCAACACGCCCCCGTCCTGGTTGCGCACCTCCAGCGCGCCGAAGCCGAAGAGCCGATCGCGCAACACGGGACCGCCAAAAGTGAACGAATACTGCTGCCGGTCGAAGGGCGGATCGCCCGCCAGGTCCGGATCCACGGTCGCCGGCAGCGCCTGCCAGTCCTGGTTGCGCAGAAACAGCGCGGCCGACCCCTGGGCAACGTTGCCGCCCGATCGGGTCACGATGTTGACGACCGACGACGCCGACCGGCCGAACTCGGCCGAAAAGCGGTTCGTCGCCACCTGGAACTCCTGGATGCCGTCTTGCGCGATGTTCTGCAGCGGGCCGCCCACGACGTCGTCGTTGTCGTCCATGCCGTCGATGGTGATGTTGCCGCCACGGCCGAGCTGGCCGGCCGACGAGATCAGCACCGACTGCGCCTTCGTGGGATCGAAGTTCGGCGCCGGCGCGGTGCCCGGCGTGAGAAACGCAAGCTCCAGGAAGTTGCGGCCGTTGAGCGGCAGCGCCTGGATCTCGTCGGCGGAGATCACGCTGCCGACCGACGTCGTGACCGGATCGACCGCGCCGGCTCCGGCGCGGACCTCGACCAGTTCCCGAACCGCGCCGGCCAGCCGGGCGTCGACCTGCGCGGTTTGACCGACCTCGAGGCGCAGCGTGTCCGTGCGCCATTCGGCAAACCCTGGCGCGGAAATGATGAGGTTGACCTCACCGGGGGGAAGACTCGTGATGGCGAAGTGGCCTTCGGCATCCGACTGCGTCTCGCGCGCCACGCCCGTTCGCGGCTGCACGACCTGGACACGGGCGACGACGCCCTGCCCCTGTGGATTGATGACCCGGCCCCGCACCGTGGCGGTCGCGCCGGACGCCTGACCGTACGCCAGGCTCGCGTGGCACAGTAGCGCGACCACGGCCAGGGCCGCGATCGTCGATCCCCTCTCACGCCGCATTCACTCGCCTCCCTCGCGCCGGACACGATCCGTTTGGCGCGGTGATCCGCATGACTGTACGAAGGGGTGATCTGACGGGGCAATAGTGCGGACGTATTACGAGGCCTGTCGATTGACACGTCCACGTTGGAGGCGTACAAGCAGGCCCATGCCATCACGTCACCTTCTCGTGGCGGCGGTCGGGGTCCTGTTCGCGGGAGCGGCGCTTGCCGGCTGCAGCCGGCCGATCGAGCCGGACGACATCATCAACCAGTTCTCGAACCTCTGGTACGACCGGCCTGACACCTGGCGGACGATGCGATGGTTCGGCATCGTGTCGCACCAGAATCCGATGGACGTCTGGATCATTCAGGAGATCTTCCAGGAGATCAAACCGGACGTCATGATCGAGTGCGGGGCGTTCCATGGCGGGAGCGCGGCGCTGTGGGCGACCATCCTCGAGCAGACCAATCCCGACTCGAAAGTCATCAGCATCGATATCGAGGACCGGATGCAGGCGGCACGCGAACTGCCCATCGTCCAGCGACGGGTGCAGTTCATCATCGGCAGCTCGACGGCCCCTGAGGTGGTGGCGGAAGTCAGGCGGCAGGTCGCAGGCAAGAGGGCCGTGGTGCTGCTGGACTCCGACCACCGGCAGCCGCACGTGCTGGAGGAACTGAAGCAGTACGCCCCCCTGGTGGGCGTGGGCGGCTACCTCATCGTCCAGGACACGAACATCAACGGCCACCCGGTGCTGCCCGGGTGGGGACCCGGGCCCTGGGAGGCCGTGGACGAGTTCCTGAAGACCACCGACGCGTTCGAGATCGATCGCAGCCGCGAACGATTCCTGTTCACGTTCAGTCCGAACGGGTACTTGAAGCGCGTGAAGTAGCGCTCCGGGCGCGGCTACTTACCCGACCAGTACGCCTGCTGACCCGGGTAGGCAACGACGTCCGGCATGCTCGCCAGGATGGCCCGGCGCAGCGTCAGGATGTCCAGCTTGCCGGCCCGCTGATAGACGACCTTCCCGTCGGGCGCGATCACGACCGTGAAGGCGGTCGCCGGATCCCAGGCCGTGCCCCACACGGCCTGAAGCGCGCGGCGGTCAACGGAGGCGAGCTGGAAGTTCTGACTCGACGCCTGTTCCTTCCGCAGCACCGCCAGCACGTCCTCGCGCTTCGCCGGCGGGTCAGTGGACACGGTGACGAGCTGCAGGTGCGCGTAACGCCCGCTCCGGTTGCGGTACATGCGGAAGGTCGTCTGGAGACCATGGAACTGGCTCACGCAGTCCGCGCAGCCGGTCGACCAGAAGTTCACGAGCAGGTGCTTGCCGGTGCTGTTGGCGCGAAGGGCCTTGAGCTGTTCCGCGGTCGTCGCCTCGAGTGTCACCGGCTCGGCCGCGATCCTGGCCTTTTCCTGCTCCACGCCCGTGGCCTTGGTCAGCCACTTCGTGGCGCAGCCGAACGCGCCCGTCTGCGCGACCGGCACGGGGCGGCCCGCCAGCAGCGCGTCGAGGGCGTTGCGTGCATCACGGGACTTGACCAGGTCCGGCCGGACGTTGTCGTCGATGCGCCCCTGATACTGGAGCGTACGGGCCTGATCGAAGATGAAGATGTGCGGCGTGGCCACCGCGCCGAACTTCGCCGAGACGGCCTGGGTTTCCCCGTCGTAGAGGAACGGCCACTGCCGCTTCCGGAACGCGGACCGAATCTTCATCTCCTCCAGGGAATCGCTCACGTCCGTGTACCCCTGTTCGTCGAGGCGGACGGCGCCGGGATTGTTCGGGTTGATGGCCACCAGCGCGACGCCCTTCCCGCGATAGTCGTTGTAGAGCTGCTTGATGCGCTCTTCGTAGAGGATCGACACGGGACAATGGTTCGACTCGAAGACGACGGCGAGGACCTTGGCGCCGGCGTACTCCTTCAACGTGTGGATCCTGCCATCGATGCCCGGCAGGCTGAAGTCGGGCACGGCCGCACCGATCGGCAGAATCGGGTGATCCTTGTCGGGCTGAATCCCGCGCGGCGTTTGCGGCGGCGGGGTCTGCCCGCTCGTGCGATCGGCGGGCCATGCAAGAACGATCGTCGCCGCAAGCAGGACGACGTGCACCGAGTGCCTCTGCGGCCGACCATGTGTCAGATTCATCACGCGCTCCTCTTGTCCATCCGCTAGTCTTCTCCACTCGCCCAGTACCCAGTGCTTCCCGGATATCGCTCGTCCTCCGGCAGATTCGCCAGAATCGCGCGCCGCAGCTTGAGCATGGACAGCACGCCGGTCTCCTGGTACACGACGTCGCCGTTCGGGGCGATGACAATGGTGAACGGCACGGCCGACGGCATCAGGGGATCGAACGCGGCCTGCAGGCCGTAAATGTCTGGCGTCGCGAAGAGCAGGTTTCGGTTCGAGGCGTGCTGCTCCTGCAGGAACGCCAGCACGTCCTCGCGCTCGGACGGGTCGTTCGACGACACCGCCACGAGATCGACCCGGCGAGCGCGGTACATCCGGTAGGTCTGCTGGAGGTCCGGGAACTCGGTGACGCAGGGGCCGCACCACGTCGCCCAGAAGTTGACGAGCATCAGCCGGTCGGTGCCGTTCGTTCTCAGCGTGCGCAGGGCGTCGGTGTCCGCCACACCGAGCCGCACCGGCTCGGCCCGAATCGCGGCCATCTCGGCCTCGACGGCGGCCGCCTTCGACAACCAGGCTGTCGGGCACCCGACCAGATCCGTGGTCGCCACGCGAACGGGCGCGGCCGCCAGCAGCGCTTCGATCGCATCGCGCGCGTACTGGCGCCTGACGCGTGCCCCCTGCACGTCATCGTCAATCCGGCCCTGATAGCGAAGCGCGCGGTCGGCGTCGAACACGAAGATGTGCGGCGTGGCGATCACGCCGAACCGCTCCGACACCGCCTGGGTCTCGCCATCATAAAGGTAGGGATACGCGAAGCCGCGGTGCGCAGCTCGAATCTTCATTTCCTCCAGCGTGTCACCAACGTCGGTGTGGTTCAGATCCGCGAGGCGCAGGGCTTTGGGGCTGTCGGGACTAATCGCCACCACCGCGACGCCCTTCGCCTGGTAGTCCGCGTGCAGTTGCTGAATACGCGCCTCGTAGAGCTGCGACACGGGACAATGGTTGCACTGAAAGACGACGGCGAGAACCTTGGCGGCGGCGTAGTCGGCGAGCCGGTGCGTCCGGCCGTCGACGCCGGGTAGCGCAAAGTCGGGCGCGGATGCGCCAAGCGCGAGGACGGGATGGTCGGGATCGGGCGCGACGACCGGTCCCGCGTTCTGACGCATGACCACGAGCCCGACCGCCACGGCGGCGAGGGCGACGGCACTGAACAGCCATCGCCGGCGGCGCGGGGCAATTCCTGCCCCAGGTCCGACTGGACCAACCGGAGTGTTCATTGGCGTAGAGCTGCGACTCTAGCGGATCACCTGCAGGCGATCAACCCGACGCCGCCGCCCCTGTACTCGTGCGTCAGCGGGCCAGCGATCGCCGCCCGCGCACGACGTCGGCGGAAATTGGCGGCGCCGTGTGGCCCCACGCCTGGCGAAGGTACGTCAGGATGGCCGCCAGCTGATCGTCGGACAGGCCCGCCAACGGCGACATCGCCGGAAATGCCGGATCGACGTCCCGCCCCTGCAGCACGACGTCAATCAGCCCCTCCGCCGGGCCGCTCACGATGGGCGCGCCGGCGAGCGGCGGGGCCATCGACGGCAGGCCACGCCCGTCTGCCTGATGGCAGGCCGCGCAAACCGCGTACTCCGTCCTCCCGCGCTCGATGAGGGCGGCCGTGGCCGCATCAGGTTTCTCGGCGTTGCTCGCGCCGGCCGCCCGTGAGGCGGCCGTCCAGCGCGCGACGACTTTCAGCGCGCGCTCCCGCACCGCGGGCTCGCCGACGTCGGCCAGTCGCGGCAGCCACGCCGGCGGCGGGCCCTGCTCGGGGCGGCGCGCCGCGTCGATCCCCTGCAGCATCGCGAGGCGCCGCCACACCGGCTCGGCCGCATCGTCGGCGACGAGCCGGACCAGGGCCTCGACGCGATCGGGGCGGCCTTCGTTGATGACGGCCGTGGAGAGCGCGGCGATCAGGTCACGGCGGCCCGGCCGCTCGTCGCGCCACTCGCGCGCCGCGATGACCCGCGCGAGCACCGCGCTCTCACGTCCCGCCAGACCGCTGACGGCGGCGCCGGCCATGAACGGCTCGCCGCCATCCCGCTGCAGGATGCGCAGCGTCGCGTCGAGCGCCTCAGGCGCGTGCGTGGCGCCCAGGGAGTACACGAGTTGTCGCTGGACCGCCAGATTTGGATCGTCGGCCAGCGCGAGCGCGACTCGCCGCAGCGCCGAGCTGTCGAGCAACGGCTCGCCGACTCTGAGCGCGGCGATGCGGACCGACGGCGAGGCGTCCTGCAGCCCCGCGCGCACGATGTTCTCGTCCGCGGCGCCGAGCCCGTCGAGCGTCCAGAGGGCCTGCAGCCGGGCGCGCGGATCGGCATGTGACAGGGCGACGCGGCGCACCGACGGAATGACGGCCGCGCTTCCGGACGCCACAATCGACTGCTGGGCCAGATCGCGCCAGTAGCCGCTCGCGTGCCCGAGGTGCGCCACCCAGCCCTGCGTGTCGCCCGCCGCGATCCGGGGCGGCACGCTCGGGGACCGGCTCTCGTGGACGATGCGGTAGATGCGGCCCATGCCGTGGAACGGCTGGTGCAGCCGGCGATCGACGATTTGGTTGCGGAGGAACGTCGTGACGAACAGGTGCCCTTCGATAATGCCGCGATACATGTCGGCGACGTAGAGGGCGCCATCCGGTCCGGTGGCCGTGAACACCGGACGGAACCGCTCGTCCTGCGAGGACAGGAACTCGCGCTCGCCGTACGCATTCCCGCCCGTGACGATGCCGGCGTCGTCGTTCAGGATGAAGCGGCGGATCAGCCGGCCCGCCGACTCGGCGACGAAGACATTGCCGTGGAACTCGTCGGGGAAATGGTCCGCGCGATACACCGCGGGCGCGGCATTGGCCGTGAACACGCGCAGCCGGCCATCGTCGCGAAGCTGCGCGCGCCGGTTGACGCCGGGCGTGATGCCGTGTGGCCAGACGACGTTGTCCGTCCCGACGCGCACGTCGATGCCCGCGGTCGCCGCGTAGTTCGGATTGCGGGTCGCATAGGCTGGCGGCACGAGGCTGCCGCGCACGGCGTCCTGGTTATAGCTGAAGAACAGCCGGCCATGGTCGTCCTGCGAAAGCCCCCACTGCCCCGGCAGTTGGCCCGCGGGCTCTCTCTCCCACCGCCCGGCGCGGCGCCGCAGGCGTTCGTCCACCCGCAGCGCGTAGATCCAGTTGTCCATCGAGAGGAGCGGGCTGCTCGGCGCGGCGTGCGGATTCACCGGAACGGGCAGCCCGGCGACGACGACCTCTCGGCTGTCGGACCGGCCATCGCCGTTCGTGTCGCGAAGGAACACGACCTCGGGAAGCGCAAACACCAGCACGCCGTCGTCCAGCGGCAGGATGCCTCGTGGCCAGTCGATTTCCGCGAAGACCGTGCGCCGATCCATGCGGCCGTCGCCCGTCGTGTCCTCGAGCACCACGACGCGGCTCGCCGGCTGAGGCTCTGGCGCCAGATCCAGCACCGGACGCAGCTCCCAGTTGTACGAGGGCCACTCGAGGACCCAGAGCCGGCCGCGCCGGTCGAACGCGAACGAGATCGGATCCTGGACGAGCGGTTCTGCCGCCACGAGCTCGACCCGGAAACCTGGGGCGAGCTCCATCAGACGGATGGATTCTTCAGGCGTGCGCACCGGCGACGCCGGGATGTTCCACTCTGCGGGCGGCGGCGCGACGTCGACGGCGGCGCGATCGCCCACCTGCGCGCGTCCGCTGAGGCCGGCGAGGACGGCCGTGCACACGAGCACCGTGATCCCTCGGCGGCGCGCGCGTGTGGCAATGCTCATCGCTCTGCCGTGACGGCGATCATGTCGAACGTGCTCCCCTTGCCCGGCCGTCCCGTGCCGCGCACGCTGATCTTGGACGCGGCCGGCGGCCTTTCGGCGTCGAAGAGCTTGGGCCGGATGTCGTTGATCGCGCGATCGGCGGCCGTGTCGGACACGTAGTACGTGGCCTTCACGAGAAGGCGCATGTCGCTGCCGGCCGCCGCCAGCACGCGGCGCAGCTCATCGAACATTTCGGTCACCTGCGCCGCCGGATCGGACGACGAGCCGTACAGCCCGGAGACGAAGACGGGCCGGCCGCGATGCACCGAAGCCACGCGGCTGTACCGCGACGAAATCGGCTCGACGTAGGTCACGCCGGCCGCATCGGCGGTCACGGGGGCACTCACTGGGGGCGCCGCGGCAACCAGCTCGATTTCGGCCGGCGCGCCGGCCCGCAACCACTCGGTGACGACCTGCGGCGGCGCGGGGGCGCCGAACGATTGCGCGACGATCTCGCGAAGTCGTGCGGCCTGGCTTACGTCGCCCACGAAGCTCTTCACGTGCACGACGTGTTCGAAGCCGAGCCCCACCCCTTTGAGATCCGCCCGCAGTTGCTCGAGCGTACCCGCGATGGCGGCGTCGAACTCGCCCTGGGCCGCGCGCCCGGAGACCACGACGAACGGGCCGGAGGGCTGCACCGCGACGTGCGCTCCGTCGCGAGCCTGACGCGGGAGGCCGGGCACCACGATGCGAGCCGCCCCTCCGAGCCGAGCGGACGAGCCGGTCGCCGCGATCGCGTCCATCGACACCAGCACGCCGGCGCCGAGTGGCGCTGTTTCAACGAAGGTCACCGCCGGCTTCGTCGCCCCGGCGAAGCGGCCGGCGAGCTGTCGCTCGACCGCCGGCATTGATGAGGCGTCGGTCAGGTACACGTGCAGGCGGACCAGTCGGTCCAGGCCGGTGCCGGCGGCCTCGAGCGCCGTCTGCACGGCGTCCAACACCCGTGCGGCCTGCGCAGCGGCGTCGCCGGCGCCGTGGAGCTGACCTGTGGCGTCTTCAGGCAGCAGCAGCGCCGTGTGTACGATCGCGCCGGCCTCGACGACGACGGCCTGCGCCGTGCCGCGCACGTCATCAGGCGCGATCGATCGCAGGCGGACGTCCTGCGCGGCCGCCGGACCAGCGGCGGCAAGCGCGACGAGGAGCAGGGCAACGCGCTGGCCGGCGCGCCTCCGCGTGGTCAGGCGGTGGACCGGCAAACGGTCGCGGCCGAGGTCAGGCGTCATGGTCTCGAGTGCTATGGCGCGAGGCCAGGCCGCCGCGCTTCGGCAGCGAGCCGCCTCACCGCTGCGATGAGCGCTTCGCTCGTGGCCGCAGAGAACCAGCCTTCTCCGGAGAACAGGCCGCGCGTCTCGTAGCCGCCCTCCTCGAGCACGCGTGGCGACGGCAGATAGCCGTAATAGTCGTTCGTGTAGGCGACCACCCACAGGTTGAGTGGTCCGATGGCCTTCTCGACCGCGTACCGGTAATCCACGACGACCTCGCCGGGCAGCGCGACGAGCGTGAGATCCTCGCCGAACTGCACGAGGGCGACCGGCGCGGTGTAGTGCGTGAGAGGTGACTCGCCCCGGCCGAGTCGGTTGAGGAGCTGCTGTGCCGTCGTGCGATGGTTGCTGTCCTTGCCGGCGGCGATGCGTTCGAGTTCGGCCAGCGACCGCGGCTGGAGCGGGAGGTCCACGGGCGCGGCCACCGCCCGCAGCGGTCCCCTGACCTCGCGCAGCTTCGTCTGCGTCGCCACCCGCACGACTTCGCCGCCGAGCTCCAGGCCGTGCCGCTCGGCCAGCTCGAGCGTGCCGCGCGGATACGGATTGGCGTCGGCGCCGGTGCCGGCCATGAACATCGCCTGGACGCCCGCGACCTGCCGTTCGATCTCGGCCTGCGCGTAGCCGGCGTAGTCGCCGGCGATCTGGAAGTTGTTCCCGGTGAGTGTCGTGTTGTGGCAGGCGTAGCTGAAGAGCACCACGCGCGGCCGGCCGTCGGCGCCGTCCACGCGCAGCACCGGCACGCCGCGATCGACCGGGCCGCGGGGGTTGACGCCGATCACGACGCCGCTCTCCGTGAACTCGCGACGGTTCATGGCGAAGTGCGCCACGCCCGTGCCGGTGGACAGGCGGACGGGCTCGAGGCGCCGCGCCGCGCGGTCGATCAAATCCGCGAGCGTGTCGACGAGCCCGCGTGTGTAGGTGGCGGTGGCGGCCGCGTCGGCAGCCGACCACCCGTCGCGCGGCGACGGATCGAGCAACAGATCCGGTCCGGAGTGCGAGTGCGACGCGCTGAGGATCACCTGCCCCGGGCCGAGGCCTGCCGCCGCCGGGATCTTCGCCACCACAGCCCGCGCGATCTCGGCGCGAATGCCGATCAGGTCGGTTGTGACGAGCGCAACGCGCCGGCCCCCCTCGTCCTCGAGGACGAGCGCCTTGGCGAAGAGATCCCGCGCGACCCCTTTGAAGACCCCGACGCGCGCCGCGTAGCCCGCCATCCGCAGCGGCTGGTCCGGCGTGATGCGCTCCGAAGCGAACCCGGCCCTCCACTGGGCCGCCGCCGGCGCCGGGCCGCCCACCAGGAGCAGCGTCGTCCAGAGGGCCATCGCCATCCAGCGCATCGACCGGGATCGCATTGTGAGCATCGCGGGCAGTCTACGCGCGGTTCGTGCCGTCATCAAGACGGAGCGATCCCGGCGGCGATGCACCGACCGCGGCGCGTCGCAGCGGCCGTCTACGAAAATGCTGCCGCGCGCTCGAGGAGCGTGTCGAGACCGGGCTCGTCCGATCGCCGCGGCAGTCCGGGGTGGATGATCGAGACCTGGCAGCTCTCGGCGGCCTCGACGAGTTCGCGGAACGTGCCGGCACGCGCATCTGCGATGTAGGCCTGCTTGTTCTCGTTGTACTTGAACATCCGGCCATTGAGCTGAATGCATTCGTTGCAGCTCGAGCACCGCGGGGTTTCGATGTATGCCGCCCCCGCCTCCCGGCCCTCAGGCGGTGAGGCGACCGGCTCGGCGGGCAACGGCTCAGGGACGCTGGCCGATGCGACGGCCGGCGCGGACGCGGCCACCTCGGCCGGCGTGTCCGCGTTCGACGCTCCGGCCAGGCGCCGCAGACTCCGCCAGCGCTCGAGGCAGGCCTCGGTCTCGCGCACGATCGCCGTATCGACGATGGCGCGCTGCAGCCGGTTGTCGGCGTCCACGAGGAGCACGAAGGGAACGGCGGCGCGCCGGTCGGCTGCGCCCAACGTCAGCCAGCGGCTGAGCGGAACCAGATCGTCCGACCATTCGCCATTCGGCACGACGGCGAAATGCGGCGCGTGACGGCGGTCGCAGGCCAGCAGATCCGCGGAGGTCAGCGCGACCGGCTCGGACAGCCGAGCGTGGGCCTCGTCCTCGGAGTCCAGGCTGTACACGGGCCAGTCGGCCTCACGCTGGGGGTTGGCCGTGAGGTCCAGACGGCCGCCGCCCGACTGGTGGTCGGGCTCCCAGGTGAACGCGGGAAACACGCGGGACTCGAGCGCGAGGGCGCCGGCGAGATACGGCGGCAGGCCGTGACGCGTCGCCGACGTGCCGGCATACACCGAGAACAGGGCCGGACCTCCACGGGCCAGGCCGCGGGCGATCGGTTCGCGCATCTGCACCAGGTGGGAAGCCGGCGCCTGGAGGACGAACGCACGGCCCAGGCCGGCGGCAACCTGCGCGAGCGACCGGGCGCGGCCGCGGCTGCCATCCCCGATCGAGGCCGGCAGCACATCGTCAAGCTCGAGAATGACCTTGATCGGCAGGCGGCTGTCGAGCATCTCGACGAGCGCCGTGTGCTCCTCGGGCGTCAGCGATGCGGCGGTGAGATGCACGAAGTAGTCCGGAAAGAGATCCAGATCGCGCACGTCGATGTCGAGATCGCCCGCGGCCAGGCGCTCGAAGAACGCGTCGTGCCGCGCGGCGCTGTACTGATCGGCCGCCTCCAGCTCGGCCGCGCCCACGGCGCAGACGAGATCGAGCAGGCGCGGCAGCCGCTCGCGATACGCGCGGACGGCCGCGGCACAACTGTCGAAGGCGAACGCCAGGCCGCCTTCGCCGGTGGCGGGATAGAACGCCTGCGTGGTCAGGGTGGCCGTGAGCGTCTCGAGACGGCGGCGTCTGGCGTCGGGAATCGTCGTGGCCGGCGTCGGGCCGGCGAGCGTCTTCGCCATCAGTTCGAAGTCGAACACCGCCTGATCGGGGCCGCCGATGGACGCCCGGAGCGCCGCACTGGTCCGGCCGTCAGCCGAGTGCGCCGACCCGGCGCGCAGAATCTCGGAGAGCTGAAGGGCCAGGCGCGCCGCGTGCGCACGAAACGTCCGGCCCTTCTCGCGCTGCCGCGCCTCCCAGCCGTGTCGCAGGACGCGAATTGCGACGCCGGCCTGGCAGTCGACCAGCTCGCCGTCCATCGTGAGCGCGGAGCGCGCCAGGCGAAGACTGTCGCGCCGGAGATCGGAGTCGGCCGCGAGCTGGCTGGCGGCGCGTTCCCAGAGATCGGACAGCGATCCGCGTTCGCCGCGCGACACCGACTGGCGCAGCTGCCGCTCGAGCTCGAGCACGTGCGCGGCGATCCGATCGGCGGCTTCCTGATTGGCCGTCGCGCGGAGCAGGTCGTCGATGACCACCGACAGCGGGCGAATGGCCTCGCCCTCGCACGGCTCGCCGAGCAGGACAACGGGATAGTCGTAGCGGAGCGCGGAGAGATCCCGGTAGCGCGCGGCCAGGGCGGGAATCAGGTCGTACGCGCCGATGGCTCCGAGCCCGGCGCTCGCGGGCGCCGTGCCTAGATGAAACGCGCGCCGGACCGACGGCGGCGGCGTCATGCGCCCCCCTCCGCCGAGGGCCAGATGGTGAACGCGTCGAGGGCGGCCTCGAGCGACGCGCCCACCCGGGCCGGCGTGCGCAGGTCGTCCGGTCGTCGCACGTCTTCGTAGCAGACGGCATTCGGATTGCGGTAGAGCAGGCCGACCGGCATCGGATCGTCGGACGAGGCGATCGCCCGCGCCGCGGCCAGGTCGGACGGATCGTGCAGCCGCCGGTTCCGGTACACCTGCGCGAGGGCCGGGCTGGCGGTCATGCCGTCGGGATGCTCGAGGATGAGGAGCCGCTGAGGATCGTGGAGGAACGGCTCGAAGTGCGCGGGCAGCCACTCCGAACACCGCTGCACGATGCGCACGAAGGACAGGCCGTGATGATGGAAGGCTTTCGACACAATGTCGTACAGGATCTCCGGAATCCAGTCGACCGCCTGCGCGACAAACGAGGCGTTCTGCACGCCGAGCGTCACCGAGAGCGGCTGGAGGGCCTCGAGCGCGGCGCCGCGCGGGGTCGTGTTGCTCTTGAGGCCGCGGGGCGACGTCGGCGACGCCTGCATCTTGGTCAACCCGTAGATCTGGTTGTCATGCAGGAAGACGGTCATGTTCATGTTGTAGCGGAGCGCGTGGATCCAGTGCGCCGCGCCGATGCTGCAGCAGTCGCCGTCACCGGTCGTGACGAAGACGTGCAGGTCCGGCCGCGCCATGCGGATGCCTTCGGCGATGGGCAGCGCACGCCCGTGGATGCCGTGCACGCCGTAGGTGCGCATGTAGTGCGGCAGCCGGCTCGAGCAGCCGATGCCGGAAACGAACACCGTCCGCTCGGGAGGCAGCTGCTCGTCGCGGCAGAGGCGCTGGACCGCCGACAGGATCGCGTTGTCGCCGCACCCGGTGCACCAGCGCGGCACGCCGCCCTGGTAGTCCTCGAGCTCGCGGCGCTCGTCGTGAAGCTGCAGCAGGCACTCGGTGGCGGCGGTCGTCATGGGGTCAGCCTCCGGCGAATGACGTCGGCGATGGCGCCCGGCCGCATCGGCGTACCCCGCACCTCGCTCCAGCAATCCACGTCCACGAGGAACCTCGCGCGCAGGATCATGGCCAGGGCCGAATAGCGTCGGTTGTTGCCGTCGATGATCGTGTCCGCCGGGTCGTCGCTCCAGTTGCTCTCGACCGTGAGCACCTTCTTGAAACGCGCCATGGCCTCGCCGATGCCCGGCGGCAGCGGCTGCAGGAACCGCAGGTGCATCGAGGACACCCGGGCGCCTTCGGCGCGCAGGCGGTCGCCGGCCTCCTCGATGACCCCCTTCGTGCTCCCCCAGCCAATGACCAGGAGGTCCCCCTCGGCCTCACCGGCGATCTCCGGCGGCGCGAGCGTCCGCTGAAGCGCCGCCAGCTTGAGACTGCGCGCGCGGAGGCCTTCCTCGTTGCTCTCGGGGTCGTAGGCCACGCGGCTCTGGCGATCGTGCGCGAGACCGGTGACCGTGTGCATGCCGTTGGCCTGCCCGGGGACCAGCCGGCGCGAGAGCCCCGTCGTCGGGTCCCAGTCGTACCGGCGGGTGCCGGCCGGAACCGCGCTCTGGTCGGGGGGCGCCGCCACCCACGCCTCGTTGAACACCGGCCGTGGGAACATCGTCTGCGACGTCGCCAGGTTCGCGTCCGACAGCACGACGACGACCATGTTGAACATCTCGGCGATCCGGCGCGCCGTGATAATCGAGTAGAAGCAGTCCTCGACGGTCGCCGGCGCCATCACCACCTTGGGTGCGTCGCCATGGCTCCCGTACATGGCGGTGAGCAGATCGCCCTGCTCGGTCTTCGTGGGCTGACCGGTGCTCGGCCCGCCGCGCTGCACGTTGACCACCACGAGCGGGATCTCCGCCATGACGGCCAGTCCGAGGCCCTCCTGCTTGAGCGAGTAGCCGGGCCCGGACGTGATCGTCACGGCACACCGGCCGGCGTAGGACGCGCCAATCGCAAAGGCGCACGCGGCGATTTCGTCCTCGGCCTGATGGACGAGACCGCCCGCCTTCTCGAGCGCCTCGCTCAGGTAGTGGGACGCCGAGGTGGCCGGCGTAATCGGGTACATCGCGCAGATGTCCATGCCGGAGGCGACGACGCCGAGCGCCAGCGCCGTATTGCCGTTGAGGACCACCTGCGGCACCGTCGCGCGCGTCGCCGGAATCCGGTACTTCAGATCGAGGTGCGCCTCGGCCCAGACGTGGCCGGCGTCGAGCAGCCTCACGTTCGCGTCGATGACCGCGGTGCCCTTCTTGCGGAAGACCTTGGCGATCTCGGCGCGCGCAATCGGCAGGTCGAGGCTGTAGATGCTGCACAGCAGGCCGAGCGCGAACATGTTCTTGCCGCGCCGGCCGTCGGCGCCAGCCGCGCGGCACTCGCGCTCCATCGGAATTTCGTCGACGTGGTAGCCGGCGGTCCGGAGCCGATCGCGCGCCTCGACGTAGGCCGCCGAGACCGCCGGATCGGGATGATCGCGCCAGGCGCTCTCCAGCAGGATTGTCGCGTCTGGCTTCAATTCGCCCGAGCGAACGCGGCCGAGCAACACCTGCTCGTTGAACGCCACGACGAGGTCCGTCTTGTCGCCGCCATTGGTGACGGGGCCGGCACCCAGGCGGATGCGATTGCCGCTGGCGCCCGCGACGCTCCGCGCCGGGGGGCGGATCTCGGCCGGAATGATTTCCACCGTCCAGACCCCGTTGCCCATGCGCGCGGCAATGGCGCCGAGCGCCTGGCCACACCGCTGCGCGCCCTCGCCCGAGTCGCTGATGATCTCCACCACATGCTGCTCGAGCGTGGTCACGCGCGTCTCGACCCCGGCGTGCCGCGCGCGCCGCCCCACGTCGGTTACCGTCGCCGGTTGAGTCATCGCCGCACCCGCACGAAGTTCCGCTCGCTCGCCGGCAAGCCGAACAGACGGCCCTCGCCGGTTCCGGACGCCGCCGACACCGGCGCCGAGGCGTCCCGCAGACCGAGATAGCGCTTCATGCGCCGCGCCGCCCTCCGGCCCGCGCCCATCGCTTCGATCACCGTCGCCGCGCCGGTCACGATGTCGCCGCCCGCGAAGACGCCGGCCATCGACGTGTGCAGATCGGCGTCGACGTCAATGTAGCCGCGCGCGGTAAGCCGCAGGGGCGACGTCTGACCGATGATCGGGTTGGCGTTGGTGCCAATCGCAAACACCACGAGATCGGTCTCGATGTCGTGCTCGCTGCCGGGCACGGGCACCGGCCGGCGGCGGCCCGAGGTGTCAGGCTCGCCGAGAGCCATGCGCACGCCCCGCAACGCGCTCACGCCGCCGGCGCCGTCGTCCAGGACCGCGACCGGGTTCGTCAGCCAGTGGAACGTCACGCCCTCCTGTTCGGCATGGTGCAGTTCCTCGGCGCGGGCCGGGCACTCGGTCCGGCTGCGGCGGTAGACGCACGCGACGGACTCGGCGCCCAGGCGGAGACAGACGCGCATGGCGTCCATGGCCGTGTTGCCGGCGCCGACGACGGTCACGCGCCGGCCGAGGGGCAGCGGGGTGTCGTACTCGGGGAACGCGCGCGCGCGCATGAGATTGCAGCGCGTCAGAAGCTCGTTGGCGGACAGCACGCCGTTCAGCGAGTCGCCGGGGATGCCGAGCATCGCCGGGTAGCCGGCGCCCGTGCCGACGAACACCGCGTCGATGCCCATCTCGTCGAGCATCTGCTCGAGGGTGAACAGACGCCCGACGAGCGTGTTGCACTCGAACTGGACGCCCAGCGCCTCCAGGCTGCGGATCTCGGCATCGACGACGTCGTTCGGCAGCCGGAAATCGGGAATGCCGTAGCGGAGCACGCCTCCGGGCTCATGCAGCGCCTCGTACACCACGACCTCGCAGCCGGCCTTGGCCATGTCGGCCGCGCAGGCCATGCCCGCCGGGCCCGATCCGATAATGCCGATCCGGAACGGACGCGGTTCGATGAACGGCACGCTGGTCCAGCCATGGGCGATGGCCGCATCGCCGACCCAGCGTTCGAGCCGTCCGATGGCGACCGGCTCGAGCGACTCGCCCACTGTGCAGACCCCCTCGCATTGCGATTCCTGCGGGCAGACGCGCCCGCACACGGCCGGCAGCAGGTTGGTGGACGTGAGCACGGTGTGCGCGCCGCGCACGTCGCGCGCCGAGATCATCTGGATGAAACCGGGGATGTTGACGTTCACCGGGCACCCCGCGACGCAGGGCTGGTCGGGACAGACCAGGCACCGCTCGGCCTCGACGAAGGCCTCCTCTTCGCTGTACCCGAGCGAGACCTCGTCGAAGTTGCGAGCGCGGACCTCGGCCGGTTGCTCGCGCATCGGCGTCCGCTGCTGGGGGATCGTGCGGATCGTCTTTTTCTTCGGCCGAGGGGGCATCTCGCGGGTCGCCATGCATTCCCCTTAGGTTGATGGCAGGCGGCAGGTCTCGGACCATCGCGCCACGGCGGCCTGCTCCTCGGCGGCGAATCGCCGCAATCGAGACGTCAGATCCTCGAAGTCCACTTGATGCCCGTCGAAGTCCGGGCCGTCGACGCAGGCGAACCGCACCTGGCCGCCAACCTTCACGCGGCACCCGCCGCACATCCCGGTGCCGTCGATCATCAGCGGGTTCAGACTCACGACGGTGCGGATGCCATGCGGGCGCGTCGCTTCGGCGCACCCGCGCATCATCGGCGGCGGTCCGATCGCCACGCACTCGTCGATGTCGGGATACGCGGCAATGGCGCGCGTCACGCCAACGGTGACATTGCCGGCGAGGCCGGTGGATCCGTCATCGGTGCAGACGAACAGCTCGTCGCATACGCCCCGGAACTTGTCCTCCCAGAAGGCGAGGGAGGCCGTGCGGAAGCCAATCACGCCGATGACCTTCGCGCCGCGTTCCTTGAACCCGCGCGCCTGTGGAAAGACCGGGGCGACGCCGAGGCCGCCGCCCACGCAGAGGGCTCGCGTCGCGTGCGTCAGGTCGCTCGGCACCCCCATTGGGCCGACCAGCGCATGGAGCGACGACCCCGTCACGCAGTGCCGCTGCATCTCGCGCGTGGTCTTGCCCACGGCCTGGATGACCAGCGTGACGGTGCCGCGTTCGCGATCGAAGTCGGCAATCGTGAGCGGGATGCGCTCCCCGTGCTCGTGGGACATCACGATGACGAACTGACCTGGCCGCGCGGCTCGGGCCATCCGTGGGTGGGCGATCTCGAGGAGATACGTCACGTCGGAAATGTCTTCACGCGTGACAATGGGGTACGCCGACGGGCTGCCGGAGGTCATGGGAGACGGCCACAGGTGCGCAACGCACATTCCGTGCCCGGGGAGGGGCCGCCGCAGTCGTCAGGTCCCGGAGCGAGAGCGGTCGCCCTGCGCGAATTTCCGCGGCCGTGCGGAATTCTGAGCCTCGGCGGGGCGGGGTAATCGACTGTGGGGCGTCGCGCGTGAAGGGCCTCCGCGGCGCGCTGGCCGGCGGTTTGCAGCCCCGGCGTCCCGTATGATGCACAGCGTTGTCCGCCGGCGACCGGCGGCCCGATCGTTCACATGCCGACGGTGACCTGATGAGGATTGGCGTTCCACGGGAGATACACGAGGGAGAACGACGGGTGGCGACCACGCCGGAGGTCGCCACGCACCTGCAGTCGTTGGGATATTCGGTGATCGTCGAATCGGGGGCGGGGACCGGCGCCAGCTTCGGCGACGAGACCTATCGTCAGGCGGGCGCCGCGGTCGTGGCGTCCCCCCGCGACCTCTGGGCCTCGAGCGACATCATCCTCAAGGTCAGGGCGCCGGAGCCTCATCCGTCGCTCGGCGTCCATGAGCTCGACCTGCTGCGCGCCGGACAGACGCTGATTGCGTTTCTCTGGCCAGGTCAGCACCCGGATCTGCTGCAGCGGCTGGCGAGTCTCGGCGTCCATGCGCTGGCGATGGACAGCATTCCCCGCATTTCGCGCGCGCAGAAGATGGACGCGCTGAGCTCGATGGCCAACGTCGCCGGCTATCGCGCGGTCATCGAGGCCGCCCAGCACTTCGGCCGCTTCTTCACGGGACAAATCACCGCCGCCGGCAAGGTGCCGCCCGCGAAAGTCCTCGTGATTGGCGCGGGCGTGGCGGGCCTGGCCGCCATCGCCACGGCGCGCGGCATGGGCGCGATCGTGCGCGCCTTCGACACGCGGCCGGAGGTGAAGGAACAGGTCGAGAGCACCGGCGGCGAGTTCCTGGCACTGAACGTCAAGGAAGAAGGCAGCGGCGTCGGCGGGTACGCGAAGGTGATGAGCCCGGAATACATCCGGGCCGAGATGGCGCTCTTTGCCGAGCAGGCACGGGACGTGGACATCATCATCACCACCGCGCTGGTCCCCGGCAAGCCGGCGCCGCGGCTCATCACGGCCGACACGGTCGCGCTCATGAAGCCCGGCAGCGTCGTGGTCGATCTGGCGGCCGAACAGGGCGGCAACTGCGAGCTGACCAGCCCGGGGGCGGTGGCCCACGCGCACGGCGTCACGATCGTCGGCTACACGGATCTGGCCAGCCGGCTCGCCGCACAGTCGAGCCAGCTCTACGCCACCAACCTGCGGCATCTCCTGACGGACATGACACCCGGCAAGGACGGGCAGATCGTGATCGACATGGAGGACGAGGTGATTCGCGGCGCGACGGTGGTGAAGGACGGTCACATCACCTGGCCGCCGCCGCCTCCACGGCTGTCGGCGGCGCCCGCGCCAGCCGCCGCGGCGAAGGCCGCACCGGCATCCCCGCCGGCCGCCTCAACCGCCGGGGGCGCCGTGACGCGGACCGCGAAGGGCGCTCACGCGGGGGTGCGGCGGGACAACCGCTCCGTGGCCGGGCCGCTCGTGGCCGGGGCCATCGGCGCGGTCGCGCTCGTCGGGCTGGGCCTCACGGCGCCTCCCGACTTCATGACGCACTTCACCGTATTCGTGCTGGCGTGCTTTGTCGGCTACCTGGTCGTTTGGAACGTCACGGCGGCGCTGCACACGCCCCTCATGAGCATCACGAACGCCATCAGCAGCATCATCATCCTCGGCGCCGTGCTGCAGATCAGCGCGGCCGATCCGCTGGTCGTCTGGATCGCGGCCGTCACGGTGTTTCTCACGAGCATCAACATCGCCGGCGGGTTCGCGGTCACGCGGCGGATGCTCGGGATGTTCAGGAAGTAGCCGTCGCATGCCACCGGGCCTTCTCGCCGTTTCCTACCTCGCGGCGACGATTCTCTTCATTCTCGCCCTCGGCGGCCTGAGCCGGCAGGATACCGCCCGGCAGGGCAATACCGCCGGGATGGCCGGCATGACCATCGCGCTCATCGCGACCATCATCGGCGTCACCGCCAACCTGTGGTTTCTGCTGGGGGCGCTGGCGGCCGGCGGGACCATCGGCCTCGTGCTCGCACGCCAGGTGCGGATGACGCAGATGCCGGAACTCGTCGCGATCCTGCACAGCCTGGTCGGCCTGGCGGCGGTGCTCGTCGGCTTCGCCAACGTCCTGGGCCACGGCGTGACGCTCGCCGGCCCGGCGAAGACCATTCACGACGTCGAGGCCTACCTCGGGATCCTGATTGGCGCGGTGACGTTCTCGGGATCGATTCTCGCCTTCGGGAAACTCAGCGGACGGGTCTCCGGCCGGCCGCTCATCCTGCCCGCGCGGCACTGGCTCAATCTGGCGATGGTGGTCGCCGTGATCGGGCTGGGCGTCCTCTTCGTCCAGCAGTCGGCGGCGGGGAACGGGCTGACGCCACTGGCCGCCATGACGGCGGTCGCGCTGGTGCTGGGGCTCCACATGGTCGCCGCGATAGGCGGGGCCGACATGCCGGTGGTGGTGTCGATGCTGAACAGCTACTCGGGCTGGGCGGCCTCGGCCACCGGGTTCATGCTCGGCAACGACCTGCTCATCGTCACCGGCGCGCTCGTCGGCAGCAGCGGCGCCATCTTGAGCTACATCATGTGCCGCGCGATGAACCGGCGGTTTCTCTCGGTGATCGCGGGCGGGTTCGGCACCGGCGATGGCGCGTCGGCGCCGGGCGCCGGCGCGGCGCCCGCCGGCGACGTGGCGCCCATCACCGCCGCCGAGACCGCGGTGCTGCTCGGCGCTGCGAAGAACGTGGTCATCGTGCCGGGCTACGGCATGGCCGTGGCGCAGGCGCAGCACGTGGTCCAGCAGATGACCACGCGGCTGCGCGATCGCGGCGTGACCGTGCGCTTCGCCGTCCATCCGGTGGCGGGACGGATGCCGGGCCACATGAACGTCCTGCTCGCCGAAGCGAAGGTGCCGTACGACATCGTGCTCGAGATGGACGAGATCAACGACGAGTTCCCCGAGGTGGACGTCTCGGTGGTCATCGGCGCGAACGACATCGTCAATCCGTCGGCCCAGGAGGAGCCGGACAGTCCGATTGCCGGCATGCCTGTGCTCGAGGTGTGGAAAGGGCGGACCACGATCGTGCTCAAGCGCAGCATGGCGACCGGCTACGCGGGCGTGCAGAATCCGCTGTTCTTCAAGGCGAACACCCGGATGCTCTTTGGCGACGCCCGGACGAGCCTGCAGGGCGTGCTCGAAGCGCTCGGGTGAGATGCGATCAGAGATCCTTGCGGCGGTAGTAGGTGACGTGCCAGTCGTCGGCGTAGACGGGAAAATGCCCGCGGATCCGGTCGATTGGCAGGATGGACCAGGCCACTCGGCTGGAGTAGCCGTTCTTGGTGAATACCAGGTCGTCGGCGATGTAGGTCGCCATGTGGAAGATCTCGTGCCTGCTGTTCGAGAAGGCGACGATGTCGCCAAGCTGCAAGCCGTCCTGGACCACGAAATAGTCCTTGGACAACCGCTGCAGCGCGGCGCCTCCATCCATCAGGGTGTCGTCCGGGTCGTCGCTGAAGAAATTAAGCGCGGTCCAGTAGCAGTTGGCCAGTCGCCCGTCGTGCAGGTCTTCAGCGGTCACTTTGGGATACCGGTACAGGAGGCGCCGTGCCAGCTCCGGCAGGAGGTGGATGATGTCGATCGGGTACTGGGCCCCGGCACCGGCCGCCGACTCCAGCAGCGGACGGATGTCCGTCTTCCGCCCGCCGCGACCCCAGTACTCGACGAGGCCATCCACCTGCGATTCATCGGGGACGCGCAAGGTGACGAGCATGGTCGAATGTCGGAGCAGGCGCTTGAGGAGCCGCTGCAACTCGGGGCCTTTGCCGAGCTTCCCCCGGACGAGTTCAAGGTCCGCAAACACCAGGAAGTCGCCATCCTGATAGACCAGCGGATCGACCAGCGCCCGCGTCTCGGCCGACAGGCCGGCACCCAGCCAGTCGTCCAGCGTGCCATAGAAGCGGTAGGCCGCCTGCTGGGAGTAGTTGGACGGACTCTTGACGAGCAGGCCGTAGAACCTGGCCCGTACGGCCGGAGACATGGCGTGGACAAACTCCGGATCCGGTCTCACGACGACACCGTTCTCCGTGGAGGCCGGCCTGGCTGCCGCCCGCAGTCGGACGATGTCCCCGGTCGAAAAGCCTGCGCCGACCAGGACGTCCGGGAGTGCCTCGAGCGTGACGCCAGGGAACGTCCAGACGGTTGGCTGAATCGGGCCAGCGTCGGTCGGAATGTATTCGGCGGGCGGCGAAATCACGATGGGGGTTCTCGTGAGGTCACCCCACGGCACCTGCGCCTCCGCCGACGCCTGGGACGTCGCGCTGGCGCCCCAGGCCCCCACGCACAGGGCGATGAACACGATAAGCAATTGGAATCGTCTGGTCCGCGTCTGCACCGCTTCTGTTACGCCGCCGCGGCCGCCACCGTTTCCGGGGGGGGTGGACGGGTGGCGGGGGCCAGGCCACTAGAATGAGCGCCACATGACGAAGATGCTTCCGGGACTGCTGCTGGTGGTGGTGCTGGTGGGCTGTGCGGCGCGACTGGATGAGGGACAAGAGGCCGTCAGCGATGGCCTGCCGCCCCGCCCGTGGACGGTCGCGCACCGGGGCGCGTCGGCCTACGCGCCCGAGAACACGGTGCCGGCATTCGAGCTCGGGGCCGCTCAGGGCGCCGACTTCGTGGAGATCGACATCCAGCGCACGAAGGACGGGCGCATCGTCGTCCTCCACGATCTGACGCTCGAGCGGACGACCGACGTCGAGCAAGTATTTCCGGACCGCGCGCGGCCCGCCGCCGACGATGCGAAGAAGACCCCGCGGTGGTGGCTCGACGACTTCACATTGGCCGAGGTGCAGCGGCTCGACGCCGGCGCGTGGTTCAACCCGAAGTTCGCCGGCACGCGCGTCCCCACGTTCGACGACACGATTCGGTCGGTTCGCGGCCGCGCCGGGCTCTACATCGAGCTGAAGTCGCCGGAGCGCTACCCAGGCATCGAGACGGAGATGCTGGCGATCCTCGAACGGCACGGACTCCACCGGCCCGGCGCCGATCCGCAGACACCGATCATGATCCAGTCGTTCACGGTGCCGAGCATCGAGCGGCTGGCGGCGATGCGCACGCCGCTCCGGCTCGTGGTCCTGGTCGCCGCGCGCGACGCGGATCGGTGGCTGACACGCGAGGGCATCGAGCGGATTCGCGCCGTCGCCGGCGGCATCAGCCCCGAGAAACCCACGCTCGCGACACACGCGGACGGGTGGCGGTACGCGACCGAGATCGGGCTGCCGATCACGCCCTGGACATTCCGCGCGAGCACCGTGAAGGGGTACGCGAGCGTCACCGAGGAGATGGCGCACTTCATCCGCGCCGGCGTCGCCGGCGTCATCACGGACAACCCGGATCTGGCTCCGTAGCGGACCTCGGGCCGTCGTCCGCAGGCCTTCAGCCCTGAGGACCTCGGACCGTCGCCGCGGATCGTCACGCCCCGCCCGCCCTGCGGCTGGCGTGCTAGGATACGGCCGATCTCAGCAGAAGAAGGGGGACCGCCATGATCAACCGTCGCGTGTTTCTCACGAAGGCTGCCGCCGGCACCGCCGGACTGGCGGCGTTCACGAGGCGTGGCCGGGCGCAGCAGACGAGCCCGAACGACACGGTCAACGTCGCGATCATCGGCATTCGCGGCGACAACAAAGGGCACCCCACCTGGACGGCCCGCGGACGCGGGCAGGATCACTACCAGGGCCTGGCCGGCCTCAAGAACGTGCGCATCTCGCACGTCGTGGACATCGACGAACGTCACTTCCAGACGTCGCTGCCGGCCATGAAGCAGCGCTATGGCGGCGATCCGAAGCCCGAGACGGATTTTCGGCGCGTCCTGGACAACCCGGATGTGGACGCCGTCACCATCGCGGCGCCCGATCACTGGCACGCGCTCATGACCGTTCTGGCGTGCCAGGCCGGCAAGGACGTCTACGTTGAAAAGCCCGTGTGCCACAACATTGTCGAAGGGCGGCGGATGGTCGAAGCCGCACGACGCTACAACCGGGTCGTGCAGGCGGGCCTGCAGCGGCGGAGCGGCGCCGGCATGGCCAAGGCGGCTCAGTTCCTGCGCGACGGCGGCCTGGGCACGATCTACGCGGGCAAGACCATCGTGTACCGGCAGCGGGATCCGATCGGCGTCGTGGCGAACAGCCAGGCCCCTGCCGGCGTGAATTACGATCTCTGGCTGGGTCCGGCGCCGCTCCGGCCCTTCAACGAGAACCACTTCCACTATCACTGGCACTTCTTCTGGGAGTACGGAACGACCGATCTCGGGAACACCGGCGTCCACTCGCTCGACGCCGTGCGCTGGCTGCTCGGCAAGCAGGAGCATCCCCGCACCGCGTACGGCATCGGCGGGCTGTACGAAACGGGCGCTCCCACCGATCAGACGGTGCCGAACACGCAGTACGTCACCTACAAGTACGCGGACGGGACGGAGCTGCACTGCGACCTGCGAAACTGGTACACAGGCCCGGCGGAAGCGCAGGGCCTCTACATCTACGGCTCGAAGGGGTGGATGAAGACCGGCGGCAGCGGGGCTCAGGTGTTTCTGGGCAAGAAGAACGAGCCCGGTCCTGTGATCGCGGCCGACGAGGAGGAAGGCGGGAATGCGCCGTCGCACTTCCAGAACTTCATCGACGCCGTCCGATCCCGCAAGACGGCGGATCTCAAGGCGCCGATCGAAGAGGGCCACTTCTCGACCGCGCTCTGCCACCTCGGGAACATTTCGTACCGGGTCGGCCGATCGGTGACGTTCGACGGCGCCACGGAACGCTTTGTCGGCGATGACGAAGCGAACAAGCTCCTCGGCCGCACGTATCGCAAGCCCTATACGCTGCCCGAGAAGGTCTAGCAGCGGCACACGCGGCCGCGGGGCGCCGGCCTCGCGGCTGTGATCGCACGCGCTGGTCGTCAGATCCCCTGCGCCATGCGAGGGGCGACGCCCGGTAGTTACTCGCGTGAGTCGAGGGCCACGATCCGCCAGTCGTCGCCGCTCTTCCGCAAGTCGATTTGCCACCGGCGAGTGTTGACGCGCTCCGTTCGACTGCCGACCTTCGGCACGTAACTGGCGCTCCCCTGACACCGCGCAGTGGCCCCGGCGCCGATAATCGCCACCGAACAGGCGCTGAATCTCACGGCCTGACGCTCCACCTGCCCGAAGGCGCGCTCGAGCGCGCTGGCATTCAGGCCCGGCCAGATCGCCCGGACGGCGTTCGTGTCCAGTTGGCTGAACGCCGTCTGATACCGCTCGAGGACGGCGTAAATCGCCTGGCGATCCGTCGGCGGGTCTGCCGCCGCGGACGCTGCCGGCCTGACCGTCGGCGGTGACGGCTCCGGCGACGGCATCGTTATCTCAGGCGGTGGTGGGACGGACCGGCTTGCCGAGGGGACGGACCCAGTGCCCGCTGCGGCGATTGCGGCGACGGGCGCTGCAAAGGGCGTCGGGGTCGGGATATCGAGTGCCGGAGCGGGTGACCGTGTCGGCGGTGTGGTACTCGCCAAAGGCGGCGTGGGACGAGTGGCGGGCGGCACCAGCGGCTCGCGTCTCGACGCGCGTGCGGACGGGACGGAGCGAGCCGGTGTCGGTCCCCGCGTCCCGACGACCTGAGGGTCGGCGGCTCCAGCATGAGGCGGGCGTGCGGCCGCACGCCCCGCCTCCGTCTCGGCGGTGGCGTCCAACGGTGCTGGCGGGACCGGCGAACCGAGGATGTCGGCGCCGGCGATCGGCACAGGTGATCCACGAAAACCGATCGCCATTGATGCCAGAAGGACGGCGACGGCAGCCGCCGCGAGCACCACGGGCGACGTGTGACGCCGACCGCCGGGCGGCGCCGCCTTTCGGGCCGCCACCGGCGACGTCCCCAACGCCTCAGCCGTTATCAGCGGGGCCGATGGCGCTTCCGTGAGGAACTCATCCAACGCGGACGCGATGGCATCCGGCGTCGGCGTGAGGATGCCGTCGCGCGGCGCGGCGCCCTGAGGTTCTCCCGTCTTGATGTCGGCTTCGGAACTCCAGGCCTCGCGCCAGTCCTGCGTCACGTGCGGAATGGTGGGCATGCGGCGGGTTGGGGAGGAGGTGCGCGCGGACATGGAACGCGTGTCGACGGAAGGGACCGGCCCAAATCTAGCAATATGCCGGCCAGAAACCGGGTGTGAGGAGGAGGACGACGGGCGGAGTTTGGAAGAACAAAAAACTGGCAGCAGGCAGACTTAGCCCTCGCCACGAATGGACTGCCGTTCGTGTCCTACGCCTTGAGCACCTCCACAGGATCGACTCGCGTGGCCCGCCCGGACTGGCGGAGGTGCCCGGAGGAGACGCCTGTTCACGCAGTAAGATGCCCCCTCACCGGACTTTCGAGGAGGCACGATGGATCGCTTCGCTTCCGCCCTCACCACGCTCGTGCTGCTGCTGGCCGTCGCGCACCCAGCCGCCGCGCCCGGGCAGGACGCCGCCGGCGCCTCGGCACAGGGGGCGCCGCGCGCGCGGCCACTGCCATCCATCGCCGAACGCACCGCGAACTACCTGAAGCTCGACGGCTTCTTCCCGCTGTATTGGGATGACGCGGCGGGCGCGTTGTATCTCGAGATCCCGCGCTTGAACCAGGACGTCCTCTACGTCAGCGGGCTCAGCGCCGGATTGGGGTCGAACGACATCGGTCTCGATCGCGCGCAGCTCGGCGGGCAGAAGCTCGTCCGCTTCGAGCGCGTGGGTCCGAAGATCCTGATGGTGCAGCCGAACCACGGCCATCGGGCGGTGAGCACCAACCCGGCGGAGCGGCGCTCCGTCGAGGACGCGTTCGCGACGTCTGTCATCTGGGGCTTCACCGCGCTGGCCGACACCGACGGCCGCGTGCTCGTCGATCTCACCGACTTCCTCATGCGCGACGCCCACGGCGTCGTCGCCAGCCTGCGTCCCGCGGCGTACCGGTTCGATCGCAGCCGCAGCGCCGTGTTCCTGGAGCGCACGAAGGCCTTTCCAAAGAACTCGGAGATCGACGTCACCACCACGTTCGTCACCGACGGCGACGCCGGCCGCGGCGGCGGCCCCGGCCAGATCGGGGGACGCATCGGCGACGTCGCGCCCTCCACCGAGGCGGTGACTGTCCGCCAGCATCACTCGCTCATCGAACTGCCGGACGGGAACTTCCGGCCTCGCGCCTTCGACCCGAGGTCCGGCTTCGGCAGCTACAGCTACGTGGACTACGCGACGCCACTCGGCGAGCCGATGCAGCGGCAGTTCATCCGGCGGCATCGGTTGGAGAAGCGCGACCCGAAAGCCGCCGTGAGCGATCCCGTGCGGCCGATCGTCTACTACGTGGACCGGGGCACACCCGAGCCCATGCTCTCAGCGCTCGTCGAGGGCGCCCGCTGGTGGAACCAGGCCTTCGAGGCGGCCGGGTACCGCAACGCCTTCCAAGTGGAGGTGATGCCGGAAGGGGCCGATCCGATGGACGTCCGCTACAACACGATCACGTGGGTCCACCGATCGACGCGCGGCTGGAGCTACGGCAACGCCATCGCCGATCCGCGCACGGGCGAGATCATCAAGGGCCACGTCACGCTGGGCTCGCTCCGCGTGCGCCAGGACTACCTGATTCTCGAAGGGCTGCTCTCGCCCTACACGGCCGGGATGGAGAAGCCGCCCGCCCTGTCCGACGTGGCGCTCGCGCGGCTCCGGCAGCTCTCGGCGCACGAGGTCGGCCACACGATCGGCCTGGGCCACAACTACTACAACAGCGTCAGGGGCCGCATTTCGGTGCTGGACTATCCGCACCCGCTCATCACGCTGCGCGCTGACGCGACGATGGACGTGTCGCAGGCGTATGAAACGGGCATCGGGCCGTGGGACAAGGTCGCGATCCAGTTCGGGTACTCGCACTTCGCGCCCGGTACCGACGAACCCGCCACACTGAAGAAGATTCTGGATGAGGCCTGGACGGCCGACCTGCGGTACATGACGAACCAGGATCTGGACGGCCACGGTCGGGTCGACCAGTGGAACAACGGCACGGACGTGGCGGCCGAACTCACACGGCTGCTGACCGTCCGGCGGAGCGCCCTCAGCCGCTTCGGCGAAGCGGCGATCCAGGTCGGCCGGCCGATGGCGCTCATCGAGGACGTGCTCGTGCCCGTCTACCTGCATCACCGCTACGCGGTGGACTCGGCGGTGACCGTCCTCGGCGGACAGGACTACGCCTACGCCCTGCGCGGTGACGGCCGCGCGCCCACGCGGTGGATGCCGGCCGAGGCGCAGCAGCGCGCGCTCGACGCGCTGATGAGCGCGCTGCGGCTCGGCGAGCTCATGCTGGCGCCGCGCCTGATCGGCCAGATCCCGCCGCGTCCGCCGGGCGTCGCCCGCACGCGCGAGCTGTTTCCGCGGACGACGGGCAGCATCTTCGATCCGATCAGTCCCGCCATCGTGGCGACTGACATGGTCGTGTCGGTCCTGCTGACCGGCGAACGCGCCGCGCGGCTGGTGGCGCAGAAGGCCCTCGATCCGTCGCTGCCCGGGCTCGGAGACGTCATCGAGCGGCTCGCCCAGGCGGTGTTCGATGTGGCGCCAGCTACGCCCTACGAGGCCGAGATTAACCGCGCGATGGAACGTGTCGTGATCAGGCGGCTGATGTCGCTCGCCCAGACGGCGTCGTTGACGCAGGTGCGCGCCATCACGATCGAGGCGCTGCGCGGATTGCAAGACCGGCAGCCGGCACGCATCACCGAACCGGCCGAACGGGCGCACCGCCAGCTCATGGTCGATGACGTCACGCGTTTTCTGACGCAGGGCCTGGACCAACTCCCGCCCGCAATGCCGCCGGCCGCTCCGCCGGGCGCGCCGATCGGCGACACCGGGCTCGACTACCTGCTCGGACTGGATGGTTGCGTCGTGCGCTGAGCCGGGCCGGGCGGGCGACGAGGCCCGCCACGGATCGCGTCGCCTACTTGGCCAAGGCTGGTGGGAACCGGCGGCCGATCAGCGCGTCGTACACGAAGCCGCCGATCACGCCTCCCGCGAGCGGACCCGCGATCGGAACCCACCACCAGTTGTTGCCGGCGCGAAACACCTCGCTCCCCCATCCGGCCATGGCGGTGAACAGCCGCGGTCCGAGATCCCGCGCGGGATTGATGGCGTAGCCGGCGTTGAACCCGAACGTCATGCCGATCAGCACGACCAGCAGGCCGACGATGAACGGCGCCAGCCCGGCCGGCGGCACCGCGTTGCGCCCATCGATGATCGCGAAGATGACGCCGACGAGCAGCGCCGTGCCCACGATCTGATCGATCAACCCGCCGGGAAACGTGCTCAGAAATGGCCTGGGATAGGTCGCCCAGATGCCGGCGGTGCCCAGATCGCCCAGCACCTGACGCACACCGCCATCGAACGCGTTCAGCGCCTCATAGTAGGTGAAGAACACGACGACCGATGCCACGAACGCGCCCGCGAGCTGCGCGATCATGTAGGGCGCGACCTTGGGCCACGCGAATCCGCGGAACATCGCGAGCGCCAGGGTTACGGCCGGATTCAGGTGCGCCCCTGAAACGCCCCCCGCCACGTAGCACCCCATCGTGACCGCCAGTCCCCAGCCCAGGTTGATCGACAGCATGCTGCCGGCGGTGCCGCCACTCAGCACCGTCTGCGCGACGACGGCGACCCCGAACACGATGAGCACGAACGTCCCCAGAAACTCGGCGAAGAGCTCGCGGGCACTGCCTGGCGGCATCGAGGACTCCTTCTGTCAGCTTTCGAATCGCGCGGAGTATACCGCGGCCCTCGAAGCGTGTAGCCTCTCCGCATGCCTCACGTGCTCGCCCTCGATCAGGGCACCACCAGCTCGCGCGCCATCCTCTTCAATCACGACGGCACGGTCGCCGGCGTCGCTCAGCGGGAGTTTCCGCAGATTTTTCCGCAGCCGGGATGGGTCGAGCACGACCCGCAGGAAATCTGGACGTCGCAGATCGCGGTGGCCACCGAGGTGCTCGCCCGCGCCCGCGTGCAGTCAGGCGACGTCGTGGCCATCGGCATCACCAACCAACGCGAGACCACGATTCTCTGGGACCGCGAATCCGGCCGCCCCATCGCGAACGCCATCGTGTGGCAGGACCGCCGCACGGCCGACCTCTGCGATCGGCTGAAGGCCGTCGGCTACGAGGCTCTGGTCGGCGAGCGCACGGGCCTCGTCATCGACGCGTACTTCTCCGGCAGCAAGATTGCGTGGATGCTCGACCACGTGCCCGGCGCGCGCGCCAAGGCGGACGCCGGCCGCCTCGCGTTCGGCACCGTCGACTCCTGGCTGGTCTGGCAGCTCACCGGCGGCCAGACGCACATCACCGACGTCAGCAACGCGTCGCGGACGATGCTGTTCAA
>CAZFAT010000068.1:0-3217 GCA_964517075.1 uncultured Solibacteraceae bacterium
CGAGCGGCGTCAACGGAATCGACAACGTGAACGGCCCCTCGTAGGTGACCGGGTCGTCCACCGTGATCTGGTACTGCACGACGTCCTCGGCGACGCGCTTGAAGCGCTCGAAGATTCTCATCCGGTCGCTGTGGCGCAGCCCGTTCCCGTTGAGGCCGATGCTCGTCCTGTCGGTGAGGTTCGTCGTTTCCACGACGAGATCGTCGCCTTCCCAGCGGGCGCGCGAATCGCCGAGATACTGGCGGATGCGCTGCCCGATGTGCGGCCGGCCGTCGGTGTAGAGGATGCGCGTGTCGTGAATCATCTCGTAGCTGATCGCCACCATGCCGGGCGACTGCACGATCCGGTTGCCGTTGCCGTAGATCACGCGCAGCACGGAGCCGACGATCCCGCGCGTGATGCAGCGGTCGTACAGCGTGAAGTCTTCGGTCGTGTCGAAGGGACCGTCGCCGAACGTCCCGCGGTCGCGCGGCGCCGCGCGCAGCTTCGCGGCGGGCGTGATGGTGGGCCGGCGGCCGTCAGGCGGGTCGACGACGAGCGACGTCTGCCGGAACGCGCGCCTCGCGTAATCGCCGCGGAACGTGCCGATGGCGTTGAGCGCGTTCTGAATCCCGCCCTGTACCTGCTTCTGGCGGGCCGCCCAGGCCTCATCGTCGAGGTACAGGCGTTCACCGAGCGCCGGCTGTCGATCCATCCCGATGCCGCTCGTATCGTCGCTCGACCAGACACCCTGCAGATCCGGATCGCCCCAGGGCGTTCGCGGCGTCGTGTAGGGAATCGGTGGCCCGCCGTTGTACGCCGTGATGACGAGCGGCGGCGCGCTGGTGACGCGAGCCTGCCCCTGACCCGAGACCGGGAGCGACGCGGTGAGTGCCACGACGGCCGCCAGACCGACTGATGCGAGTACCCGCTTCCTCATGTGTCACTCCTCGAAGAGTGTCGACTGCAAATTCCAAGTCGACATCACGACCCGCACAGCACGACCGTCAATCCACCCTGGAGCCAGGAGCTCACGTGTGTTGACACGGTCAAGGGTTGGCGTCCTCCGGGTCGGCGCCACGGCCGGCTGGTGCGTTACCGCGCCCGCCCGCGCCGGCCCCGCGTCCCCGGTTCCCTCCGCCGCCCGTTCCGCTCTCCTGCACACCACGCCGCGGACGCACGATGCCTTTCGCCAGATCGTCGGCCAGCGCCTGGTCCTCGGCGCGCTCGGCGCCGAGGGACTGCCGGATGGCCAGATTCCCCTCGTGGCACTCGTACGGCAGGAGCACGTCGCCTTCGAGCGGCGTGAGGGGGAACGACATCGTGAACGGCCGGGCGTACGTCACCGGATCGTCCACGGTGAACTGATACTGGATGACGTCGTCGGCGACGCGCTTGAAGCGCTCGGTAATCGTCATCCTGTCGCTGTGACGCAGGCCGTTGCCGTTGCCGCCGATGCTCGTCTTGTCCGTCAGGTTGGTCGTCTCCACGACGAGCTCGTCGCCTTCCCAGCGGGCGCGCGAGTCGCCGAGATACTGGCGGATGCGCGGTCCGATGTGCGGCCGGCCGTCGGTGTAGAGGACGCGCGTGTCGTGAATCATCTCGTAGCTGATCGCCACCATGCCCGGAGCCTGCACGATGCGGTTGCCGTTGCCGTAGATCACGCGCAGCACCGAACCGACGATCCCGCGCGTGATGCACCGATCGTAGAGCGTGAAGTCTTCCGTCGTGTTGAACGGGCCGTCACCGAACGTCCCGCGGTCGCGTGAGGCGCGGCGCGTCTCGGCCGCGGGTGTGACGGCCGGCATCCGGCCATCGGGCGGATCGACGATGATCGAGGTCTGCCGGAACGCCCGCCGGGCGTAGTCACCCCGGAACGTGCCGGTGGCGTTCAGGGCGTTCTGGATCCCGCCCTGGATCTGCTTCTGACGCGCGGCGAACTCCTCGTCGGTCTGGTAGAGGCGTGTGCCCAGGGCCTCGGGCCGCTCGCGTGGAATGCCGGAGGTATCGTCGCTGCTCCAGACGCCCTGCAGATCGGGATCCCCCCACGGCGTCCGGGGGACCGTGTAGCTGATCGGCGGCCCGCCATTGTAGGCCGTGATGACCAGCGGAGGGGCGGGCGCCCCACCGCCCTGGCCCGACACGGGCAGCGACGCGATGAACGCGACCGCGGTGGCGACAGCGATGGACGCGAGTATTCGCCTGCTCATGCGCGGACTCCTTTCGTGGGCCGGAGTGTGAACCGCCGACATGCCCCCCGGATCCTGATTGGAGCCGTATTATACGGGTTATACGGGCTCGCCCGGATTGTGCGCGACGCGTTCACCAGAGACTGCGCCGCCGGTGCATTGGCCGCCAGGCGCCGGGGCACGCTGGTCTTGAACACGCGCCGGGAATCGGATACGTTTCAGGTGTATGAAGCGTACAAATGTTGTGATTGACGAGCATTTATTGGAGGAGGCCGTACGGGTGAGCGGGGAACGCACGTACTCGCGCACGATCGAGCGCGCGCTGGAGGAGATGGTTCGTCGGGCAAAGGCCCGCGACATCGACCAGCTCGCCGGTTCCGGCCTGTGGTCGGGTGATCTCTCGGAGATGCGTGGGGACCGGCCGCCGGTCGTGCACAAGAGCCAGGGCGTCTATCGTCCGCGGAAGCGGCGTGCTGCTCGTTGACACGAGCGCCTGGATCGAGGTGTTCCGGCGGCCGGGCCGGATCACGCTCGACGACATGGTCGACGATCGCGACCGCATCGTCACCTGTCTGCCGGTCATCCAGGAAGTGCTGCAGGGGTTCGACGACGAGCGGGCGTTTCAGATCGCGCGGATCGCGATGTACGCGCTGCCCTGTGTGGAGTCGCCGCTCACCAGCCCCCTCATCGACAGCGCCGTGGACATCTACCGCCGGGCGAGACGCGGCGGCGTGACCGTGCGATCGAGCGTGGACTGTCTCGTGGCCGCCTGCGCCACGCGCCATGGCCTCACGGTGATTCACCGGGATCGCGACTACGGTCACCTCGCCAGGATCGTCCCGCTCGATCAGGTCGATATCTCGCCCCTGCTGAACGCCCGCAGCGGGACCTCATGAGGCCCGGCGTACCGCGGTAGCCCGGCATCCGCCTGGCATAACGGAGGCGCAGGGCGGGTATCCTACCGTTCCGCTCCCTCGACCGGCGGCGGCGCCGGGCGATTCGGGACCGCCACCTGGATCGCACGCCGCGCGCGGACGATCCCGTTCTTC
>CAZFAT010000069.1:0-17659 GCA_964517075.1 uncultured Solibacteraceae bacterium
CCACTTCAATAAAGTCGGCCTGCCGCATCACATCGCGCTCGATCCTGACCCCCTCCGGCAGCGTCGCCTGGATGTCGGCGAGCGCGGCATCCAGCGTCCGGGTGAGCTGCAGCGTGTTCACGTCCGGCTGGCGCTGGATGCCGAGGACGACCGCGGGCTCGCCGTTGTAGGAGCCTTCACCTCGCTTGAGCGCCTCGCCGACACGAACGGTGGCCAGATCGCGGATGAAGATGGGTCGCGTGTCTCTGGTCGCGACGACAGTGCCTTCGATGTCCGCGAGCGAACGAATCTGGCCGACGCCCTGGATCAGATACTCCTGGCCGGTCGCGATGCGAAAGCCAGCGGACGTGTTGCGGCTGCCGTTGCGCAGTGCGTCTTCGACGTCCTGCAGTGACACGCCAGCGGCTGTGAGACGGTCCGGGGCCACGACCACCTGGAACTGACGCTCGCTGCCGCCAGTCGCGACGACCTGCGAGACGCCAGGAACCGCGAGGAGCCGCCGGCGAACCTGCGTCTCGGCGATCGTGCGGAGATCCAGCGCGTCGTGACGATCGGAGCGGAGGGCGATGAAGAGAATCTCACCCATGATCGACGAGACCGGCGCCAGGGTCGGCGGATCGACCTGCGGCGGGAGATCGGCAGCCACGGCGGTAACGCGTTCGCTGACCGTCTGACGCGCCCGGTAGATGTCCACGCCCCACTCGAACTCGACCCAAATAACCGCGATCCCGACGGCGGTCGCGGACCGCACACGGCGAACGCCTGCCGCGCCGTTGAGAGCGGTCTCGACAGGAAACGTCACGAGCGCTTCCATGTCGGTTGGGGCCATGCCCTGCCCTTCGACCAGGATCGTGACGGTCGGCGCCGTCAGATCCGGCAGGACGTCCACCGGCATCCGCAGCGCCACCCAGGTGCCCACGATCAGGAACAGCACGCTCAGCGCCAGCACGAGCGGGCGATTGCCGAGCGACCACGCGATGATGCGATCGATCACGATGCAGCTCCCTCGGACGCTCGATCAGTGCACATGGCCATGTGCCGGTGTCTGCGGTGACAGGGCCGCCAGCCGGATGAGATGCGCGCCTCGCGTGACGATGCGCTCGCCGGCGTCGAGACCGGTCAGGATGTCCACGTAGCCGCCCTCGCGCGGCCGGCCGACGCGCACTGGTCTTCGCTCGAAGCTTTCCCCGCCCGCCTGCACGAACACGATCGGCTGTCCCGCGTCGTCGACGACCGCGCTCGCTGGAATGGACACGCCCGCACCGTCAGACGCCTCGATCAACCGGAGGGACACCGCCTGACCGACAGCAAGGGCGGCCGGAGGGTTGTCCAGTTCAAAGACCACGGGCACGGCGCGCGTCTCGCGATCAACGACGCGACCGACCGACAGTCGGCGGCTGGTCCGCACGGGGTCGCTGCCGGGCACATCGATTTCGGCAGTCACCGCGCGCTGGGCCTGGGCGAGCTGTTGCTCTGGCACGGCGCCGACCACCTGGACGCGATCGACCGCGACCAGCCGGTAGAGGAGTTGTCCGGCCTCGACCGTTGAGCCGACCGTGGCTTGGGATTCAGCGATGACGCCGGTGAGCGGCGCACGCGCGACGACTCGCTCGCCAGGTTCACCGGACCCCTCGCCCGTCCGGCTCAGCTCCAGATGCCGCAATTGCTCGCGCGCGATGTCCACGCGCGCCTGGGCGCTCGTTTCGGCCAGGCGCGCTTCATCTAGGCGGCGTGCGGGGACGGCGCCCGCGGCGGTGAGTTTTTCCAGCCGGACCCGTGTCTGCTGCGCGAGGCGCAGTTCGGCTTCGGCGTTCGCCAGTTCAACCTTCAGAACCGGAGCTTCGCCGAGCCGCTCGTTCCGGACGATCAGCTCGACGAGCGGCTCGTCGCGACTGACCCGCGTGCCTACCGTGCGGCCACCTCCGCTGGTGATGCGTCCGGCCGCGGGCGCGCGCACCTCGACGCTTCCTCCGGCGCGCGGTTCGATGGTGGCGGGCACCGTGAACACGCTGCGACGCGGGCGGTTGTCGACCGTCGTCGTGGCAAAGTCGAGGGTCCACTGCTGCTCTTTGAGGAACGAGACCGCACCTTCCGCATCGTCCGCGGGAACCGCAGCGACGGCGGCCTCGACGGTGGGATGCACCGTGACGATTCCCGCGCGGTGTTCGTCGCTGAGTCGAGCGCCGTGCAGCTCGACGGCCAGTTCGTAGCGCCTCGCCGCCGGCACCTTGACGTCCACGCCGAAGATGCCGGGCGTCGACGGTCCGCTCACCTCGAACCGTTCGATCGTCTCGCCCTGAAACCGGACGACCACTCGACCTTCGCGGACGGCCGAGAAGTCCGCCAGGTTCGTCAGATGAATCGCGAACCGGGCCTGCCGGCCGGCCACCAGGGGCGGGTATTCCATGAACAGCTCCGTGCGGTCCGTCCATGTCGTCACCGCGACGGTCGGTTCCTCGGCCGCCGCTGGCGGTGCAGCCGGTGCCGGGTCCCTACTGCACGATGAGCCCAGCACCACCAGTGCGGCGAGCCAGGGGAAGCGTTGTTTGACGGTCATGGCTTGATCTCCACTCCAGTGACTCGATCGAGTTCGATGGCGGCGAGGCGACCCGCCGCAGCCAGATCCAGCACGCGCAGGCGCGCGTCGGTCAGTTGCCGGTTGGCGTCGAGTAATTCCAGAATGCCGAGCTCCCCTTCCTCGTAGGCGACGCGTGCGATTGCTGTCAGCGGTTCCGCCGTCTCCACCAACGCCTGCTCGTACCGGACCGCGCGGGCGCGTTCGAGGGCGACCGCCGCGTGGGCGGCTCGAACCTCGGCTTCGACCAGCACGCGCAGGAACGCACGCTCCGCGTCGGCGCGCGCCGCTTGTGCGCTGGCCAGCGCCACCGCCGCCTGCCCGCGATTGAACAGGGGCAGGGCCATTTCAAAGGTCAGTTGTGATCCGACGTGGGTGCCGGCGCCCGTCGTCGATCGCTTCATTCCGAACGTGACCGATGGGGTAGGGATTCGAAGCGCACTGGCCGCTTGGCGTTCCGCGTTGAACTGGGCGATGGTTCGCTCGCTGGCCTGATAGTCACCGCGGAACGCCAGGGTCTGCGTGATCAGGGTCTCGACGGGCGCGGGCGGGTTCTGCCGCAATGAGCCGGCAGCAACGACCCCCTCGGGGGCGACGCCCGGTCCAAGGAACGCCGCGAGGTCGGCCCGTGCCCGCGCTCGCGCGATGGCCGCCGCGGCCTGTTCGCTGTCGAGGTCCGCCAGCGCCCGCTGCCCCCGGAGGCGGTCGTATCGCGAACCTTCGCCCGCCTCCTCTCGCGCCCGCAGGATCGCGATGAGCGCGCGCAGCTCCTCGGTGGCACGGATGAGGATCGCCTCGCGGTCTTGGGCCGCGAGCAACGCGGCGAAGGCCCGTCTGACGTCGGCCTCCAGCTGTCGAATCTGAAAGGCCGCCTCCGCCTCGGACGCCTCCACCGCCAGGCGACCGGCGGCGAGGAGATGACGTCGTCGCCCCGAAATCGGCAGCTCCTGCCGGCCGACCAGAAAGATGTCGTCCGTGCTCGCGACGCTCTCGCGCGTAAAAGCCGCGACCGGGTTCGGCCACAGCGCGCGCTCCGCCTGCCCCGCCTGAACTTCGGCCGTCTGGGCTCGCAAGGCGCGAATCCGCGGGTCGGACGCCATGAAGCGTCCGAGGGCATCGGCCTCAGTCAGCGGGGGCCCTGAAATAGCCTGCTGCGCGAACGCCGAGGACGCGCCCGCGAACGTCCAGGCTGCCGCGCAGATGGCGACAACGAAACGCATAGAGATCCCTTCTCGGAACGTCAGAAAACGAAGACACGAAGAGCCGAGACCGGCTCAGACTGCAGCAGGCGGGATGGTGGGTGGGGCTCGGGCGGGGCCATGCGGCCTGACGGGCGGCCCGTGGGCGGGGGGCAATCGGATCTCAATCGCGATTCCGATGGTGAGGTCCGGGACGACATCGACTGTCTGGACGAGTGCAGCGGGTGCCGGATCCCGGAAGGTGTCGACCGGCTGAAACAGAAAGTCGTTCGCAGGAGATATCTGCCGGGGCGCCCCGTCGTCGCGGTGGTCGTCGTCCGAGCCTTTGCCGTGGGATTCCAACGGGGCCACGTCGTGGCTGTCGTGAGGCGTGAAGTGGGCGTGCTTCACGGGCGCTGCGTCAAGATCGCCGTGTGCTGAGTGGTGGTCCGTCGCGGTTCCCACCGGATGAACGTGGCTGTACGGCGCGAGCCCAAGCCCGCCCGTCACTGCCATTGCGGCAACGCTGGTCGCCAACAGACGCCTCACCACGGGCCCATTTGGACAGTCCGCCGGATCGAAGTCAAGAGCCCATGCCCTCCGATCGCCGGGCGGTGCTCAGACCATCCCAGTCCCTTGCAGTGGCCTTGGGCATCGCGCCAAGATGGTGATCTGTCTGGAGGAAGAACAAGCCCTATGAGCAACCGAAAACTGAACGCCCTGATTCTTGGAGTGGTTGCGGCCATCAATCTGTCGACCATCGGCCTTGTCGCCCACGAAGTGACGCATCAAGGGACGGTCGTGGCCCTCAAGACCGGCAAGTACGCTCAGCCCACCGGCGGCGTGCGCGAGGTCCAGGAACTCGAGGTCACCGTCGCCGATCCAAAGACCAAGAAGCCTGGCGCTACGGCGACGGTCTTCACGATCAACAATCAAACGCGGCTGTTGCGGGCAGGCAAGCGGATCACAGTCGCCGAGGCTGGAGTCCAGAAGGGCGAGCGCGTTGAAGTCGTGGTTGACCACGACAAGCCGGGCGACGCCGCGATCGAAATCCGCCTATTCGCACGGCCATAGGCCACCGCTGGGTGACCGCCGAGCGATGAATGGGTGGGCCGGCTGAACTGGCTCCGACGGCACCGGTTCCACTCTGGCGGTTCTACGCGTACTTCCTGCGTCTCGGTGTAGCCGGGTTCGGCGGGCCGATTGCGCTTGCAGGATTCATGCAGCGAGACCTCGTCGAGGAATGCGGCTGGATCAGCCGCCAGGACTACCTCGACAGGTTGGCACTCGCACAGCTCGCTCCCGGTCCCCTCGCCGCGCAGCTCGCGATGTATCTCGGCTATGTTCGCGCCGGCATCGTGGGCGCGGCGATCGTCTCCTGCTGTTTCATCTTGCCCTCGTTCTTCATGGTCTGGGCCATCTCGGTCGCCTACGTGCACTTCGGTGCGCTCGACGACTGGCGTTCGGACGTGGGTGAGCACGGGTTTCCACGCAAACGTGGGAGGCAGCGTTCGCGCTCGGCAGCCTCCGATGGTCCTCACATCTCGTCGATCTGGACTGGCTCGCACACGGTCAGATCCTCCCCGCGGCTCGCGACCCTGCGACGTCACTGCGCGTCACGGTCAGCTCATGCTTCGCGATTGCGAGTCGCGTTCAGTCGACCGACAGCGTGCCGGCCGCACTCTCGATCAGCTGATCGATCTTGTTGTCAAGGCCCGCTTGGCCCGGGAACTCCCAGCCGCTGACCCAGCGGGTCACGCTGCCGTGTAGACGATGGCAATGGAGGGAGATGGCGCTGGCCTCGAACGGTGTCCCGTCGCACGTCTCGAATCTGAAGTGGCGCCGCAGTCCGGGTTCCACCGGCGCGTCGGTCTCAATGGCGAATCCACGGAAGCCGATGTTCCGGACGGCCAGCACCCGGCATCCATCACGCGCCATCCACGTCGCCGAAATCCGCCCGTCGACCTCGATTCGGGGCGCACCTCGACGCGAGGTGAGAGGAAAATGAACACTGGAATAGTCGAAGCCTTTCTGCATGATGAACCCTCCACAATACATTGACGACTCGTGCACTCCCTGCCTGCTTACGCCGCCGTGACCATCCGGGACCTACGCGCGTAGAGCCCGAACTCCTCCGGCGGCATCGCCGCGCTGAAGAAGAACCCCTGGCCGATCTCGCAGCCGAAGCGCTGCAGCTGATTCGCGGCCTCCAGGGATTGAATGCCTTCGGCGACGGTCTCGAGACCCAGCTCGGCGGCCATTGCGATAATGGCGCGTGTCACGGCTGCCGTTCCGGCGTCCATTTCCACCCGCTCGACAAAGGAGCGATCGATCTTGAGCTCGTCGATCGGCAGACGCCGTAGATAGCTGAGTGATGAATAGCCGGTGCCGAAATCGTCGATGGCGATGCGAACCCCCAGCGCCTTGAGTCGATGGATCATCGCGAGCGCTTCCGGGGTGTGATCGAGCAGGATGCTTTCCGTCAACTCGAGGACGAGGCGTGATGCCTCGAGTCTGCCTAGGCGCAGCGCGGCGATCACATCATCAAACAGCGCCGGATCCCGAAGCTGGCGCGCTGACAGGTTCACCGAGAGGCGGACCGGGGGACTGGCGGGGTCCCCCGACAGCCAGCGGCTGGCGTCCGCGCACGCCCGATGCAGGGCCCAGCGGCCCATCGACACGATCAGGCCGCTCTCTTCCGCAATCGGAATGAAGATGTCTGGCGGGATCGCGCCTCGCGTCGGATGCGACCATCGCATGAGCGCCTCGGCGCCCACCAGCACGTGGCCATCGAGCGCGTGCAGCGGCTGATAGGCGAGACTCAGCTCATTGTTGGCCACGGCATTCCGGAGATCGGCTTGCAGCTCCAGGCGGTCGATCAAGGCCTGGTGCAACGCGGGCTCGAAGGCCGCGGCTTGGCCACGGCCGCGACTCTTCGCGAGGTACATCGCGAGATCCGCGTTGCGCAGAATCTCGTCGGCTGGCTGCCCCGGCGACGCTAGGGCGACGCCCACACTGACTGGTATTAGAACGTCGCGTCCCTCAATCCGAACGCTCGCGTTGAACTCGCGCGCGATCCGCTCGGCCATGGCTGGCGGATCGATCTGGCCGGTGGGATCGTCCAGCAGCACCGCGAACTCGTCGCCGCCGAGCCGAGCCGCGGTGTCGGAAGATCGAAGCACCGAACGAATGCGGTGCGCCGCGGCGCGCAGGACGGCGTCGCCGAAGCCGTGACCGTAGCGGTCGTTGACGTCCTTGAACTTGTCCAGGTCGATGAACAGCACCGCCAGAACGCCGCGATCGCCGTCACGCCGTGTGAGCGCCTGCTCCAGCCGGTGCTGGAACAGCACCCGGTTGGCCAGCCCCGTCAGCGGGTCGTGATACGCCTGATGCGTCAGCTTCGTTTCGAGGGACACGCGCTCCGTGACGTCGCGCGTGGCGAGCACGAGTCCGCGGATATTCTCATCGGCCAGCAGGTTCGTGGCCGTGTTGTCGGTCTGAATCCAGCGGCCGTCGCGGTGCTGGATGCGCCAACGCCCCGTGATGACCTTGCCGGGATGCGCGGCGAGATCCTGCAGCTGCTGTGTGACGTCCGCTGCATCCGCCGGATGGACCAGATCCAGAGCGGCCCGTCCAATGAGGTTCGACGCCGCGTAGCCGAACATGCGCGCGGCCGACGGAGTCGCGAAGCGAACGTTCCCTTGCGCGTCGATGATGCTCACGACATCGGAGGCGTGCTGAACCAGGGACTTGAAGCGTTTCTCGCCGGCAAGCACGGTCCGCTTGCGGTCCAGTCTCGCCGTTTCTTTCAGCGCCACGATCTGACGGAGGACAACGAGCAAGGTCAGGGTGACTGCGCCTAGCGCGATCGGCAGCGTGTCGGCGCGGAAATGCTCCCATGCGACGCTGACAAACAGCGCATAACCGCCGAACACCGCGACGTATGGCAGTGCACTGAAGGAACCGGGCGCTGCGTCGTCATCCGGCGTTTCACCGCCTCTGAGCCTGTGGCGCTCTTCGGCGATCGCTGTCGCGAAAAACACATATTGAAGCAGGTACAGGAGATCCTGGACGCTACCGGCCTCGAAGGCGCCGGCCAGGGACAGATGCGCCCAGACCAGATCCCCGATCATCATGGCGCTGACCGCGGCCGCCAGCAGGAAGAGCGGCACTCGCCGGCGACCGCGCGGATATCGGAGGAGGACAGTCGCCAGACCAAGCAGGAGCAGCAGGTCACCGACTGGATAGGCCAGCGCCAAGCCGAAGGCCGTGACGGATGGCTCCTGGTGGACGACGGCCGGCGCAATCGCAAAGTGCCAGACGGCCATCGTGCCGGCGACCACGACCGTCGCGACGTCCAGGACGAACTTCAGTCCGTCCTGTCTGGACCGCATGGCTTGCGGAAATAGCAGCAGGCCGCCAAGCACGCCAGGATAAAAGAGGAGAAAGCCGACATTTGCGTACAGCTCATCGGACGGATCCTGACCCTGGACGTTCTCGGCCCAAATCCAGAGCGCGTCCGACGCCAGCGCACAGACTGAGGCGAGCGCCAGCAGCCGCCAGGCCAGACACTGACGGCCTGGCAGTTCAGCCGTGCGCGAAACCTGCCACGCAAGTACGGCGGCGACCGCGCCAATTGGGACGTACCAGACGTTCGCAGCCATCGATCGCAGATCCGGCGAGCCGGCACCGCTCAGGATGAAGACCGCGAACGCCGCGCCGTACACGGCAAATGCGACATGCCAGGGGCGGTCCGTCACCGCGGCTCGCAGCCTGCCCGATACCGAACGGAGATCGAAGGATCGTGGTGTCATGGGACCGTCTCGCCTCAGAATGTCCGGCCGAACGAGACGCACGGCCCGTGATTTGCCGTCGACTGGTTGCCGACGCAATAACCCGTCGTCACCCATTGCGACGCCGTTGAGAATGTCACTCCCGAAGACGCATAGCCGTACCAGTTGTCGCCTGACGTCCACTCAAGGGACCAGGACCAGCGAGACGAAATCGCCTGATCCCAGCCGAGCGTTACGCCGCGTCGCGTGTCACCAGGTGTTCGTCGCCCAACCAGCGCATAGCCGCCTACCGTCAAGATTGCGGGCCGCTCGGTCCCGAATTCCTGACTGATCGTCGCCGTGACGACACCGTATGCATCTGGCTCGACTCGGTTCGACACCGGCACACGCCACGCGCCGCCGACAACGGCCGTGCGGCCGCCGGCGTCCAGCCACTTCCAGCGCGCATAGGAGAGCAACTCACGCGGATCATCCTGACTGGACGGTGCTGTTACCGACAACGCGGCGCCAACCTCAAGCCCGTCGGTCGCCCCAAAGGCGACGGCAGGCAGGTACCATTCAAAGCCCCCCGCCTGCCGCCGTGCGACCGACCCGAGGAAGTCGAATGACAGATCGATCTTCCCGCGCTCCGTCAGCTCTGCAGTGAGCGACGACTGGGCGTTCGCCGGTTTCGGAAGTAACAGGACCCACAGCCAGGCCGCGAAAAGGTGGCGCAACGATCGGCGTGCACACGCACTCGTCATGCGGCGACGAGGGTGCAAGCAAGCCACCAGAAATGGGTAGTGGGGACTGAGAAATATTTCGCACCGCCACGCCTTCAGATTGCCCTCAAGAAGCAGCGTAGAGAGCGAGGTTGCGTAAAACTCCGTGGCACTGAGAGATATTTCTCAGCGACGAGATTCAGACGGGGCCGCGAACAATGAACGGCCGCGAACAGATTCGTGATCAGTGTTCGCTGCAGTATCGAGTGCACAACATCCCGGGCCGGAGGAGTCACCCATGTCGCGGGGGCAGTGATCGAAAGGCGATGTCGGAGTGGCGGTTGTTCTGAACGACATCAGCGCCGGTGCCCTCGTTCCGCATCTCCGTGCTCTTGCGGGCCAAGGGCCGGCAGACGCCGTTCAGCTCGCCAGGACTGTAGCCAATAAATTGATCGAGAAACACCACGTGTTCATGAGCGACGAACTCCTATCGATTGACTATGCCAGTTGTCGACTCGATCCGGACGGAGCCTGGCAAGCCGCGGTTCGAGCCGTCGGGCAAGTCGACGTCGAACGCGGCAGAGGCGATCAGGGGCGGGATGCGCGTGAGCCGAGCACTCCATGATCGGTAACATCGCCAACACGGACCAAGCGTGGTTCGACTTCCTGCGCGCGCAGCCAGCGCAAGAGGAAGTGAATTTCTGGAATCCGTCCGGCCGTAACCTGTGCCGCGGAAAGGTTGGGAGTCCTTTCATCTTCAGGCTGAAGGCCGCCCATCAACATGATCGGCGGCTTTGGCCTGGGAACGCTTCGGTCATTCTGCGCCGGAGAAGGAGCGATCGAGGATTGGCTGAGCCGTGCAGACGCCATTGTTGGCGGCACGTTCGAAACCTTCTTGCGGAAGTACCCTCTCTCCGGGCAGGCCGTTCGCGCCCAACAGCATGCTCGTTTGCGGCGAGACGTTCATGACCTCATTCGCTATGACTGGCCACTCTCCGCATCTGGCCGTCGCTTCTTTGCCGTCGAGCGGCCGTTCGGACGTGAAGCGCCTGTCGCGCTCCCACTTTCAATCGGTGATGCCAGACTGTTCGTTCGAGGCCGAATCGATCGAATCGATACGGATGGTCAAATAACGCTCGTGCGTGATCTGAAGACAGGGCGCCCGCATTTGCGTGTCGGGCGAGAGACGGGGCCAACCTCAGCGATCGATCTTCAAATTGCGGTCTATGGCCTGGTAGCGCGTGCGCATGCGGCCGAATGGGGAATCCCGTCGGACCTTGCGGCCGCGTATGTGTATCTGAGCAGAGGAAGATCGGACGAGCGATCGTACCGGACTGACTTTCATCAGACCCTCGAGCCCGCGGCACACACCTGGCTGGATGTGGCCGGCGACCTCATCGCGGCTCGGTCGTTCCCTCGGACGCCTGATCGCGACGACTGTCAGTACTGTGCCTTCCGTCCGGTCTGCGGTGACGGTGCAAATCATCGCGCCGAGTCTCTGCTGAAGGCTGTCATTGGCGAAGTCGTTGGCACCACTGACGCGGGACCCAAGCCCAGATGGGCCACGTCTCACCGGCGATGATGAAGACCTACTCGCACATCAGGCGCCAGGCCCTCGATCAGGCTGCCGCCGCGCTCGAACCGCCGTTCAAGCTGGAGCCGTTGCCGCTGGAGAGGATCAAGGCACCCAGCGATCTGGCCACGTCACAATCCACGTCACAATCGCCCGACTTGGCGAGAGAGGCGCGCGATTTTCTTAAGGAAGTTGGCTCCTCGGGCTGGATTCGAACCAGCAACCCTCCGGTTAACAGCCGGATGCTCTACCGTTGAGCTACCGAGGAACATCTGCTTGCGCCGCGGTCGGGCCGCGACGTGCGCTCCGGCGGGCACGGGCCCGCGGCAGGAACCTCTGATTCTAGGCCGCCGCCGCGGTCCGGCGCAAACGCGACCGCCGATCTGCTTGTGGGCTACCCTGACGGGCCGGAGAGGCCGTGGCGAACGTTCGGTAGCCAGCAGTGGACCTCACATGACCAAACCAGACGTATCCGGCATTGCGCCGTTCTTCATCGTCAGGAACGTCCCCGCCGCGCTGGCGTTCTATCGCGACCGTCTCGGCTTCGACGTCACGTTTCAAGGACCGGAGCCTGACGACATCTTCTTCGGGATTGTCCAGCGCGGCGCCGCGATGATGATGATCATGTTCAAGGACGTCGGCGTCGATCCGGTGCCCAACTACACGCGAGACGTCAGGAGAGGCATCGGCCGTCCTTTGTCCTGACGGAGGGGGCTGCGACCGCTGAACGTCGCGCCCGATCGAGAGCAGGAGCTGGAGCCTGCGGCAGCAGGCGCCGCCGATCAGGATGCCGGCTTCGGCAGCGGCGTGGTCAGGATCTCATTCAGCATCGCCGCCAGGCGCAGGCCGCCGATCGCCAGCCGCTCGTCGACAACGGCGATCTGCGCGCGGTAGTAGGCCTCGTCCACGCGGCCCTTGGCGGGCAGCAGCGCCGCCTTCGCGAGCGCGAGCGATTCCATGGCCCACTCCGCCGGTGTTCCCAGGGAACGCCGGTCCCACCGGCGTGCGGTGATCTGGCGCGTCAGGTCGTCCAGGTAGCGCGCGTCGGTCAGCTTCCGGCGGGCGATCAGCTCCGAGTCCCAGACGCCATGTAGGTTGCAGGGAATCGAGGCGCCCGACCCGACGCCGCACGTCGGACTGCCGAAGACGACCACCGGGATGTCGTTCCCGCCGCGCCCGATGACCATCGCGTGGAACGGCTGATGGAGATCGCCAACGAAATGCACGAGGAACCTGAGCGCCGTCGCGCGCTCGGCGCGGTCGAGGCTCGTGTCGGCCAGCCGATCGCGGCTGTAGAGGATGCGATCGACGACGCAGTCGCGCCAGCGATCGGCCCGGCTGCCCGGAGCGACGCCTGCCTGCCGCGGGCAATCGCGATCGCGGTCATAGCGGACGGCGTCCACCGGCGGATTGACGTAGTGCCACGGCGCCGTCTGGCGATGGTCCGCCACGTAGGCGTCGGCCCACGTCGCGACGTCGGCCAGCGTCCGATCCGGCAGGAGCCACTGGACGTAGCGCTCGGCCGCCGGCGTGAGGCGCGCCATGGCCAGACGGGCGACGAGACGATGCCCCTGCGGTCCCCACGCGTCGAGCGGCGCAGCACCCGTGCCGAGCAGGAGGACGACGAGAATCGCCCGCAGACGAGGCGGCGCCACGGCACGGCCTTCCCGACGGCCTGAGCGATTCACTTCACCGTCGTCTCGACGTCGATCGCGATCCCGCCACGCAGCGCGCCTGAGACGGGACATTTGCCCTCGGCGTCCTTCGCGATTTGTGGAAACGCGGCCGGATCGATGCCCTTCAGCCCCTCGACCGTCAGATCGAGCTTCGACGACTGAATCTTGATGCCGGCCTCGCTGAGATCGGCGGTGACCGTGCACGTCACGTGCGTCTTGTCGATCGACCCGCCCATCCGGCCGACCGTGGCGTTGATGACCATCGCGTAACACGCCGCGTGCGCGGCCGCGATCAACTCCTCGGGACTGGTCCGCCCCTCGGCCTCCCCGATGCGGCTCGGAAACGTCACCGGCAGGCTGAACGCCCCCGTCCCCGCCTGCGCCACGCCCTTGCCACCTTCCTTCAGCGGCCCCGACCAATCCACCGTCACGTGTCTCGAAAACTGCGGCATAACTCGACGCTCCTGTCTCAAACCCGCCGACCTGAAGGTCGGCGGCTCCATCTCGGAACTTCCGCAGGGCTGAAGCCCTGCGTCCCCTGGCTACGTCCTCGTCGCTTTCACCTTCTTCGACGTGGACAGCTGCACTACGACGCCCGCGAACGAGAGAGCCACCCAGCCGGCGGTGATCCACCAGCGCTCCGCCGGCGCGTGGAACGGCAGCAGTGTCCAGATGTCGCCGACCGTGGTGGCCTGGACCGCCTGCGGATCGCCCGTGAGCGCGAGCGCGGCGACGACGAACGTCCACGCCCCCGCCTGCGCGGTGCCAAATACGATGACATAGCGGACGACCGACAGCGCACCCAGCGCGCCGAGGACGCAGCCGATCACCAGCACGGCCGTCGGCGGATCGCCGCCGAAGAACCGCCACGCCAGAATCAGCATGAACGCCGTCAGGCCGGCGCCCACCAGGCCCACGCCGATGAAGTACGCGGCCATCGCGAGAATCGCGCCGAGGACTCCGCCGGCCACGGCCGCCGTCGCGAGCGTCCACACGCTGGGCGAGTCGAGCAGCCCGATCGTGATGAACGCGCCGATCAGGCAGCCGTACAGACCGAGCACCAGCCGGAAGAGTCGGACGCCCGCGAAGCACGCCAGCAGCCCGCCGATCGCCAACACGACGGCGGCAGGCGTGGCGTACGCGGTCGGCAGCATCCGGCGATTATGGCATCATCCTTCTTTGGTGACTCGCCGCGTTGCGCTCAGCGTCGGACTGTCGCTGGCCGGTGCGGCGCTGCTGGTCTGGCAGATTCAGGTCGCCGGCCCGCGGGCGGTCGGTCGCGGCCTCGCCGCCATCGGTCCCGGCTTCGCGGTGATCCTGGCGCTGTCACTTCTCCGCTTCGTCAGCCGCGCCACCGGCTGGCGCGCGATGCTCGACGTGCCCATCCCGTTCCGGCGGGTGCTGGCCGCGGCGATGGCCGGCGACGCGCTGGGCAACGTCACGCCGTTCGGTCTCCTCGCCAGCGAGCCGGCCAAGGCGCTGTACCTCAAGCGCGATGTGGAGCCCACGCGCGCGCTGGCCGCCCTCGCCGTCGAGAACTTCTTCTACGGCATCCTCACCGCCGTCTACATCGTCATTGGCGCGGGCGCGATGCTGCTCGTCTTCGATCTGCCGGACGCGCTCCGCCGGATCGGCCTGACGAGCCTGGCGGCGATGAGCCTGCTCCTCGCGCTGGCCGCTTGGATCGCGTGGGCCAAGCCGAGAACCGCCAGCGCGCTCCTCGGCCTGCTGCCGTTCACACGCACCGCCGCGCTCGCCCTCCGGGTCCTGAAATTCGAGCAGTACGCCTACGGGTCCGCGAACCGCCAGCCGGGCGGCGTCGCCACGGTCGTGCTGGCCGAAATCGCCTTCCACGTCCTCAGTTTCCTGGAGTGCTGGACGATTATCTGGCTCCTCACCGGCAGCGTTCATCCCGGTACGGCGCTCGTCTTCGACAGCGTCAGCCGCATCGTCAATGTCGCCTTCAAGATGGTGCCGATGCGCGCGGGCGTGGACGAATACGGCAGCATGCTCGTGGCCGGCGTCATCGGCTTCACCCCGGACGTTGGCCTCGTGATCGCACTCTCGCGCAAGGCGAGGATGCTCACGTGGGCGGGGGTGGCCTACGTGCTGTTTCTGAGGAGAGGACTCGGGCACCGGAATTGACGATGTGTTGATCGTCAATCCTCAGGGTCCAGACACTGTCCTTGTCCACTTACATCTCGCGCCTGCCCTCCATCGCCTTGCCCATCGTGAACTCGTCGGCGTAGTCGAGATCGCTGCCGACCGGGACGCCCATGGCGATGCGGGTGACGCGGACGCCGAGCGGCTTGAGGAGGCGTGCGAGGTACAGCGCGGTGGCTTCGCCTTCGACGTTGGGATTGGTGGCGAGGATCACTTCCTGAATCTCGCCGGCGCCGACGCGCGCGAGGAGGCTCTTGATGCGGAGGTCGTCCGGCCCCACACCCTGGAGCGGCGCGATGGCGCCCATCAGCACGTGGTAGCGGCCGCGAAACCCGCGCGTGCGTTCGACGGCGCCCACGTTCTCCGGCTGTTCGACGACGCACACGACGCGGCTGTCGCGGTCGGAAGCGGTGCAGTAGGCGCAGGGATCGACGTCGGTGATATTGCCGCAGGTGGAACAGTAGGTGACGCGTTCCTTGACGGCCGTCATCGCGGCCGCCAGCGCGTCGACTTCCTCGCGCGGCGTCTTGAGGAGATGGTAGGCGAGCCGCTGGGCGCTTCGCGCGCCGATGCCCGGGAGCCGCTGGAGGGCGGCGACCAGCTCCGCCAGCGGGTCGGACCGCGACATCAGGTGAGGCCGGGAATCCCGAGCCCGCCCATGAGCCCCTGCATCCGGCCGGCCAGTGCCTCGTCCACCTTGCGCTGCGCGTCGTTGATGGCGGCCACGATGAGATCCTGCAGCATCGTGATGTCGTCCTTCGAGACGACGTCGGGATCGATCGTCAGCTTGAGCACGTGCTTGTGCCCGTTGACGGCGACCGTCACCATGCCGCCGCCCGATGTGGCCTCAATCGTCATCTCGGCCATCTGCTTCTGCAGCCGCTCCTGCATCTGCTGCGCCTGACGCATCATCGCCTGGAGGTCCATAGGGGGATTCTATGGGAAGAAACACGTCAGGTTTGAGGTTTGAGGTTAGAAGTCAAAGGTGACCTCTAACCGTTGACCTTTAGCCTTTCACCTCTCCATTCCCCTCCATCTCCTCCACATCCTCAATCTCCCCCCCGAAAACGTCGAGCACGGCCTGGACGGAGGGCTCGGCCTGGGCGCGGGCGACGAGATCGGCGCGGCGGGTATTCGCGGAGGGCTGGGCGGGGGCGGCGGCTGGCGCGGGCGCGGATTCGCGCGTGACAATCTTCAGCCGTCGTCCGGCCGCGGCCTGGGCGAGCGGCTCGAGCCAGGCGCGCTTCTCTTCGAGGCGCGAGCGCAGAGTCTTGTGGACCGGCGTGAACGTGAAGACGACGGTGTCGCCCTCGACCTCCACCTTCTGCGCCTGCGCCACGACCATGCTGTAGAACACCTTGTTCTGTTCGCGAATCGCCGCGAGGAACGCGGGCTTGGGGTCGGGCCCGGCAGTCTCGACTGGAGCCGCACTTCGCCCTTCGGGCTTCGACGTTCGCACGTCCGGCTTCTGACGCGGGGCCTCGGAGACCGTCCCATCCGAGTGTCCGCCTTCTGGCGGACTCGGGCCGGTCCGGCTGAAGCCGGACCCTCCAATCGGTGTAGGCCGAGTGGGCGACACGGGGCCAGAGGGTCTGGCCGCGGGACCGACCTTCGGCGGCCCCGAACTTCGCACTTCTGGCTTCGCACTTCGAACTTGGGGGGCTCCTGTCTCGAGCCCGCCGATCAGCTCCGTGAGCGGCGTGAGCTGCCGGAGATGGATCCACTTCACGAGGGTCATCTCGAAGTGATGGCGCGGCTGCGAGGCGTTCTTGATGTCGAGCTCGGCGTGGCCCAGCAGGTCGAACGCGCGCATCAGGTCCTCGCGCGAGAAGAGGGCCGCCAGCTCCTTGAGCCGCGCCTCCTCGCCCTCCGCCGCGATCTCGCGATCGTCCAGCCGGCGCGGGTCGATCTGCACGACGAGCAGATCGCGCATCAGCCGGGCCAGCTCGCGGCAGACCACGCGGAGATCGAAACCGGCCTCCACGACCTCCCCGGCCAGCGGAAACACCGCCGGCAGATCCTCGCGGGCAACGGTTTCGGCAATCCTGAACTGGAGGTCGCGCCCCGGCAGGCCGAGCACTGCGCTCACGTCGCCGGCCGTCACCGACTCGCTCGTGAACGCGAGGACCTGGTCGAGCGCGGACAGCGCGTCGCGCATGCTGCCCTCGGCCGATCGCGCCACCAGCGCCAGCGCGCCGTCCTCGATCGTCACGCCCTCGCGGGCCGCCACCGACTTGAGCTGTTCCCGGATCGAGACGAACGGCAGCGTCTTCAGCTCGAAAATCTGCGACCGCGACTGAATCGTGGCCGGCACGGAGTGCAGCTCGGTGGTCGCCATCATGAAGCGCACGTAGGGCGGCGGCTCCTCGATGGACTTCAGCAGCGCATCGAAGGCGTTTTTCGACAGCCGGTGGACCTCGTCGATGATAAAGATTTTGTAGCGGTCGCGCATCGGCGCGAGGCCGAGCGGCTCGACGATGACCTCGCGGACGGCATCGACGCCGGTGTAGGTGGCGCCGTCGATCTCGAGCACGTCCACGTCGCGGCCTTCCGCGATCTCGGTGCAGGCGTCACACTCTCCGCACGGCTCCGGCGTGGGGCCCTGCACGCAATTGAGCGCGCGCGCCAGAATTCGCGCGGTCGTGGTCTTCCCCACGCCGCGCGGTCCCGCGAAGATGAAGGACTGCGCGATGCGCCCCGACGTGATGGCGTTCTTCAGCGTGTCGACGACGCCGCGCTGTCCGATGACGTCTTCGAACCGCTGAGGCCGCCACTTGCGGGCGAGGGCCAAGTGAGTCATGGGGAGAAATGCACGGGTCAAGCCAGAAGCTAGAAGCCAGAAGCTAGAAGTCAAAAGCCAGAAGTTAGAAGTGTCCTGCTTCTAGCTCTTGGCTTCCAACTTCTGGCTTGTCATGTTTCTCCCACGCGTCCGACCGCGGCCCGGAGGGCCTGCGGCACAGCACAGGATCGACTTAGCGCTGCTGCCTTCCGGCCCTGACG
>CAZFAT010000070.1:0-9274 GCA_964517075.1 uncultured Solibacteraceae bacterium
GGCGCGATGCTGACTCTCACCTATGCGGGGTCCACCCGCATCATGCCCAATTACAACGTGATGGGTGTGGCCAAGGCCGCCCTCGAATCGTCTGTGCGTTATCTCGCCTCGGACCTTGGACCGCACGGCATCCGGGTCAACGCGGTGTCGGCCGGTCCGATCAAGACACTGGCCGCGTCGGGGATCGCCGGCTTCTCCAGCATCCTGCAGACCTATCGCGATCGCGCGCCGCTCCGCCGCACCGTCGAGCTCGACGAGGTGGCCGACGCCGCACTGTTCCTGCTCGGCCCCGCGGGCCGCGCGGTCACGGGTGAAGTGCTCATGGTCGACGGCGGCTTCCATGCGATGGGCATTTGAAAGTGCAGATGGTTTAAGCTGAGGCGTGCCGCATCGCGCGCCCGGGTCGCCGCAGCGTGGCGCCCGCTCCTATCTGACCGGCCGGGCCATCGAATACTACCGCCCGTCGGGCCATCCCGCCATTCGTGATCTGATCGACCACGGCTTCCAGGCGTTCAATGCCGGACGGCTCGGCGAGGCCTGCCACATCTTCGCGGACAAAATGCTGGCGCCGAAGAGTGACACCACGATCGGACTGACCGTGGCGGGCGCGATGACGCCCGCCGGGCTCGGCGGCTGCGTGATCGCGATGATGGAGCGCGGCCTCGTCGACTTCATCATCAGCACCGGCGCGAACCTCTATCACGACCTCCACTACGCGCTGAACTTCACCCTGCGGCGCGGGTCGCCGTTCCTCGACGACCGCGCGCTCTATGCCGCGGGCGTGATCCGCATCTACGACGTGCTGTTTCCGGCGACGGTGCTGCTCGAGACCGACGCCTACATCCGCGACTTCCTGGTGCGATCCGGCCTCGATGGTCCGGTGTCGACCTCGGAGTTTCACTATCGGCTCGGGCAGGACCTCGTCACGCGGCGGCCCGGCTGCGAGGAACATTCCGTCGTGGCGCGCGCCGCCCAGCTCGGCGTGCCGATCTACACCTCGTCGCCGGGCGACAGTTCCATCGGCATGAACGTGGCGTGGCACGAACTGATGACCGGCGGGCGGCTGATGATGGACCCGAACCTGGACGTCAACGAGGTCTGCGCGATCATCCTGGCCGGCAAGAAGAACGGTTGCGTGATTCTTGGGGGCGGGTCGCCCAAGAACTTCTATCTGCAGGGACAGCCGACGCTCTGGGAGGTCTATGGCATCCCGAAGGGCGGGAATGATTATTTCATTCAGATCACGACGGATCAGGTGGTCTGGGGCGGGCTGTCGGGCGCCACGCCGTCGGAGGCCGTGAGCTGGGGCAAGGTGAACCCGGCCGTGCTGCCCGACACGGTCGTCGCCTATTGCGACTCGACGATTGCCTTCCCGCTGTTTTGCGAGTACGCGGTGGGCAGCCCGCACGGTGAGCGGCCGCGCAAGGAGCTGTACCACCAGCGCGAGACGCTCGTGGCCGAGCTACGGCGCCAGGGACGCGCGGCGCACGCGAAGCGGTCGAAAAATCGACGTCGGGTGTCGGTTAAGTCCGACAAGCGGGCGACCTGATTTCATCGACACCCGACGTCGATTTTTCGACGTCGGGTCTTCCCCGGAGGGCTCGTGGGCACGCTTGCGTCGGAGCTGAAGCCGCTCGTCGCCGGTGAGAACGCCGCCCCGCGGATCTACGCCGACGCGAACCTGCCGTGGGGCGCCATCGTCCTGATGCGCCGCGAGCTGGGCTGGGATGTGCTCTTCGTGCTCGAGCACGACGAGTTGCGGCGGGCGCCGGACCGCGAGCATTTCACGCGCGCGCGGGAACTGGGCCGTACCCTCATCACCCTCGACCGGGACTTCGCGGACGGCGCGCGCTTTCCACCGGCGCTCAGTCCGGGTGTCGTGATCTGCTCCGTCCCCGACGAGGCGGCGCTCGGGCGCCTCCTTCGTCACGTGGATCGCGCGATCCTGCGCGCGCCCGGCGCGCTGGACCCGCCGCTTGCCGGCCGCACCCTCGCGCTGACCGTGGACGTGCTCAGCGTGAGTGGGCGTACGCGGTCGGGTCGACCACGCCAGCGGCCCTGAACGCGTCCTGGCGCTCGCGGCATTTGCTGCACTGACCGCAGTGCCGGTCGTCCTGCGGATTCATGCACGACAGCGTGCGCTCGAGCGGCACGCCGAGGGCGAGGCCGAGGGCGATGACGTCTTCCTTGTGCATCCGCGAGAACGGGGCGATCACGTCGAGGCGCCGCTCGAGGCCGAGCGAGACCGCGCGGCCCATCGTCTCGAAGAACGCGTCGGTCGCGTCCGGAAACGGATTGCCCGCGAGCGGCCCGAGGACGAGCCGGCCCGCTCCCAGGCTCGCGCAGAGCACCGCCGCCTTCGCGATCAGGATGATGTTGCGCCCCTCGATGTAGACATCCTCGTCGGGCGTCGCGTACGCCGGCGCCTGGCCGGCCACCGCCCAGTGCGTGGGGGGATACACGTCGCGCATGTCGACGGCGATGGTCGTCAGGGGTTGCACCCGACCCGCGAAGGGGGACGTGGTCAGCAGGCCGTCGATCACCCGCGCCTCGGCGTCTTCCCAGGCCAGACCGGCGCGCACGTGAACCGGCCACACGACGGCGTGGTCGCGGCGTTCGGCGGCGAGCAGGACGGCACTGTCGAGGCCGCCCGAGAACAGCACCGCCGACCCGCCCTGGCCCGCCCGGTCCGCATGGGGTTGCTGGTCGGACACGTCACCCGATCCTAGCCACGCGCGGCGGCCAACAGTAGAGTGACGTCATGTACCTCGTCACCAAGCGCATCGACTTCTGCTACGGCCATCGGCTGCTCGACTACGACGGCATCTGCAAGCACCCACACGGGCACAACGCCGTCGTGGAGGTGGACGTCCGCACCGACCAGCTCGACAACCGCAACATGGTCGCGGACTTCTCGGATATCAAGCGCCTCGTCAAGGGCTGGATCGATCGGGAGCTGGATCACCGGATGATTCTGCGCCACGACGATCCGCTGGTCGCCCCGCTCGAAGCGCAGGGCGAGCCGGTCTTCAAGCTCGACAGTAACCCGACGGTGGAGCGCATTGCGAAGCTGATCTTCGACATGTCGCGTCATCAAGGACTGGACATCGTGGCCGTCCGTGTCTGGGAAACGCCGACGTCGTTTGCCGAGTATCGGGACTAACACAGGGTTTCAGAGGGTTCGACTCAGTAGCCACCGGCGCCGCGCTGTTCCTGGCCCTGAATCGGATCGAGACCGAGCCGGCGGCGGCATTCGTTCAGGATGTCGCTGGTCCGGCTGGCGCCGACGCGGGTCACCCCCATCGCGCGCACCTCGAGCAGCGCGTCGAGGTCGCGGATGCCCCCGGCGGCCTTGACCTGGACGGCCGGCGGCGCGTGGCGGCGCATCAGCCGGAGGTCGTCGAGCGTCGCGCCCCCGGAGCCGTAGCCCGTGGACGTCTTCACCCAGTCCGCTCCCAGTTCGCCACAGATCTCGCACAGCCGGATTTTGTGGAGGTCGGTGAGATAGCAGTTCTCGAAGATGACCTTGACCTGCCGTCCCGCCGCGTGGGCGACATCAATCACGGCGCGGATGTCATCCCGGACGTAGGACCATCGTCCGCTGAGCGCCTGACTGATGTTGATGACCATGTCGAGCTCCTGCCCCCCGTCGGCGACGGCGCGTCGGGCCTCGGCCTCCTTGATGGCGGTCGCGTGGCCGCCGTGCGGGAAGCCGATCGTCGTGCTCGCGCGGACGGGGCTGCCCGCGAGGCGTGCCGCTGCGCGGGCCAGGGCATAGGGCAGGATGCACACGCTCGCCGCGCCAAAGGCGAGCGCCAGCCGGCAGCCGGCATCGAGATCCTCTTCGGTGAGCGTGGGATTCAGCAGGGAGTGATCGATCATCCCCGCGACGTCCGCGTAGTGATAGTCCATCCGGGACCTCGACTTCGAGTAGGGTGGCGGTGGTGCGTCGGGCCATTATGATGCGGTCTCGACCCACATGCCGTCGCCGCACCCGCCCCGCCTCGCAGACGCTTTTGCGACGCCCGCTGACAAGCGGCGCTACGTCCGCCGGCTGTTCGCGACCATCGCCGATCGCTACGATCTCATCACGCGCTTGCTGTCGTTCGGCGGCGACCAGCGCTGGAAGGCCCGGCTCATCGATCTGGCGCGCATCGAGCCCGGCGCGCGCGTCCTCGACGTCGCGTGCGGCACCGGCGATCTCGCGTTGCGGGCCGCGGCGGCCGGCGCGCGCGTCGCGGGACTCGATTTGACGTCGCGGATGATCGTGCTCGCGCGGCGGAAGCCCGGTGCCGGCCGCATCGCCTGGCTGGTCGGCGACATCGGCCAGCTCCCGGTGGGATCCGGCACGATCGACATCGTCACCACGGGGTACGGGCTGCGGAATGTCCCGGACCTCCCACGCGCGCTCGCGGAACTGCACCGCGTGCTTCGGCCAGGCGGGCGGTTGTGCTCGCTCGACTTCGATCGACCGGAGTCGCCAGCGCTTCGCACGGTCTACCTGAGCTACCTCACGCTGGTGGGATCCGCGCTCGGCTGGGCGCTGCACCGCGATCCGGACACCTACCGCTACATCCCCGCGTCCATCCGCCGCTATCCTGGCGCTCGCGGCGTCGTGGCGCTGATCCAGGCCGCGGGGTTCAGCGACGTCAGGCACGTCCGTCTGCTCGGCGGCCTGATGGCCCTTCACGTCGCCCGACGATAGCGGTGAGTCACGGTTTCGGAGGAAGATACCGAGGCAATGGATGTCTCCGAGCTGAGAAAGCGAATCCTGCGCGCCCTCGACGAGGCACGGCAGGACGCGTCGACGCGTCGCACGCGGGTCGATGAGGCGCGTGCGGCCTACGACCGCTTCCTCGCCGACGTCGCCGTGCCGCTGATGCGTCAGTCGGCCATGGTGCTGTCCGCCGCGGGACAGCCGTTCCAGGTGCACACGCCGGCGGCCAGCGCGCGGCTGGTGCACGATCAGCAACCGCTCACGTTCCTCGAGGTTGAGCTCGATGTCTCCGGCGACCGGCCGCAGGTCATCGGCCGCGTCAGCCTCACGCGCGGCCGCGCGGGCCACGTGGTGACCGAGCGGCCGATCAGTCCCGGCAGGCCCGTCGCCGAATTATCCGAAGCGGACATATCGGAGTTTCTCGTCGCCGAGATTCCCAGGCTGGTCGTTCGTCCCTGATCCAAGACCGGAGTCTCACTCCCCGCGCCTGTTGAACCGGCGAGTTCCGCGTGCCTGGGACTGCGCGCGAAGAGTCCGCGGTCTTGTGCGCCAGCGAGCCAGCCCATACAGTGGATATCGTCACGTTCCAGCCTGGCCTCGCCCGGCCCGCACGGGCGGAGACCGATGAGGAGTCGCCATGGTCCGCATCCCCGTTCTCTTGCTGATCGCGCTGCTGACACCGGTCGCGACGTCCGTCGCCCAGACAATCTCCTCACCGCCCGTCATCGTCACGCAGGGTGAAGCGGTCCTGAAGCGCGCACCCGATCAGGCGTGGCTCACGGTGGCGACCGAGCAGCGCGAGAGCCAGCCGACCGAGGCCCGCCGCAAGGGAGCCGAGGCGATGACCGCCGTGCAGGCCGCGCTGAAGCGGGCTGGCGTGCCGGGCGACGCCATTCGGACGACGAGCTTCTCTCTGTCGCCGGACGTGGAATGGGTCGGCGGGCGCAGCACGATTCGCGGCTATGTCATGCGCAACCAGATTGAGGTGCGCGTCGACAATCTCGAGCGTCTCCCGGCCGTCATCGACGCGGTCAACAGCCCGAAGGCCGCGGGCCTGTCGATTGTCGGCCCACGGTTCGACCTCAAGAACCGCCGTGCCGCCGAGAACGAAGCGCTGCAGCGGGCCGTCGAACTGGCCCTGGAACGCGCGCAGGCGATTGCCGCCGGCGCGCGCCGGACGGTGGGCCCGATTGCCCGCATCGAAGCGCATGCCGTCGACGGCATGCCGCCGCGGCCGATGCTGATGACGCAGTCCATGGGGACCGCGCGCCAGGAAACCGCGACGCCGATTACGCCCGGCGAAATCGAGATTCGCGCCGTCGCAACGGTGACGGTCGAGATTCGCTAGCGCCGGATTGACTCGCGCGACTCGGGGAGGCTGGCCAGTTCATCCCGCGTGACACGCCGCGGGTTGAGATTGATGAGTTCGGGCGTCCCGAGTTCCTTGGTCGAGCTGACGCCCAGATCCTTGAAGCGCCGCGCGCCAGGCAGCACCTTCTGCTCGAGCGATCCCACGAAGCGGTCGTAGCTGTCGGCTGCGAGCTTGATGTTCTTACCGACGCTCTCGAGGTGGTCGACGAGCGTCGCCAGCCGTTCGTAGAGGTCGCGGCCCAGACTCTGGATCTCCTCGGCGTTCCTCGCAATCGCCTGCTGCTGCCAGCCGTAGGCCACGGCCTTCAGGAGCGCCAGCAGCGTCATCGGCGTCGCCGGAATCACGCGCAGGGCCGCGGCCTGTTCGAGCAGGGTGCCGTCCTGCTCGAACGCCGCGGGCAGCAGCGGCTCGAGCGGCAGGAACATCACGACGAATTCCGGTGCGGGATTGAACTGGCGCCAGTACTCTTTGGCGCCGAGGGCGCGGATGTGGTCCCGCACCTGCCGGGCATGGCCCACGAGCAGCGTCTGCCGTTCCACATCACTTCGCGCGTTGGTGGCCGACAGATACGCGTCCATCGGCACCTTCGCGTCGACGACGATGCTCGACTCGCCCGGGAGGCGAACGACGAGGTCCGGCGTCTGCCGCGCCCCGCTCGTCGTTTCGATCGTGGCCTTTTCGAGGAAGTCGCACTGTCCGAGCATCCCCGCGAGCTCGACGATGCGCCGGAGCTGGACCTCTCCCCACCGGCCGCGGACGTTGGGGGAGCGCAGGGCCTGCGAGAGACTCTCGGTCGTCGTCCGGAGCTGATCCTGCGACAGGGCGAGCGACTGCAGTTGCGAGGCCACGGCGCGGAACGATCCCTCGCGCGCCTTGTCCACTTTGGCCAGCTGCACGTGGACTTTCTCGAGGGTGTCGCGGATGGGTTTCAGCACCGCGTCGGCCCGCTCGGCGAACTCCTGGCGGTTCTCCTTGAGGGCGTCGCGCGAGAGCGCCGAGAAGGTCTCGCGGAGGCGGTGGTCGGCCTCGGCGGCCCGCGCCCGCTGTTCCTCGAGCGACCGCCGGCTGGCGTCGAGCTCCGCGGCCAGCCGGGCCGAATCCGAGGCCACGCGCGAGTACCGGAGCAGGAAGACGACGGCGACGGCCGCGCCGGCGCCCAGGGCAGCCAGCAGGGGTAGCCAGACGGCGGCTGACATGGCGGAATTGTACTACTACTAAGATCAGTCTCATCAATCATTTACCACCGCAGGGCCTTGAAGTTGCCTGCACCAGGCCGTAAAATGGACCCGTCAGGTCGGACATTCGTGAGCACCCGATGTTGAGGTTGTCGAAGAAGGCGGATTACGCGTTGCTGGCCTTGCGCCACATGGCCGCGAACCGGGATCGCGCGGCCGTTTCCGCCCGTGAGCTCGCCGAGGCGTACGACATTCCGTCCGAGCTGCTGGCCAAGGTGCTTCAGAAGCTGGTACGGGCCCGCCTGCTGGCGTCGCATCAGGGGATTCGCGGCGGGTACGCCCTCAGCCGGCCGGCCGCCACGATCTCCGTCGCCGACGTGATTCAGGCGGTCGATGGGCCGCTCACCGTGACGGCCTGTTCGGATACGGACCACAGTTGCGACCAGTACTCGAAGTGCAGCATTCGCGACCCGCTCTGGCGGGTGAAGGACCGCATCATCGCCGCGCTGTCGGCGACGTCGGTGGCCGATCTGGCGGCAGACATGCCGCTGCTGCCCGACCGGGCGTCGCCGCTGGCGGTGCTGAGCGTGAGGAAGTGAGCCGGACGTGATTACCGTGACCGAGACCGCCGCCGCCCAGATTGAGAAGCTGATCGAGAAGCAGCACCCCGACGCGCGGGGCTTGCGCGTGGGCGTGAAGGCGGGCGGCTGTTCCGGATTCGAGTACGTGTTCGTGTGGGAGCCGGAGCCCCGGGAGACCGATCTGGTCTTCAGCGGGCCGCGCGGCGTGCAGGTTTGGATCGATCCGCGCAGCCACCGGCTCCTCGATGGGGTGACGCTGGACTACGACGCGAGCTTGCTGAGCCGAGGGTTCGTCTTCCAGAACCCGCACGCGAAGAGTACGTGCGGCTGCGGGACGTCGTTCTCGGTCTAGCCGCGCGGCGCGCTTCCCCAGCGGCGCCCCGTTGCTCCCCGCCAGCCGATGAAAGTGTGAGGTCATGACGACTGCTCAGGACACGATCGAACAGCTCGCGACGCGCGAGTACAAGTACGGCTTCGAGACGTCGGTCGAGGCGGATACGTTCCCGCCCGGACTCGACGACGAGGTGATCCGCCGACTGTCGGCCCTGAAGGGGGAGCCGGAGTGGATGCTCGACTTCCGGCTGAAGGCCTTTCGCGCCTGGCTGAGCATGAAGGAGCCCACCTGGCACAACCTGCGGATTCAGCCGATCGATTACCAGGCCATCAGCTACTACTCGGCGCCGAAGAAGAAGCCGCAGTTGGCCAGCCTCGATGAGGTGGATCCGGAGGTCCGCAAGACCTTCGAAAAGCTGGGCATCCCGCTCGATGAACAGAAGCTGCTGTCGGGTGTCGCGGTGGACGCGGTCTTCGACAGCGTCTCGGTGGCGACGACGTTCCGCGAGAAGCTCGGGGCGCTGGGGATCATCTTCTCCTCCTTCTCGGAGGCCGTGAAGCACCATCCCGATCTGGTGCGGCAGTATCTCGGCTCGGTGGTGCCGTACACCGACAACTTCTATGCCACGCTGAACTCGGCGGTCTTCAGCGACGGGTCCTTCGTCTACGTGCCGAAGGGCGTGCGGTGCCCGATGGAGCTGTCGACGTACTTCCGGATCAACGCGCGCAACACGGGCCAGTTCGAGCGCACGCTCATCGTGGCCGACGAGGGCGCGTCGGTGAGCTACCTCGAGGGCTGCACGGCGCCCATGCGCGACGAGCACCAGCTCCACGCCGCCGTGGTCGAGCTCGTGGCGCTCGACCGTGCGACGATCAAGTACTCGACGATCCAGAACTGGTATCCCGGCGATGCGGAAGGGCGCGGCGGCATCTACAACTTCGTGACCAAGCGCGGCGCCTGCCTGGGCGTGAGCTCGAAGATCACGTGGACGCAGGTCGAGACCGGCTCGGCCATCACCTGGAAATATCCCAGTTGCATCCTGCTCGGCGATAACTCTGTGGGTGAGTTTTACTCTGTGGCGCTCACCAATCATCG
>CAZFAT010000071.1:0-19814 GCA_964517075.1 uncultured Solibacteraceae bacterium
CATCATCGCCGGCGCGCGGCGACCGGACGGCAGCTTCGCGGACAGCGTCGAGGTCATGCGCGGCATCGTCACCCGAGCCTCTGCCGCGCCGATCCAGGACGACGCGCTCCGCAGCACCACGCTCGTCGTCGTGGCGACGAACGTCGCGCTGACCAAGACGCCGCTCACGAAGCTCGCGATGATGGCCAACTGCGGGGCGGCCCGCGCCATCCGCCCGTACCACACGACGGGCGATGGCGATCAATTGTTCGCGGTCTCGACCGGGGCGCTCACCCGGACCGATGTGGCGCTGACCGTCCTCGGATCGCTCGCCGCCGATGTCGTCGCCGAGGCGATCGTCAACGGCGTGCGTGCGGCGCGGAGCGTTGAAGGCTGGCCCGGACTGAATCAGTCACCGGAATAGCCGCGCACGATCTCTACCCACGCGGGGCACATCCAGTTGCTCGAGCGCCTGCGATCCGCTTGATAACGCACGTGGCACCGTGCTTGCACTCCTGGCAGTCGACTCCCCCGCGACTGATGACGTGAATCAGGCGCACGATGTCGTGCGCGGAAGGAGTGCAAGGCATGCGTACGCTGATGCAGAAGGCTGGCGACGACACCGGCGCCGTGGGCTACATCCTGGCGTGGCTGCTGGGAATCCCGGCCTCCATCCTGTTCTTGATCTTCCTCATGCGCGGTTGCACGTAAGGCCGCGTCCCTCCATCAGGCAGCCGGCCATCGGGCCGGCTGCTCCTGTCCTCACGTTCAGAAGGCGATCGCCGCGCGCAGGAAGACGGCGCGGCCGACCTGAAGCTCGCTCCACTCCGGGCTACTGGTAGATCACAACGACGGGGGCGGGGGTGAGCGAGAGGACCTCGGGAGGACTGAACAGGTTCGTGTCCTGGCGGTAGAAGAGCTTGATCCCGGCATAGGCGAGCGGCTGGCGCATCACGGCGCGATAGCTCGATCGCTTGAGCGTCTGCGAACCGAATCCGTCCATGACCAGGACCACATCAACCAACGGGCCCGATCGGATCTTGGCCTTGTCGGGCAGCATGTCGAGCCGGAACTGGTGCACGATCAGGATCTTCGAAGGCAGGCGCTTTGCGGTGATGAGGGCCTCCAGCCGGTCGAGGGCGCCGTTCATGTCGGCCGCGTGGGTACGCCGGCAGAATGCGGCGCGAGGTGAGCGGCGCATAGGCAGCGGCCTGGCGACGCAGCGCGTCGGCTCGCAGCGCGCCGCTCTGCTCACCGAGCACGCCCATCCGGGTGCTGCGGGGATTGCCGTACCACGTGATGAGCAGATGGTCCCGCAGGAGAGAGGGCGCGGCAGCGGGCTGGACAGTGGTACTCGCCAGCAGTCCGGTCAACAACAGGGCGATCAGGCTGAGGGGGCGCATCGCTTCAGTTCGCGCGATACACGAGGAAGATCTGACGCGGCAGGAAGTCGTGGGTGGTCTCGAGCGAGAACCCCGCGTCGGCCAGTTCGGCGCTGATCTGGGCCGGCGTGAACCGGAACTCCTCGGGCGGCCCCGATGGTGCGCCCTTCCTGAAATCGATGATCGCCAGCCGCGCGCCGGGCTTCATCACGGTCCGCAGTTCCTTGAAATACGTCACGCGCTTGGGCAGATGGTGATAAGTATCGACGATGAGGACCAGGTCGACCGGCTCGGGCAGGTTCGTCCGGTCGGTCGCGGCCAGCACGGCCTCGACGTTCTTCAACCCCTCGTGCATGGCCCGGTGCCGCACGTGCTCGACCATCGAGGGCTCGATATCGACGGCATAGACCTTCGGCTTCGCCGGCGACGCCGCCAGCCGCACGGTGAAATAGCCGGTGCCCGCCCCGACGTCCGCGACGATCTGCCCCGGCGCGAGGTTCAGCGCCTCGATCACTCGTGCCGGCATCTGCCATTCGTCGCGTGCCGGGTCATCAAAGCTCTTCGCCCACTCCTCGGCGTTCTCGAATCGGTGCTCCAGATGGTCGGCCGGCGGCGTGCCGCGGCCGCCCTGCGCGAACGCTGGCGCGGAGCCGTAGGAGGCGACGCCGACCGCCAGCACCGCCGCTACACTGAAGCCGATGACCGTTCGAGTGCTCATTTGTCGCTCACCTCCTCAGGGCCTCCAGTCACTCTTCAGGACGCTCGAGGCGTCTGCTGGTGCGTGACGGACCGCTCCAGCAGCCTCACGACCTCGTTCGCGGTTGCGGAATCGCATATGAGCCTCCTGGCGGACGCGGTCCGGGCGAACCCGGGCCCGGACGTCACCGCACGCGTCGCACGGTGCTGGCCTGCGCGCCTTTGTCACCCCGCTCCTCGACAAAGGCCACGCGACTGCCGACGGTGAGGTCGCCGAAGCCACCGCTGAGCACGCTGTTCCGATGGAAATAGACCTCGCGTCCGTCCTCGGCGACCAGAAAACCACAGGCCTTGGCGGGCAGCAGCCGGACCACCCGGCCGACGGGCCGCTGGGCGTGCACCTTCACCGCTCCACGACGCCGGCGCACGTAGTCCTGGAGCCGCCGGCGCGCGACGGCAAAAGACTCGCGGATCGCCACGCCCAGCTGCTTCGCCGCCGGGTCTGCTCATCCTGCTTCTGTGTCTTGCGTGCGGCGAGCGCGCGGGTGGTCGGGCGCAGGCTCGCCTCGTGCGTGATGGCGATCTCCTCACCGGGCACCGTGATATCGATGCGAATGTGGTAGTGCGTACCGGCGCGATGATGGCGCGCGAGTGGCTCCACGAGCACGCGCGCGCCCATGAGCGTCGGGCAGTACCGCTCCAGCTTCTCCAGGCGTGCGCGGATGTCGGCGTCGAGTGCCTCGGTGCCGCGCATGCGCCGAAAGGTGATGGTTGGAGTCATCGTCATAAGGACCTCGTCCCGCCGGGTCGACAGTGCGATGGACGCCGCTCAGTGAGCGCCCCGAGTCACGGTCCTCCGGCCGCGCCTGCGCTAGACGCAGGAACGATGCCAGCACCGGCAAGGTCTGACCCGCCTGTCCGCGGACGTGCGGCGCACGCGGCCGCGCGAAAGCCCTCGGCAAACGCGGAATTCCACCGAACCAGGCATAAATGTTTCTTATCGTCGATTCTGGCCGGTTTCGCCGCGGCCTGGATCCCCGCGCGCCGCGCCGCGCGCGTCGATCCCGTGATCGCCCTTCGCCAGCCTGACGGCGGATCACCTCAACGTCTGATTGTGGCCGGCCAGTTGACGATGACGGTCACTGGTTGCTCACGGGCGATCACCTGCGGCACGACCGCCAGAAACCTGCCGTCGGCCGCGACGTCGAAGTCGATCCAGGGTCGCTGGCCGATCGAAAACAGCGCACGCAGCGGGCCAACGTCGAGGGCCGGTACGGTGCGAATCGGCGCAGCCATGAGCTCGCGTTTGCCAGAGATGTAGAACAGCTCGCGGCCGTCGCGGCTCCATCGAGGCTGCGTTCCGCCATCGGCCGAGACCTGTCGTGGACGGCCGCTGGGCGGAAACGACGTGACATAGACGTTGAATCGTTTGGACTCGTCCGAGATGAAGGCCAGCAGCCGGCCGTCGGGCGACAGACGGCCATCCAGCTCGCTGAAAGGCGTCGTAATGAGGGGCGATCGTTTGGCGCCCTGATCCAGCGAGAGCGTCAACAGATCCCAGCCTCCTCCGCTCTCCCCGCGCTGCGCGAACACGATCGCCGGGCCATCCGGCGTGATATCCGAGGCCATTTGGAATTCGCCTGTCGGCAGCAGCTCACGCTCCACACCGCTCGCGAGGTCCCTGTGAAACAGCTGGGGCGGACCGCCTCGTGCGGCGGCGAACACCAGGGCGTTGGCGCCGGGCAGCCACGGCCCCGGAATTTCAGGTCTCGGATCGGTCGTCAGACGGCCCTGCATGCCACCGCGAGCCAGGTCCAGGATCCAGAGGTCCTGCGTGCCCGCGCGATCGTCGCGGATCACAATGCTGAGGTGATTGCGCTCACGCGACATCCTCATGCCGCCGTATCCAGCAGGAGCACCAACGGCGTCCGTTTGCTTGCCTGCCTGGTCGATCCAGACGAGACGCGACAGGTCCCGGTGGGGCTGATAGGCGACCGTGCCGGTGCGGGACGCTGAGAACGCTGCCCGCGGCGGATAGAAGCTGTAGTCGATCGCTTCGGCAATGGCGAACGGTTCGCCCACGACTGTGCCGGTCGCCGCATCAAACCGCTGCCCGACGAGCGTGCTGTCACGAACGAACACCAGGTACCCGGGATCGACGTACTCGACGTTTGACGCCACCCGCATGACGGAACGTGAGGCTCCCGCGCGATCGAGGAGCCGCAAGTCGCCGTTTCCGTCAGCGTGCCGGGCTAGATAAAGTGCGCGCTGGCCATCGGACAGAAACCGCGGCCAGTGAAGACGAGACTCGTCCCGCGATGCATCGCGGGACACGACCGTCGCGGGCACACCTCCCGCCGTCGACACGCCGCGGATGTCAGTCGCTTGCACGATGTCAGTCGCTTGCACGGAGTCGAACAGAATCCGCCCATCGCCCCATGTGCCCGTCAGGCCAACACGCGTGGGCACATCGGCAATCGGCACTGGCGCGCCGCCGGGCAGGTCGAGTCGTTTCAGCTTGTCGCCCGCGAAGAACCCCAGGGAACGCCCGTCAGGCGACCAGAACACCGAGATGGCGCCCTCGGTGCCCGACAGTCGATGAGCGTCGAGCGACGCCAGCGGACGAAGCCAGACGGCGCTGGTTCCGGGCCCAGAGACGGTGCCGGTTCCGCCTGCCTGAATGGCGACGAAGGCGAGCTGCGATCCGTCGGGAGCCAACGCCAGATACGTCGTCTCGACGTCGGACACGGACGATCCGAACCTCCACCCATCCGGTGGCGCGATCGTGAACCGCACGGAACCGGCCGCCGGGGCCTCCGGCGACTGACGTGCCAGCCAGGCGATGTGCGTGATCAACGCCGTCGCGAGAACCAGGCCGAGTGCGGCCACCGCGAGGCGCCACTTCGTCGCGCGCGGCAGCACGGCTGGAGCCGTGACGGACGACGCCTCGACGCCGTGATCCGGCACGAGATCGATGACCGCGTCGCCGATATCGCGCAGCCGGCGTCGAGGATCCTTGTCGAGCGCCCGGTGGAGCAGTCGCCGAAGGTGAGGCGGCGTGGCCGACGGCAGCGCCGTCCAGTCAGGATCGCGCTCGAGAACCGCCGCGAGGGTGTCAGACAGCGTGGGTCTGGCGAACGCCGTCCGGCCGGTGAGCATCTCGTACAGCACGCACCCGAACGCCCAGATGTCGGTGCGCTTGTCGATCGGCTGGCCGCGCGCCTGCTCCGGACTCATGTACGCGGCCGTCCCGAGCACCGCGCCGGCGCGCGTGCTCGCGGTAGCCGTTGCCGCCTCCGACCGCTCGCCGGCGTCGTCAGGCGCCAGGGCCTTGGCGATGCCGAAGTCGAGCAGCTTCACGCCACCGCTCGAGGTGAACTTGATGTTCTGCGGCTTCAGATCGCGATGGATGATCCGCTTCTCATGCGCCGCTTCGAGCGCGTCGCCGATCTGACGCGCGATGCTGAGCGTCTCCGCGAGCAGGAGAGGACCGGTCGCCAGACGGTCGGCCAGCGTCGGTCCCTCGACCAGTTCGAGGACGAGCACGAGCTGATCGTCGGCATCCGCGACGCCGTGAATGGCGGCGATGTTCGCGTGGTTGAGCGTGGCGAGCAGCCGCGCCTCGCGATCGAAGCGTGCGCGCCTGGCCGGATCGTGCGCGACCGATGCCGGCAGGACTTTCAGCGCGACGTCACGGCCCAGCCGTGTATCGTGCGCCCGGTAGACCTCGCCCATGCCGCCTTCGCCCAGCTTCGCGACGACCTGATACGAGCCGAGAGTTCGGCCGATCACGTTGAGGGCCTCAGCTGGCCTTCCGCGCGGCGTTGTTCCTGCATGTGCGAGATGCCCATCGTGTCGAGTTGAGGATCCCGAGTCAAGATGGGTGTCTGGTTCGAGGTTGACGGGTCGGCGTGGCCGACCCGGAGTGCCGCGATGGCGACAGGTCGAACGCGACGAGCGCCCGTACGGCCGCCGCCACCGTGCCGCCCGTGCTGATCATGTCGTCGACGATGAACGGCACCCGGTCTCGCACCTCGCCGACAATCTGCTGCACCCGCACCTCATGGCCGCTGAGTCGCGTCTTGTAGAGGGTCGCCACCGGACAGCCGAGCAGGCGGCTGTAGCGATCGCGAGCCGGACGGCGCCGAGATCGGGCGCGACCAGGACGGTCCGCTCGCCAACCTCCGTCCGGATCGACGCGGCGAGCAGGGGCACGGCGCTCAGATGCTCGGCCGGCATATCGAAGAAGCCTTCGGCCGCCCGGCTGTGAAGGTCGAGCACCACGACGCCGTCGATGCCGCTGCTGGCCAGGACGTCGCACATGAGCCGCGCCCCAATCGGGTCGCGGCCCCTGGCGCGTGGCGGGCGGGTCGCGCGGGGCGCGGCCGGGCCCCGCGGCGGGCGGTGCGGAATAGTCCGCGACGAGAGGAATAATCAGCGGGTTGATGGTCGCGACGAACACCGGGCCGCGCGCGCGGCTCTGAGGCACGGCCATTGCACGATCCAGCGCGGAGTTGAGCCATGGGACGAGTGCAGGGGAAAGTGACGATCGTGACGGGCGGCGCGCTGGGGATCGGCCGCGCCGTCTGCCTGAGGCTGGCCGACGAGGGCGCCCGCGTGGCCGTCACCGATCTGCGGGACGCGGACGGCCAGGCGCTCGTCGACGAGATCGCCCGCCGCGGCGGCGAGGCGCGCTACTGGCACCTGGACGTCAGCCGCGAGGCCGAGGTCCAGCGCGTGGTGGACGAGATCGCCGGAGCGTTCGGGCGCGTCGACGTCCTCGTCAACAACGCCGGCATCAGCGGGGCGAGCAGGCCCACCCACGAGATTACCGAGCAGGAGTGGGACGCGCTGATGGCCGTCAACGTGAAGGGCGTGTTCTTCTGCACGAAGCACGCGCTGCCGCACCTGATGCGTGCCGGCAGCGGGAGCATCGTCAATCTGTCCTCGATCTACGGCCTGGTCGGCGCGCCCGATGCGCCCCCGTATCACGCCTCCAAGGGCGCCGTCCGGCTGATGACGAAAACCGACGCGCTGCTGTACGCGGCGCACAAGATCCGCGTCAATTCCATCCATCCGGGCTTCATCTGGACGCCGATGGTGGAGGCGTTCATCAACGCGGCGCCAGACCCGGCGGCCGCCCGCGGCGCGATCGAGGGCAAGCACCCGCTGGGGCACCTCGGCGACGCCGACGATGTCGCCTGGGGCGTCGTCTACCTCGCGTCCGACGAGTCGAAGTTCGTGACCGGTTCGGAACTGGTCATCGACGGCGGGTACACGGCGCAATAGGCAGGGTGCTCTAATTCACACCCGGCGTCGAGATCGGGCCACGGCCCTGGGCGGGACGGGCGACGAGATCGCCCAGCGCCTGCAAGTCCACCGGCTTGACCAGGTGATAGTCGAAGCCGGCGGCCAGCGCATGCGCCTTGTCTTCGGACCGTCCGTACCCCGTCAGCGCCACCAGGATGACCCGTGCAAGGGTGGCATCGCGGCGAATGGCCTGCGCCAGCTCGTAGCCGTTCATCCCCGGCAGGCCGATGTCGATCAGCATGAAGTCGGGCAGATTCGCGCGCGCGGCCTCGAGCGCCGCCCGCCCATCGTGCACGACGCGGACGTGGTGGCCGAGCAGCTCGAGAATCATCATCAGGCTCTCGGCCGCGTCCGCGTTGTCCTCCACGATCAGCACGCGGCTCGGCTGCGCCACGCGCCGCAGCTCGGGGGCCGCGGGCTCCGGGGCCTCCATCACGCTGCCCTGCACGGCGGGCAGCGCCGGCAGCCGGATGACGAACTCGGCGCCCTGCCCCGCCCCCGCACTCCGCGCTTCCACCGTGCCGTCATGGAGCTCGACGATGCGACGGACGAGGGTGAGACCGATGCCGAGGCCGCCGCGGCTGCGGTCGAGGGCGCGCGGGCCCTGGCTGAAGAGGTCGAACACCACCGGCAGCGTCTCGGGCGAGATTCCGATGCCCTGGTCGCGCACGGCAATCACGGCGTTGGGACCGTCGGCCTCGGCCGTCACGGTCACGGTGCCTCCGGGGTCGCTGTACTTGGCGGCGTTCGCCAGCAGGTTCGAGATGGCCTGCTCGAGGCGCCCGGGATCGGCCTCGAGCTGCACGGGCCCGCGCGGCGGCAGGAGCATCAGCGTCTGGCCGTGCTCTTCCATCAGCGCGCGGGCGCCGTCCATGCTGCGCCGGAGGACATCGGCGAGCGACACGCGCTCCTTCCTGAGCGGCACGCGGCCGCGGGTGATGCGCGCGACGTCGACCAGGTCATCGACGATGCGCGTGAGCTGGTCGGTCTGGCGGCGGGCAATCTCGAGGGCGCGGTCGCGGTTGAGCGGGTCGAGGACCGCGGCCGCCGTCGCGTTGCGGACGGCCGACAGCGGGTTGCGCAACTCGTGCCCGAGCATCGCCAGGAACTCGTCCTTCGCGCGATTGGCGGACTCGGCCTCCTGGCGCGCGCGCTCGACGCGGGCCGCGGCCTCCTTCCGTTCGGTGATGTCGCGCGCGATCTTGGACGCCCCGATGACCCGGTCCCGACCGTCGCGGATCGGCGACACCGTCAGGGAGATGTCCACCAGCGTGCCGTCCTTGCGGCGGCGCACCGTCTCGTAGTGGTCCACGCGCTCGCCCGCGCGCACGCGGCCCAGGATGCCCGGCTCCTCGGCGAGACGATCCTCGGGAATCAGCAGCGTCACGGGCTGCCCCACGGCCTCCGCGGCGGCATAGCCGAACAGCCGCTCGGCGCCACCGTTCCAGCTCGTGATGATGCCGTCCAGGTCCTTGCTGATGATGGCGTCGTCGGACGATTCGACGATGGCGGCGAGGAGGGCCTGCGCGCTGACGGCCGACGGCCAAGTGTCGTTCATCCCGCCACCATGGTAAGGGTGTCTGAGGGCACGAACAACGACGTCGGGCGTAGTTTCGGGTCGAAACTACGCCCGACGTAATTCACGTCGCGTCAACATCAGGCCAGGGCGTCCTTGCAGTACTGGACGCACTTCTGGACTTCCTTCACCGCATCCGAGCCCTCAGGGATGGTGTACTCGAGCTCGATCGACGCCGGGAACGTCCACTTGTTCTTCCGAATCAACTGCAGCATGTCCCGAATTGGCGTCTGGCCGGTACCAAAGGGCAGGTTCAGCGAGCAATTCTCCGGCAGCGTGCGGTCCTTCAAGTGGAAGCTCGAGATCCGCGCGTGGTACTTGTTCAGGAAGTCGAGCGGCGTGCCGCCGCGGTTTCCGCCCGCCACGAAGTGACCGAGATCGACGTTGGCCGTGTTGCCGGGCGAAATCGCGAACGCGCGATCGAACGCCGTCATGCTGCCCTGGGCGTGCGTGTGATAGGCGACGTGGATCTTCTTCTTCACGCCCCAGTCGCCCAGCCGCTTCAACGTGGCTTCACCGTTCGGGCCGCCCGGCAGCTCGAGCGTGATGTGATTGGCGCCTAGCGCCTCGGCCACCGCGAAGGTGTACTCGAGTTCCTCGTCCGACCCCTGCCGAACGTCCTTGACCGCATAGATGCTGACGCCGGCGTCGTTGTACATCTTCCGGAGGTCCTTGAAGATGTCCATGGACAGGCCCATGCGCCACTTGCGCTGCTCTTCGGCCGCGGCTTGGGCCGCAGCTTGGGCTGCCGCGATCTGCTCGGGTGTCTGCTCGCCGCCGCCGCCGCCGCGACCACCGCCGCCCCGGCCGCCGCCCCGCCCAGCCTCCGCCGCGGGCGGAGCCCCGTAGGTCGGGTCCTCTCCGGGACTGCCCGGGGCGCACGGCACGCCATTCCACTTCCCGGTGAGCGTCGCCGGATCGGGCCCGCCACGGCCCGCCCCGCCACCACCACGTCCGCCGCGCCCGCCGCGCCCGCCGCCGCCCCCGCCGCCGCCGCGGCCCGCTGACGGATTGAAGCCCGTCCGCGCGCGCGCATAGGCCTCGACCGGGCCACCCATCAGCTCGATCCCGCTGATGCCGGAGCCGACGATGTACTTGAGCGTCGCCTCGGCGCTCTGATCGGGCATGCTGCGATAGCTGTAGGTGATCGTGCCGATCTGCACGCCGTTGAAGCGGGAGTTCGGCTTAGCCTGCAGGGCCGCACCGATGAGTGTCTTGTCCAGCAAACCGACCGCCGGCACCGTCGCCAGCGCGAGTTTGGCAAACTCACGTCGTGTATAGTCCATACCGTCTCCTCGGAGCGTCCCAGCGAAGCCGCCCATCCCCGGGCGAATGGCACAAGGTTACTCCAAGCGTCCAGAGCCGTGAAGCCTTGAGCCTTGAGCCGATGGAGCCGCCGACCTTTCAGGTCGGCGGAACATCCGGGCCGACCTCAAGGTCGGCCCCTCCGTTCCGTGCCCTACTCCCTACCCCAGCCGATGTCCTGATACACCCGCGGCTGCTGGAAGCCGAAGGCGCCGAAGTTGGCGAGGGCCCGTTTCGTGGCCCACAGCTCGGGCCGCTGGTAGAGGGTGAGCGAGTGGACGTGCTGCCAGATGAGGGCGTCCAGCCGGTTCGCGATGACGATGGCCTTCGCGCCGTCGAGCTCGGCGTTGGCCTCGGCAAAGAGCGCGTCGATCTCGTCCGTCCCGGTGCGGGCGTAGTTCTGCTGGACGTCGAGCTGACCGGAGGCGTTGCGGGTGGGCTTGGCGTAAATCGACTCGGTCGAGCTGATCGGAAACGGCGTGCCCATCCACGAGAACACCGTGAAGTCGAACTGCCCCGGCCGGATGTATTTGTCGAAGAAATCGGCCACCGGCACCGTGTTGATCCGCATCGTCACGCCGAGCTGGCTGAGCATGTTCTGCATCAGCTCCGACTCCTGCCGCGACGTCGCGACGGCCGCGGGAATGACCATCGTGATCTCGAGGGGCCGGCCGTCCTTGCGCCGAACGCCACCCTCGAGCCGCCAGCCGGCTTCGTCGAGCAGCTGCCCGGCGCGCGCCGGGTCGTACCGGCCGACGTCGCCCGAGTTGTCCTGATAGCCGGCCTGGTTGGCCATGAAGATGTGGTTGTTGAGCGGCTGCGGATCCACGCCGCCCAGCGGACCGAGGAGCGCCCGTGCGATGGCGGCGCGATCGATGGCCATGGCCAGCCCCCGGCGGACCCGCACGTCCTGCAGGATCGGACCCGAACCGTTGATCGTGAGATGCCGGAAGTTCGGTCCGCCGGCAATCCGGATGTCCACGCCGGCGATGTTCCGCGCGCGCTGGTACTTGTTCGCGTCCGGCCCCACGTCCATGAAGTCGATCTCGCCGTTTGCCAGGGCGTCGATCTGCGCGTCGGGCACGATGGATCGGTAGACGATGGTTTCCAGTTTCGCCGGCGTGCCCCACCACTTCTCGTTGCGCACCAGCGTGACCGTCTGCGTCGTCCGATCGATGCTCTGCAACTTGAACGGGCCGGCCGACGTCAGCGGCTGTTGCTTCCAGCCGTCGTTGAAGGCGCCCGGATCGCGATTGGTCGACGCGGGATAGAGCGGATAGAAGATCGATTGCCAATCCGCGTACCGGTGTGTGAACGTCACCACGACCTCGCGATCGTCCTGCCCGCGGGTGATGCTCTCGATGTCGGAGTAGCCGTTCGATGACGAGATGCGGTAGGCCTTGGTCGTGCCGTTGCTGGCGCGCCACTGCCAGTGGAAGTCCTCCCACGTGATGGGCGTGCCGTCGTACCAGACCGCCCGCGGATGAATTCGGTACGTCACGACCTGCCGCGGCTCGACGGTCAGCACGGGCTCCGACGCCAGGAGGTTCGGATTCCAGTGCGGTGTGCCGCCGGCATCGGTCACGAACGGCGTCGGCATGAGGGCGAGGAGCATGTAGGCCGCGTCCATCTCGGTGCCGTCAATCTCGTGGTAATTCCAGTTCGGCGGCAACGAGTTAATCGGCCACGTCACGCGGCCGCCGTCCTGCACGCGATCGCGTGGCATGGGGTTCGTCTGGTTGGCGGTCGTGCCCGGCGCGTTCGCCACCACCGGTGCGGGTGGGTCGCCGCCTCGGCCGCAGGCGGCGCCGCACACCGCCACGCTGAGCACCGTCCGCGCCACACGCTGTCGCCAAATGTTGTGCAAAGGACCTCCCGCCGGCGCGCCGGCGCCGTCCGGTTCGAGGATACACCGCCCGAATCGGCCTCGGGGCCGTTTCCTCGGCTGGCCCGCGCCTTGCTTCGTCCAAGGGAAGATCACGCAGTCCCCAGAGTCAGGAAGGCGACGTCATGCACCCGACACGTCACATCAGTCTCCGTATCCCGGCCGTAGTGGCCGCAGCGCTCGTGGCCGGACTGGTCGCGACCGCAACCGCGCAGGCGCCGCCCGCGCCAGTCCGCTACACCGCGACGGCGACGAACATCGACCCCGAGGTGGCCCTGACGGCCACGACCATCCAGATCACCGTCAATCGCTGGTCGACCGACGCGGAGCACGAGCAGTTCCTGACCGTGGCCAGCGGCGGACAGGCCAAGCTGCTCAGGGTCCTGCAAGGTATGCCGAGGGCCGGGACCATCGGTACGCGCGACAGCGTCGGGGACGAACTGCGCTACGCGCGGCAGATCCGGACCGAGAACGGCGGGTCCCAGGTCACCCTGATTACGGACCGCCCCCTGAGCTTCTTCGAAGCCTCGAATCGCGAGCGCTCCGCCAACTATCCGTTCATGGTGGTGGACCTGCGGCTCAATCCGAATGGCAGCGGCGAAGGCACGATCACGGTCGCGACGAAGATCACGGCCAGCGCCAAGACCCGACACATGATCCTGGAGAATTACGGCAGTCAGCCCGTGCGCCTGACGAAGGTGACGAGGGTGGACTAGCTGAGCAGCATCGCGACGGCCTTGATCAGGTCGGCGGGCTCGAGCGGCTTCGCGAGGTGGAGCTCGTAGCCGGCGTCGAGGGCGCGCATGCGGTCGTCGCGGCTGGCGTGCGCGCTGACCGCGACGGCCGGCACGCGTCCGAGCGGCCCCGATCGCGTGCGAACCGTCCGCATCAGCTCGCAGCCGTCGGCCTCACCGACGAGGGCGATGTCGCTCACAATCACGTCCACCGGCTGGGCGTCGAGTACGCCCAGCGCGCCGTCCACCGACACCGCCGTGCGCACCCGCATCCCGCAATGACTCAGGAGCGACACGACGAGTTCCTGTGAGTCCAATTGATCCTCGACGACGAGCGCGACCTTGCCCTGAAGTCCGGGCGGACACGTCATCCCGTGAGTACTGTCCGACACCGCGGGCGGTTCCGCGCCGGTGGTGACGCCTCGCGCCTGGGGCAGCCGCACGACGAACGTCGCCCCTCGCCCTTCTCCCTCACTTCGGGCCTCAATCGTGCCGCCATGCGCCTGCACGATGTGCCGGGCGATGGTGAGCCCGAGGCCCAACCCGCCTGACGATCGGCGGCCCGGCGCGGCCTGGTGAAACCGCGTGAAGATGTGCGGCAATTCTTCGGCGGCAATGCCCTGCCCCGTATCCCGCACCGTCAGCTCCACATCGTCCTGCCGCCGGTCCAGGCGCAGCTCGATGACGCCTCCGGCCGGCGTGAACTTGATGGCGTTGGAGAGCAGGTTGAGGATCACCTGCGTGAGACGCGCGGCATCGCCCTCGACCGGCACGGGTTCGCCCGTCATGGTCACCAAGAGACTCAGCTGTCTGGCCGCCACCGCGTGATGCACGGATTCAACGGCGGTCTTCAGAAGCTCCTGGATCCACACCGGCCCGACGTCGAGCTGCAGCTTGCCGGTGACGACGCGCGAGATGTCGAGCAGGTCGGCGACGAGCTGCGACTGCGCGCGGGCGTTGCGCTCGATGGTTTCGACGGCGCGTTGCGTGCGCGCGGCGTCCAGCTCGCCGGCCCCCAGCATCCGCGCCCATCCCAGGATGGCGTTGAGGGGCGTCCGCAGTTCGTGCGACACCATGGCGAGGAACTCGTCCTTCATCCGGTTGGCTTCCTCGGCCTGATCGCGCGCGAAGAGCTCGCGGCGGAGCAGGTCGTCGCGCTCGAGGGCCCCATGGCGCTGGGCGGTGGTGTCGTGCATGACTTTCGCGAAGCCGCGCAGCCGGCCGGCCGCGTCGCGCAGGGCGGTGAGGACCCCCGTGACCCAGATCTCGCCGCCGTCCTTCCGGACATGCCAGCGCTCGTCCTCCGAGCGACCCGTGGCCGCGGCCGTGGCCATCTCGGTGTTCGCCGCGTCCTGCTCGTCGGCCCGGAACAGGCGCCGGACGTCGAGGCCGAGGAACTCGTCCTCGCGGTAGCCGAGCATCCGCTCGACGCCCGCGTTCCAGCTCAGCACACCGCCCTGACGGTCCATCAGGAAGATGGCGTACTCCCGGACGTTCTCAATGAGCAGATCGAACAGTTCCTGAAGGTGCGGCGCGGACCGGGCACGGCGTCGCCGGGAGCGGGCTTGGGCGCTCCCCGTCCCATCTTTTCTGGCCATGCGACCGACCGTTCGATATTGCAAAAACGTGGCCGGAGCAAGGCACGAAGGTCTCCGGTCGGAAGCTGGCGCCGGCTTCCCAACCTGTCGCCGTCGCGCGCCGTGTCTCTGCGGGGGCTTGCTCTTTTCCTGTCGCCGTGGGCAGCGCTCGGGGCTGACCGGTCGAGGCGCTGACTACGGTCTGCCGGACCTGGTGCTGATCGTCACGAGCCGGCGCAGTCGCGCGGCGGCCTCCGTGCGGTCGATGGTCCCGGCGGCCACGTCGAGAGTCAGCGCTTCCCACGGCGGTCCATCAGGGGCTGGCTCGCGACCGTTCAGGCGCAGGAACACGAGACACGCGCCAAGCGCCGTGCGCTTGTTGCCGTCCACAAAGGGATGGTTGCGGCCGAGATAGAACAGATAGGCCGCCGCGACGTCCACGAGGTCGTGATACAGCGAGGCCCCGCCGAAAGTGGCACGAGGCGCGGCGACGGCGGACTCGAGCAGCGCGATCTCACGGACACCGTCCAGCCCGCCGAACCGCGTCAGTGCCTCCCGATGAATCTCCCGGACGATGTCGGTGGTCAGATGAACGCACGCATCCGCGCCGCTCATGACAGCTTCTTCATCGTCTTCGCGTAGTCCTTCATCGTTTTCTTGATCACGCCGGAGACTTCTTCTGTCTCCAGCGCGCGTCGCACGGGCGTGATGGTGATGGTGCCGCCTTCGTGGACCTCCACGTTCACTTCATCCCCGGCCTTGAGGTGCGCGAGTTCGAGGAGGGCGGTGTCGAAGATGATGCCCTGCGAGTTGCCGATCTTCGTGATGCTCTTGACCATGCGGTAAAACTATGTTTTACGGCCGGGTGAGTCAAGAGGGATCGGCTTGCAGCGCTTCCGCCAGGCCTGTGGGCCCGACGGTCACGGGACGCGCCGGTAGATGAACTTCGTGCCATCTCCGCCCCGGCCCGCTCCGGTGGCTGAGATGATCAGGCGATTCGCCGTCGATGACCAGCCGATTCGTGGACACAGGGTTCCTGCCAGTTTGCCGGGTGATCACCAAGACGCTGCCCTCCCATCGGGCAATGACCGTAGACTCCGCCGCGTAGGGTCCCGTCCCGAACACCGTCCTGGTTGGTGAGCCATCCAGCTTGAAGACTGCAGGAACTCGCCCTTCAGCGCCACCGACCGTCAGCGTCTTCTCGTCTTGAGTGATCACACATCCTGAACCGCACGTTGGGCCTACACCGGCGGTGCTCGGCGAAGGCTCCACCTGGATCCAGTGACCCGCAAGCCGCGTGCGCTGCGGGTCCATGGCCAACGGTGAACCCGAGAGAATGGGAAGGCCAACGATCAGTGTGAGCACGAGTGGAGACACGCCGTCCGCCTTTTCCTGACTCACGTAGCCGCGGGGCTTCAGCCCCGCGGGCCGCTGACCACCGCGGTTAGTCGACCCTCAGTGCCTCGGTCGGCTGCAACCTGAGAGCGCGTCGTGCGGGAATGAGCGCGGCAAGGACCATGATCGTCACCGCAGCGAGTGCCGCCGCGAGAGCCGTGGTCCAGTTCCCCGCTTCGATCCCGAAGACAAAGCTCTCGAGCCATGTCGACAGCCACCGGCCGATCAGCAACCCTGCCGCGGCGCCGACAGCCGCCGCCGCGAGCGCCTCGCGCACGACGAGCCGCCGGATATGCGTGGGGCGGGCGCCAACAGCCAGACGGATGGCGATCTCGCGGGTCCGGCGGGCGACGATGAAGGTCACGATCCCGACCAGACCGGCCAGTGTGACCGCGCCGGCCGCGACCGCGAAGAACGTGAGAACCAGCGTGGCAAACGTGCGATCCCGGACGCGATCCGCCAACCGCCCGCCGACGGTCTCGACCTCGCCAATGAAGTCGTTGGCGTGCACGGCAGCGAGCGTTCGGCGAATCGGCTCGGCGAACGCGGTGGGATCGCCAGCGCCACGCACCACGTACTCGACGGTCCGAGGAATCTCACTGACCAGGTTGTAGATCTTCGGTGTTGGCGGTTCAAAGGTGAACTCGAAGACGTCCCGCACGACGCCGACGACTTCGGCCTGGCGTTTGTCTCGAACGATGATCTGACCGAGGGGCGAGCGATTCGGACCAATGTTCCCGGGCGAAGGCCTCGTTGACCACGACGGCTCGCCAGAGTTCGTCGCCGGAGCGCAGCACCCGGCCCTGCCGCATCGTCATGCCGGCAGCGTCAAACAATCCCGGAGCGGTGTCTTCGACAAACGCAAAGGTCGGTACCCCGTTGACCAACACCCGGCCGCCCGCACTACCGCCACGCCTCGCCGATGCGACTTCGACGCCCGGAATGCGCCTGAGCCGTTCGACGTCCGCCTGAACGTCGAGAACGCGTGGGGATTCCTCGCGGCCGCCGCCGTGGGGAGGCGCAACCGTCACGGTCAATGAGGTGCGATCCAGGCCAAGGTCATACGCGTGGAGATTGGCGTAGGACTGCAGCAGCATGGCAGCACCGACCGCCAGCACGAGCGAGAGGGCCGACTGCACCCCGGTGAAGCCGATCCGGAGCCAGGTGACGGCGCGGCCACCTGCCGGCTGGGCGGGCGTGCGCAGCATCGTGAGGAGCGGCATGAGGACGACCGCGATCACAACGAGTGCGGCGAGCATCGCGAAGACGACCACACGGGCGGTAACCGCGGGCGCTCCGAGCGTCACGAACTCGGCCGGAATCACGCGCGCCGAGGCGGCGAGCGCCAGCCAGGCGATCCCGAGGCCACCCGCAGCCGACACGGCCGCCATCAGACCAAGCTCGAGCAATCGCAGACGCAGGATGTCCAGACGCGACGCGCCGAGGGCTTCCCTGGTCGCGAACTCGCGCGCCCGCCAGGCGCCACGTGCGGCGACGAGGTTGGCGACGTTGCCGGCGCAGACGAGAAGGATGAGCAGGCCCGCGCCGAGGGCCCCCATCGCAAGCGGGCGCACGCGGCGCGTCATCACCTCCGACAGCCAGTCGGCCTGGACGGCATATCGTCCGGTCGGCGGCATCATCGCGGCGAGGCTGTTCGCGGCCAGCGACGGGTCCACGCCCGGCTTGAGGCGCGCGATTACGGTGAGGGGCCGCCTGGAGGAGTAGTCTCCTTCGCCATCTGCCGTGATGGTTCGAAGTGGCCCGGTATTGAATGCACTCAGGGCTTCGATGTTCTGCTGACCCGGCTCTGGGAACAGAAACCCTTCAGGGAGCGAGCCGTCGACACGGACAGTGAGGCCATTCTCACCAACGAGCGTGCCGGACGCGAGATCCGCTGGGATCTTTTGACGGCCCCTGGACGCCAGCACGATGGGCACGCTCGCGGTGGACGATTCGGTGATCGACGCCTCGGGGACCGGATCGCGAGTGCCCAGCACCTGGAAGAAGTTCTCCGTGACATCGGTGACCGTCAGTGAGACGAGACCGGCGTCACTTTGAACCAATATCAAGCCTCGACCGGTGTACGCCGCCACGCCGTCGAAGAGATCGGTTCGCGATCGCCACGTCTCCAGTGTCGGCGTGGGCGGCGGAACTCCGCTTCGCCCGCCCGGCGGCAGTCCGCCTCGCCCGCCGGAAGAGCCAAGCCGAATCACGGCGAGTTCCTGCGGTCGTGCGTACGGCAGAGGCCTGAGGAAATACGGATCCGCCAGGGCGAACATCGCCGTCGCGAGCCCAATCCCCAGCGCAAAGACCATCGCGGTCGCGGCCGACGCGCCTGGACGCAGGTGGATCGACCGCCAGGCGTGTCGTGCATCGACCAGCCATCGTCCGATCCGAGGGCTGCCTCCAGACGCGACGCGATTCAGCGATGCGGGGCGCCGGATGGAATGCCGGCGGCGCGCCAGCCGTTCGGCGATTCCGGCGCGCACGGTATCGAGGAGATTGCCGGACAGGCGCACCGCCGACGCGACCACGGATCGGCGCCGCACATCGGCCGTGAGCGTCTGCAGCAGTGCCCGGCCCTGTCGCGCCCGAAAGTCGGCCGGAAACGCAAGGACCGCCCAGCGACACATCCGCCGCACGAAGCGGCCGACGAGCCGTGCACGATCGGGGTCCAAACGTCGAAGGTCGGTGGCCGGCATGAACGTCCCCTGATCGTCAGCGTCGGCGCGTGACGAGCGCCGCCTTCGCACGCTCGATCTGCGCGTCGAGCCGCGCCGCTTCCGCCTGAGCGACGCGCCGGCCGAGCCTCGTCAGCCGGTAATAGCGCCGCCGTTCGTCGTCCACGCTGGGATCCGGCCGTTCGTCCAGTTCCTCGATGAGGCTTTCATCGAGGAGCCGGTTCAACGCGCGATACAGCGATCCGGGGCGCAGGGACTCGCCGGTCCGGGATCGGACATCAGTCAGGATCGAGTAGCCATGCCGATCCTCGCCGGCCAGCGACACGAGAATCTCGAAGACGACGCTGGTGAGAGGCAGGAATGACGCGACGGGCGGCTCGCGGCGGACAGCCATAGTCTCGGCGAGGTTATATTCCTAAGGAGACTATCCTGTCAAGACTCCCCTCACACCACCTCCACCACGTCCGCGTAGTGACAGGCGTCCAGGTGATCGCGGCCGCCGGTGCGCGGGGCGAGCGGCGGGCGCTCGTCGAGGCACGGCCGCCGTTGGGCCTCCGTCAGTTCATGCGCGAACTTCGGACAGCGGGTGCGGAACGTGCAGCCGGACGGCGGGTGCGCGGGGCTGGGCGGATCGCCCGGCAGCAGGATGCGGCGCCGCGCCCGTTCTTTCTGCGGATCCGGCAGGGGAATGGCCGACAGGAGCGCCTGCGTGTAGGGATGCGCCGGGCGATCGAACACCTCGTCCGTCGCGCCGATTTCCGCAAAACGTCCGAGGTACATGACGGCGACGCGGTTGGCGACGTGCCGGACGACGGAGAGATCGTGAGCCACGAACAGGTACGACAGGCCGAGATCGGCTTTCAGCCGCTCGAGCAGGTTGATGACGCCGGCCCGGATGGACACGTCGAGCGCCGACACGGGCTCGTCGAGGACGACGAGTTTCGGCGAGAGCGCGAGCGCGCGCGCGATGCCGATCCGCTGCCGCTGGCCACCAGAAAACGCTTGCGGATACCGGTTCGCGTGCTCCGGCCGCAGCCCCACCATCGTCAATAGCTCGCGCACCCGCGCCGCGCGATCCGCCGCGGGCACGCCGTGCGTCGAGAGCGGCTCCGCCAGAATGTCACCGACCGGCATGCGCGGATCGAGCGATGCCAGCGGGTCCTGGAACACCACCTGGACGTCGCGGCGGATCGCGAAACGGTCCGCCGCGGACAGGTCGCGCGTGTCGCGGCCGAGCACGACGACGCGGCCGCTCGCGGGTGGGGCGAGCCGCAGGATTTCCATGATGGCGGAC
>CAZFAT010000072.1:0-10320 GCA_964517075.1 uncultured Solibacteraceae bacterium
GGTCGATCCCGTGCTTGATCTCCATGGGGTTGCCGCCCGCGGCGACGTTCTTGATGCCCTCACGGAAGATGGCCTGGGCCAGCACGGTCGCGGTGGTCGTGCCGTCACCCGCGATGTCCGACGTCTTGCTCGCCACCTCGCGGACCATCTGGGCGCCCATGTTCTCGAGCGGGTTCTTGAGGTCGATCTCCTTGGCCACCGTCACGCCGTCCTTGGTGATGGTGGGGGAGCCGAATTTCTTGTCGATGACCACGTTGCGGCCCTTCGGCCCGAGCGTGACCTTGACCGCGTCGGCGAGGCTGTTCACCCCGCGGAGGATCGCCTGGCGCGAGTCCTCACCGTAAACAATCTGTTTAGCCATTGCTGAACTCCGTAGTGGAAGACAACTCGTAACTGTCGGTGCGCATCCTCAGGTGGCCGCCGCGGCGGCCGGGGGCGCTACTTCTCGATGACGCCGAGCACCTCTTCCTCGCGGATGATGAGGTAGTCGGATCCGTCGATCTTGATTTCCTGCCCGGCATACTTGCCGAAGAGCACGGTGTCGCCGGCCTTGACGTCGAGCGGCGTGACCTTGCCCTCCTTCTCGATCCGGCCCTTGCCGACGGCAATGACCTTGCCCTGCTGGGGCTTTTCCTTGGCGGTGTCCGGGATGATGATGCCGCCGACGCGCTGTTCGCCTTCGTCAATACGCTCCACGATGATCCGGTCGTGCAGTGGTCTCACTTTCATGACTGTCCTCTCCACAACCCGGTCCGGCCCCCGCCCGGGGGGGGGGGAGCGACCGGGGCTGAAACTCTCGTGATCGGGGGCGTGCCTGGCAGTCTGGGGTCCAAACTGTTAGCACTCACGATGATCGACTGCTAAGTGTAGGGAAGACGGGGTGGCCGGGTCAAGAGGGGCCTCGGGACGGCCGGCCCCCGGCGGGTGGGCCGGGGAGGCCGCGCGGGCGGTCAGGCGCTCTTGCGGATCTTGTAGGCGGACATCTTGCGGCTCAGCGTGTTCCGGTGGAGGCCGGTCATTTTCGCCGCTTTGCAGACGTTGTAGTTGGTGCGGGCCAGCGCCCGGGTGATGAACGTGCGCTCGAACTCGCGCTGGGCGTCCCCGAAGCGAATGCCGCGCTCGAGCATCTGCTGGACCAGCGCCGCGAGGTCGTCACGCATCATCGTCCTGATGCTCCGCGCCGGTTCATCGCGTCGGTCCTCATGTCTGCAGGCACCGGCCGGTCAGCCGGCGGTACGCTTCCAGGTACTTCTCGCTCGTCCGCAGGACGACATCCTCGGGCAGCGCCGGCACGGGCGGTTGTTTGTTCCAGCCGATCTGTTCCAGGTGGTCCCGCACGTACTGCTTGTCGAAGCTCGGCTGGCTTCGGCCCGGCGCGTACTCGGCTTCGGGCCAGAAGCGGGAGGAGTCGGGCGTGAGCACTTCGTCGATGAGCATCAGCGTGTCGCCGGCGAGACCGAACTCGAACTTGGTGTCCGCAATGATGATGCCACACGTTGCGGCGTGTTCCATCCCGCGCTCGTACAACGACAAGGTGAGCTCGCGGAGGCGCGTGACGAGATCGTGACCGATCCTGTCACCGGCTTGCGCTTCGGTGATGTTCTCGTCGTGTCCGGACTCCGCTTTCGTGGCCGGCGTAAAGATCGAGCAGGGGAGCCGGTCCGACTCGACGAGTCCCGGCGGCAACCGCACGCCGCACACGGTTCCCGTCGCGCGGTAGTCTTTCCAGCCCGATCCGGCGAGATAGCCTCGCGCCACACACTCGATCGCAATCGGCGTGGTCTTGCGCACCAGCATCGAGCGCCCACGCAGGACGTCGCGATGGGGCTTCGTGACCGGTGGAAACGTGTCCACATCGACCGCGACCACATGATGTGGCACGACGTCGCCCAGGCGATCGAACCAGAATGCCGACAACTGCGTCAGGACCGTGCCCTTGCCAGGAATGCCGGATCCCAGCACGTAATCGAACGCGGAAATGCGGTCGGTGGCGACGATGAGCAGGTGAGCGCCGAGATCGTAGACGTCGCGGACCTTGCCGCGTCGGGCAAGCGTCAGTCCGTCGAGATGCGTTTCAAGAACGACTGGGGGCATCGTGCTCGGCGCGGGAAGACGGGGCAGCCTATCACTTCACCGGGCCGATCACAATCGCGCCGCGCTGGTTGCGCAGCGCCACGCGCGCGGCGTCCCCGAAGCGATGCGCCAGACGCTGACCGCGATCGATGGGTGCGGCAACCACGCCGAAGGCCGACGCGTCGATGGTCGCGCCGTCGCTGGTCGCCGCGTCAATCGTCACCGCCGGTGGCCCATCGAGCAGCAGCGTCAACGATCCCTCGGTCGTGGCCGCCGTCACCGGCACCGCCGCGGCCAGCGTGAGGGTCACATCCAGCCGCCGGCCGTTGATCTCCGTTTCCGCCGCCGGTCGATCGACAACGACATCGCCGTTCGACGCATCGATGCGCACGCGCGCGCGCGGCGTGGTGATGGCGACGTCGAGATCGGTGCCGTTGACATCCACCGGACCGGCCGGATCGGTGAGCCGGACCTCGCCGCCGCGACCGGTGACGCTCGTGACGCCACGGATGCCTGAGAGCGTTGTCCGAGATCCCGTGAGCGTCAGCGTCACCGACGCGGCACCGGCCAGGGTCAAGGTGCCATTCCGGTGCGACCCGGACACCGCCCCCGCGATCTCCGAGATCTGGGCGTCCCCGACGAAGCCTTCGAGGTGGAGGGCGCCCACGTGGCTGACGGCGGCCCGGCGGACTCCCTCGAGCCTGACCGCGAGCCGGGCGGGCACGCGGAGGGTCATCGTGCTGGTCAACCGGGCCTGGAGCGGGTGGGTCACGCGCAGGGCCAGCACGGGCCCGAACGCGTCCTCGGCCAGGCCCGCGCCCTCCGCCGCCGCCCTCGCGGTGGCGTCGTCAGCCGCCACCGACTGCACGGTCAGTTCATAGGCGACGTCGATGCGCGGCTCGCCGACGAGTGTCAGCGTGCTGAGCGCGGGCGGGCGCAGTTCGGTGACGCCGCGCGGGATCTCGAGGACCCCGCGATGCGTGACCGACGCGCGCCCGGCATTGCCGCGGATCTCTCGCCGGAACTCGGCCAGGAGATCGCCGATCTTGCCGCCCGCCGACGCGGGCGTCGCGGGCGCCGTCAGCTGATAGGCGACGATCGCCACGGCGACGAACGCGAGCGCGATCAGGAGCTCACGCCTGCCCATAGACGTGCCGTGGATCTTATAGTAGAACCTAGCGGCCGGATGCCCGCGCGGCGGTTGCGCAGGTCCGGTGGTCATCCGCCGTTCTGTCCGCTCCCCGATTTCACATGCCTTCTGGACGCAAGGTGCGCTGGCACACGCTGATCGCGGCCGCGCTCACGATTGGTCTGCTCTGGTGGTTTCTGCGCAACCTCGATTTTCGCGAGGTCTGGTCGGCCATGCGCGGGGCGCGTCTCTGGCCCATTTTCCTCGCCGTGCTCGTGACGTTTCAGACCTATGTCTTCCGCGCCTGGCGATGGCAGGCGCTGCTCCTGCCCATCGGCCGCGCCCGCTTTTCGACCGCGCTGCGAACCACGGTGATCGGCTTCACCGCGACATTCCTGCTCCCCGGTCGCATCGGCGAGGTGCTGCGCCCCTATCTGCTCGCGCGGCGCGAAGGCTTCAGCGCGGCGGCGACGTTCGCGACCGTCATCGTGGAGCGCATCTTCGATCTCGTGACCGTGCTGCTGCTGTTCGGCGTCTTTCTCCTGACCACGTCGCTCGACGTCGGCGATCAAGTGAAGCTCGGGGGCGGCATTGCCACGGCGGTCGCGATCGCCGCGATTGTCGTGATGGTGGTATCGGCCGGGCACCCTGAACGGCTGGGCCGATGGACGGAGCGCGCGGCGCGGCTGCTGCCGGGCCGTGGCGCGGTCGTGGCCGGGCGCTTCGTGCACACGTTCGTCGAGGGGCTGGCGGTGATGCGGCGGCCCGGGGCCCTGGCCGCGGCGATGGCGCTCTCCGTGCTGCTCTGGATCTCGATCGCCCTGGGCGTCTGGCTGACCTCGATGGCGCTCGAGGTCAGATTCGGGTTTGCCGGCTCCTTCCTCGTCCTCATGTACCTGGTTGTGGGGGTGGCCCTGCCGACGCCGGCCGGCGTGGGGAGTTTCCACGCGATGTACAAGTGGGCGGTCGTCGACTTCTTCGCGGCGGACCCGGATCGGGCCGCGGCCGGGGCCATCGTCCTCCACCTGGTCTCGTTCGCGCCGATCTCGCTGGTCGGCCTGGTGTTCATGGCGCAGGATGGGCTCTCGCTCTTCGGGCTGAAGCAGATGCAGTCGACCGCCGAGGCCGCGGAGGCGCTGCCCGAAGCGTCCGATAAGGTGGGGTAGGATGTCTGCACCCGCGACCGGCTGGCCTCCGGCGGCGATCCTGACGAGGAGCTGCGTGCTGTGAAGTGCCCCTACTGTGGCCACCTCGGCGACAAGGTCGTGGACTCGCGCGAGAGCAAGGAGGGCGAAGTCATTCGCCGCCGCCGCGAGTGCCTCGAGTGCGGCCGGCGCTTCACGAGCTACGAGCGCATCGACGAGATCCCCTACATGGTCGTCAAGAAGGACGGCCGACGCGAACGGTTCGAGCGCCAGAAGCTCGTCGCGGGACTCCTGAAGGCCTGCGAGAAGCGGCCGGTCCGGGTCGGCGCCCTCGAAGCGATTGCCGATCGCGTGGAAAGCTCCCTCCAGGAGAAGCCGGACCGCGAGATTTCGACCGAGGAGATCGGCGCCTGTGTCATGCGCGAGCTGAAGCATCTGGACAAGGTCGCCTTCGTGCGTTTCGCCTCGGTCTACCGCAACTTCCGCGACCTCGACGAATTCAAGCACGAGCTGAACGAGTTGCTCAGGACGCGGGAATGAGCCGACGTCCTGCCGCGTCGGCGCTCGTCGTGGGCCTCGCCAGCCTCGCCACGCTCGTGGCTGCCGACATCCGGGTCACGCCGCTCGTCGCCGAAGGCCGCGTGTTCGCCTCGTTCACCGCGCCGGCGGCCGTCACCGACGACGCGCGCGAGGTCATGCGCAGCGGTCTGCCGCTCACCTTCACGTTCGACGTGCAGCTCCGCCGGCCGTCGCAGGTCTGGTGGGATCGGACCCTGGCGGACGTGACCGTCGCCTCGTCGGTGAAGTTCGACAACCTCACCGGGGTCTACCAGGTGTCGAAGCTGCAGGACGGTCGCGTCGTGTGGTCGGAGCGCACGAAGGACGAGGCGGAGGTCCGCACCTGGATGACGACGTTCGAGCGGATCGCCGTGCAGCCGGCGACGCCGCTGGAGCCGAACGCGGACTACTACGTGCGCGTGCGCCTGCACGCCAGTCCGAAGCGGACGTTCTCGCTCTGGCCCTGGGGCCGGGACGACGGCGCCGGGCGCGCGGACTTCACCTTCATCCGCTGACCATGCTGTTCTCTCCGCCCGAGCCGTCCGGCCCCCTGCGGTCCGAAGCGCGGGGTCGGCTCCTCGACAGTCCCCGGATTCTGATCGTACTCGCCGGCCTGCTCATTGCCGTGCTCGCGGCCCTGTTCTGGCTGGCCGATCGCACGAGCCAGATCGCCCCGCCGCTGCTCACTGACGTCCTGCTCTACGCGCTACTGGCCGTGGACCTGGCCCTGCTCGTGGCGCTCTTCTTCGTCCTCGTCCGCAACCTGCTGAAGCTCTGGGTCGAACAGCGCCAGGCGGCGCCTTTCGGCCGGTTCCGCGCCAAGCTCGTCGCTGCGCTGCTCGCGATGAGCATCGTGCCGGCCGTGCTCGTGCTCATCAGCGGGAGCCAGATCATTCGTGACAGCGCCGCCCGCTGGTTCAGCGAGCCGGTGGACGACGTGCTGAGCGCGGCGCAGACCATTGCCAGCCAGTACTACCAGGAACACCTCGAGGGCCTGGTCCTGCGGTCGCGCTGGCTCGCCCGCACGCTGCCGGCCCCCGCCATCCTGTCGAGCGACGTGGCGACGCTGTCGCCCCTGGTCGAGGAGGAGCCGAGGACCATGCGCGACGGCATGGTCGAGTTGTACCGGACCGTCACCGATCCGGGCCACGCCACCGACCTGGTGCTCATCGTGGCCGTGGAGTCGTCGACGCTGGACCACGTGCGGGCGTCGGCCGATCTGATTGCCGCGCGGGCGGTCGCGTCGGGCGCGGAAGAGACGACCCGCGACGACCTCGACAGCGGCGGCATGCTGCTCCGCGCCGCGTCGCCGATCGTGGACGCGGACGGGACCGTGATTGGCGCGGTCGTCGTGTCGCAGCACCTGAGCGCCGACGTGCGATCGCAGGCGCTGCTGGCGACGGCGGCTTACGAGAGTTACCAGGGCCTGCGAGTCCTGAAGGGACCGATCCAGGGCATCTACCAGTCCGTCTTCCTCGCCGTGACGCTGCTCATCCTCATGAGCGCGACCTGGCTCGGGCTGTATCTGGCGAAACGCATTACGCGGCCCGTGCACCAGCTGGCGGAGGGAGCGCGCGCGATCGGCGCCGGGCAGCTCGACGTCCGTCTCGAGCCCGAGACCGGCGACGAACTCGGGTCGCTCGTCGAATCCTTCAACATGATGGCGGCCGAACTGGGCACGAGCCGTCAGAAGCTGGAGCAGTCGCAGCGGGACCTGGAACGGCAGAACCTCGAAGTCGACGCCCGACGCCGGTACATCGAGACGATTCTCGAGCGCGTCGCCACGGGCGTCATCTCCCTCGACGCGCAGGGGCGGGTCTCGACCGTCAACGGCGCCGCGGCGCGCCTGCTGCGCCTCGATGCGTCGGCCGAGACGAAGCTCGCCGTGGACGTGTTCGCGCGGGAGGATCTGCAGGTGCTGCTGCCCCTCGTCGACGTCGTGGGCCGTCCCGATCGGGGCGCCGTCGTGGGGGAGGTGACGCTCGCCCAGGACGACCGGGAGATCCACCTCCAGACCGCGGCCACCGCGCTCACCGGCGACGACGGCCGGCGGGAGGGCGCGGTGCTGGTCCTCGATGACGTCACGCCCATCATCCGGGCGGAGCGCGTGGCCGCGTGGCGCGACGTCGCGCGGCGGCTGGCCCACGAGATCAAGAACCCGCTGACGCCCATCCAGCTGAGCGCCGAACGGCTGCGGCGGCATTTCGCGTCGGCGCCGCCCGAGGTGCGGGCGCTCGTGGCCGAGTGCACCGACGCCATCATCGTGGAGGTCGAGGCGCTGAAGGGTCTGGTGGACGAGTTCGCGCAGTTCGCGCGCCTGCGCGGACCGCGCATGCTGCCGGCCGACGTCAACCGGCTCGTCGACGAGACGCTGCAGCTGTACGCGGGCGTGCTGCAGCAGAGCGGCCTCGAGGTCGATCGACGGCTGGCCCGCGATCTGCCGCCGGTCCGGCTCGACGCCGAGCAGATGCGGCAAGTCATCATCAACCTCGTGGACAATGCCCTGGAGGCGCTGGGGGGCGCGGCGGCGCCGCCGCGCCCCGACGGATCGCCGCCCCGGATCACCGTGGGCACCGCGCACGACGGGCGCGACCGGATCGTGCGGCTGTCGGTGGCGGACAACGGGCCGGGCGTGCCGCCGGCCGATCGAGACAAGCTCTTCATGCCGTACTACTCGACGAAAGGGCGGGGCAGTGGGCTGGGCCTCGCGATCGTCCGCCGCATTGTCGTCGAGCACGGCGGCGGGATCGAAGTGGAGGCCGCGCAGACCACCGGCACCGTGTTCACCGTTGAACTGCCGTGTCTGCCATCCTGATTGTCGACGACGAAGCCGGCGTCCGCGGATCGCTGGGCGCGGTGCTTCGCGACGAGGGCTACACGGTGGACGCCGTCGACAGCGGCGAAGCGTGCCTCGAGCAGGTCGTGCGCACGGCCTACGACGTCATCCTCCTCGACGTGTGGCTGCCCGGCATGGACGGGCTGGTCACGCTCGAGCGGCTGCGCGATCGCCGGGTCGAGTCGCAGGTGGTCATGATTTCTGGTCACGCGAACATCGAGTCGGCGGTGCGCGCGACGAAGCTTGGCGCGTTCGATTTCATCGAGAAGCCGCTCTCGCTCGAGAAGACGGTCCTCGTCGTGCGCAACGCGCTGCGGCAGCAGCGCCTCGAAGTGGAGAATCGGGCGCTGCGCGCGCGCGTGGATCGGCGCCACACGATGGTTGGCGAGAGCAAGGCCATGGCGCGCCTGCGGGAGCAGATTGCCATGGCCGCGCCGACCAACGGCCGCGTGCTGATCTCGGGCGAAAACGGGACGGGCAAGGAGCTGGTCGCCCGCCACGTGCACGCGTTGAGTCAGCGGAGCGCGGGGCCGTTCATCGAGGTCAACTGCGCGGCGCTGCCCGAGGAACTGATCGAGTCGGAGCTGTTCGGTCACGTCAAGGGCGCGTTCACCGGCGCGGTCGCCGACCGCCGCGGCAAGTTCGAGGCCGCCACCGGCGGCACCCTCTTTCTGGATGAGGTCGGCGACATGAGCCTGAAGACGCAGGCCAAGGTCCTGCGGGCGCTGCAGGAGCAGGTCGTCGAGCCGGTCGGCGGCGAGGGCAGCGTGCGCGTGGACGTGCGCGTCATCGCCGCCACCAACAAGACGTTGACCGACGAGATCCGCGCACTGCGATTCCGCGAGGACCTCTACTTCCGGCTGAACGTCATCCCCATCTTCGTCCCGGCCCTGCGCGAACGAGGCGACGATGTCCTGCGGCTGGCGGATCACTTCGTCGCGGAATTCGCGCACGAGTACGGGCGCCGGCCGAAGACGCTGTCGCCCGAGGCCGCGGAGGTCCTGCGCGTCTATGGCTGGCCGGGCAACGTCCGGGAGCTGCGCAACGTCATCGAGCGGCTGATGATCATGGTCCCCGGCGACGTCATTCTCGCGGGCGATCTCTCGTTCCTGGAGGTCGCGGCCGGGCCGGCGCACGGGCTCGACCGCGTGCCCGTCGCGCCCCTGTTCGATGCGCGCGACGCCTGGGAGCGCGCGTACATCCTGGGCGTGCTCGCCACGTTCGACGGCAACATCTCCCGTACGGCCGACGCGCTGGGCCTCGAGCGCAGCAACCTCTACAAGAAGATGCGGAGCCTCGGCATCGGGCCCGTCCGCGAGCGGGGCGACGATTGACGGACGCGCCGCCGTTTCTCGGCGTGCCCAACCTCAGTGAAGGACGTCGCCTGGATGTCCTCCGCGCGTGCGCGCGGGCCATGACCGCCGCCGGCGTCCGCCTCCTCGATGCGAGCCGCGACGCCGTCCATCATCGGGCGGTCTTCACCGTGGCGGGGACTGGCGACGCGATGCGGGCGGCCATGCTCGCGCTGTTTGCCGAGGCCGTGGCGGCGATCGATCTGCGGACGCACGCCGGCGTGCACCCGCGCATCGGCGCGGTGGACGTCGTGCCCATCGTGCCCCTCGGGGCGACGCCACTGACCGCCTGCGTGGACCTCGCGCGATCGCTGGGGGCGGCTATCGCGGATCGGTTCGCCGTGCCGGTCTTCCTCTACGAAGACGCGGCGTGGCATGAGTCGCGTCGGCGCCTCGAGGACGTGCGGCGCGGTCAGTTCGAGGGCCTGTCGGCGAAGATGCGGGACCCGGCATGGGCGCCGGACTTCGGACCGGCCCAGCCGCATCCGACCGCGGGCGCGTCGGCCGTCGGCGCCCGGCGCCCGTTGATCGCGTTCAACGTCAACCTGGCCACCGATCGGGTCGACATCGCGCGGAGCATTGCCCGGGCCGTCCGGGAACGGACGGGTGGCCTGCCGGCGGTCAAGGCGCTCGGCGTCGCGCTCCCCGATCGCGGGTGCGTGCAGGTGACGATGAACCTGACGAATGTGGCGCAGACGTCGCTGGCCACGGCGTTCGCGCGGGTGCGCGACGAGGCGGCCCGACTGGGCGTGGCCGTCCGGGGGAGCGAGATCATCGGGTTGGTGCCGGCCTCGGCGCTGCCGCCCGGCGGCGCGGCGGCGCTGCAGCTGGAAGCCTTCACCCCGCAGCGGGTGCTGGAGCACCGGCTGCGGGGCCAGGATTTCGACCCGGCACGCCTGACGTAGCGGGGCCGCCGCGCCCTCTTGTACTTCGCCGGCCGCGCCGATATAATCCGCAGCGTTCCTCAGGATGGCCGAGCCGAAACGCGCCGAGACGTCGCCGGAACTCGAGGCTCCCGACCGCGAAGGTCGCGTCGAGGCGCTGCTGGTCGACGGGCTCGACCACTATTTCAGCGGCCGGTACGAACAGGCGATTCATCTCTGGACCCGGGTCCTCTTCCTCGACCGATCGCACGCGCGGGCTCGCGCGTACATCGATCGCGCGCGCACCGCGCTCGCCGAACAGCACCGCCGGACGGACGAAATGCTGCACGTGGGCGGCGAAATG
>CAZFAT010000073.1:0-30540 GCA_964517075.1 uncultured Solibacteraceae bacterium
CTTCAGTCCCACGCGCGCATCGGCCGCGTTCCGGGAACGCTGGCATGCTGACCATCGCCGTCCGGTCATCCTATATGTCGGCCGCCTGTCGCCCGAGAAGGGGCTGGCGATCCTAGGGCCGCTCCAGCGCCAACTCCTCCGGCACGGTATCCAACATCAGTGGGTGTTCGCCGGCGACGGCCCGATGCGCGCCGAGCTGGCGTCACGCTGCCCGGACGGCGTCTTCCTCGGGTGGATCCCGCACGACCGCGTGGCCGCGGCGATGGCGTCGGCCGACGTCCTTCTGTGCCCAGGCTCGGCCGAGTCGGCCGGAACCGCCGTGCTGGAGGCTCAGGCCTCTGGATTGCCGGTCGTCGTCTCCGATCGGGGCGGGACGGCCGAGCAGATCCTGCCGGAGATCACCGGGAGAATCGCCAGCGGCGGTGACGCGGCCGCCTTCGCACAGGCGCTCATTCCGCTGCTGAGGCAGCCCGCGATGCGGCAGCGGATGGGCCTGGCCGCGCGCGCCTACGCTGAGACCCGCGACTGGCCGCGCGCGCTCGTTCCGCTGTTCGAGGCATGGCGGTTGGCGGCCGCTCCCCAGCGGATGAGGGACACACGATCCTTCACCGATTCGATCCCGGCGGGCGTCCGGCCAGAACCCGAACTACGGAGGATAGTCGAAGCAGGGCGGACGCCAGCGGCGCCGTTCTGACGTCTTCACCGCGCGGCAGCCCTGATGTCAGGCGTGCCGTGCGGTGAGAATCTGGGCCCTATCCGAGCGCCCGCACAATCGTGGGCGCGTCATCGTCGGCGGCGGCCGTCGGACTGTCACTGAGCACCACGCGAGCCGTGCTCGACTGTCCCCAGTCCTGCAGCGTCAGGCCATGCACCTCGCAGATGGTCCGGATCTCGGGTGCCTGCCGGCGGAACACCTGCGCGAGGAGCGGCACGAGCACGCTGAACGCGCTGTCGCTGAGCACCGTGCTCCGCGCGATCCGGGTCAACTGCGGGTGCTCCGACACGGCGATGGTGAAGCCGTCGCGGTGGTTGACGTGCAGCATCACGTGGATGTCGGAGGCGCCGTCGCCGATGTAGATGACGCGCTCGGGCGGAACACCCAGATGACGCCGGAGGTCTTCGATGACGGCGACCTTGCCGTACCCCGCCGGCACGCGCCGGATCGCCCGAACCTCGCCCGTCTCGTCGTAGTCGAACTCGGTGGCGTGAATGCGGTGGCGCGGGACGGCCGGCCCAAGCGCCGCCTCGACGATTTCCCGCGGCGCGGCGGAGATGACGAAGAACGAGAACCGGCAGCCGTCGAGCTCGCGGTCGAGGAACTCCAGCAGGGCGGGGATGCCGCGCTTCAGGCGCACGCGGCGGCCGGCCTCCGCGAGGTGATCGCGCCGGACGCCCCGGAATTCGGGATCGTGGCGGATCAGATACGCGAGCTCGCCGCCCTGCTGCACCAGGTGACTCCGCGCCAGTCCCTCGACTTTCTCCACGAACCCGGTGATCCCCAGGATCTCGCTCAGGACGAGCCCGGAGTCGTTGAAGCTCAGGGTCTGGTCGAAGTCCGACGCGACCAGGAAGTGTTTGCGAAGTTCGCTGCCGTGCACGTGGCGCTCCTGCCCAACCATGTCATGCCGCGCGCGACCAGTCATCCGTCGTGGCCGGCTCGGACGCGAGAGCGCCGGCGCACCGCCCGAAATCGACAAATGTGTCCGTCGGCAGCCGCTCGATCCGTCAGGTTCGTCGGGACCGGTCAGTGCACGGTCTCGGCGGTCATCGGCCGGCGGTCGGCGATGGTCAGGGGCCTCGGCACGTTCCACACATGCCCGCAGGCTGCACAGCGGTAGTAGTCCACCCAGGCGTTCTCGCTGGCATAGTCGAGCCGGTGCACGTCGACGGACGCGCACCTGGCGCACGCGAGCGATTGGGGCATGACGTCTGACATAGGGCCTCCCGTGAACCGTGAGAGACCAGTGTAGGGATCGCTGATGACGGCGGTGTTACTTTTCCATCGTGGATGACTCACGCCGCGAGCAGCGTGGCGTCTGGGGCCGAGGGGGGTCGGCCGGGATCGGCGCCTCAGGCGTGTTCGGGCGGCTTGAAGTGCTTGCTCAGCTTGAGTCCCTGCCGCTGGTAGTTTGACTGCACGTGCACGCCGTACAGGCGCTCCGGAGCGACCGTCAATCGCTCGTAGGCCAGGCGGCCGACGACCTGGCCATCCTCGATCACGAACGGGACCTCGTACGAGCGGACTTCCAGCACGGCCTTGGCGCCTCCGCTGACGTCCCCGAAGCCTGGATCGAAGAAGCCCGCGTAGTGCACTCGAAACTCTCCCACGAGCGTGTCGTAGGCGATCATCTCGGCCGCGAGTGCAGGAGGCACTCTCACCGATTCGTGAGAGGCCAGAATGTAGAAATCGGCCGGGTCGAGAATCAATCCCGGCTTGCCGGGCGAGCGCACCGGATCCCAGAAGTCCTCGACCCGGTAGTGGCCGACGCGATCCACGTCGATGAGCCCGGAGTGATTCCTCGCTCGATAGCCGATCACGTGTCCCGTCGAGGCGTTCCCGGTCACGTCCACCGTAATCGGAATGCCATCCCGAATGTCATCGTCGGACAGTTCCCGATCGACGAGACCGTACTGGAGGTTCAGCTCCTTGTGCATCTTGTTGCTGCTGGGCGGAGCCCCGCGGCGGATTCGCAACTGACTCAGCCTGGACCCCTTGCGCACGAGGATGGTGAACGTCCGGGGTGACACCTCGGCGTAGAGGGGTCCCTTGTAGCCCTCTCGTACCTGATCGAAGCTGGTCCCGTGATCCGTGATCAGCCGGGTGAAGACATCGAGTCGGCCCGTGGAGCTCTTGGGATTGCCACGCGCGGACATGCGGTGCTTGAGGTTGAGGTGCTCCATGAGCGGGATGATGTAGACGCCACCGCGCTCCAGCACCCCGCCGTTCGTGATGTCCATCTCGTGCATCGCGAACTCATGGAGCTTCTCCTGGACGGTCCTGAGGCCTGGCAGAAAGCTGGCTCGGACACGGTAGGCCTTGGAACCCAGCCGCAGGTCAATGCTGGCTGGCTGGATTTGCTCGTCCGCAATCTGTTCGACCGACTGGATTTCTCTGGCCTCGATGGCTCTCTGCAGATCCTGCGCCGGAAGAATCCCGGTCGTGTGCGAGGTGTCCCCAGCCGGCTCCGCCGGCCGATCGTCACGCCGGTCCTCCGAAAACAGCCTGCTGATTTCCATGCGTGCCCCCGCGCGCGATGTCGAGTTCACATGCTCTGCCAGGGTCCGGCGTAAGTCAACGCTCGCCGATCCTAGCGCGCGGCTTCGGCGCCCGGGGGTTCGCGGAACGGGTCCATCGGAATGGGTGCGTAGTCGACGTCGAGGACGTGGAGATGTTCGGTCTTCGTCGGCGCGCGCAGGACGACGCGGTCGCCCGGCGTGGACTTCATCAGGGCTCGGGCCAGCGGCGACATCCAGCTGATATAGCGGCGCTTCAGGTCTACTTCGTCGGTGCCGACAATGCTCACCACGTGGTCGTGGCCGGCGGCGTCCTGGTAGGTGACGGTTGCCCCGAAGAAGACGCGCGTGGCGGCCGATCCCGGCCGCGGCGCGGCCGGGTCGACGACTTCGGCGGCGTCAATGCGTTTGGTCAGAAAGCGGATCCGTGAATCGATCTGGCGGAGCCGCCGCTTGCCGTAGAGGTAGTCGGCGTTCTCGCTGCGGTCGCCGTTGCCGGCGGCCCACGCCACGACCTCGGTGACCGCAGGCCGTTCGCGGTTCATCAAGAACCGGTGTTCGTCTTTCAGCCGTTGCAGTCCTGCGGGCGTGATGTAGTTCTTCAGCCTCGGCCCCGGCGCGTCGCGCACGGGTTCTCTCAGGGGCCTCTTCGTTCTCATGTGCCGCGCGGGCGCCGGGACTGAAAGGATAGGCCGTTCCGATCAGCCCTCGATCTTGTAGATCTCACGGCGGCCGTGATCGACAAGGTCGTGGTAGCCCTTCATGAGGGGCTCGAGCTCTCTCATTTCGGGCGAGGTGTCCATGGCCATGAACTTGTCCATGCTCTCCACCTCGAACTCGGCGACGATCGTCCAGTAGCGTTCCGCGCTGACATCGGTCATCACGCGCATCTTGCCGAGGCCCTTCTTCTCCATCGCGGTGGACATCGCGAGAAACTTCTCGACCATCGGCCGGACCTTGCCGGGTTTGCAGTACATGAGTTCGCGAATCATCAGCATGACGCCCTCCAGGAAACGCGGGGAAACTAGCTTCCCGTCATCATAGCCGGTGCTATCCTTCTCCCGGCGCTCGGGGCGCCATCCACGTCCGCGGGAAGGACCGCGTCCACCCCGGTGTCGTTCGTCACCGTCGTCGTGACTGAACTCCTTTCTGGCCCGTCAGAGCGGACGCGGGCGGGTACGGCACGTGCGCCATGCGCACGGCCAGGAGAGGAGCACACGATGAGCCGCACGCCGCCGACTCGCGCAATGCGCGAGCACCCCGATCTCGATCAACTGAAACGCCAGGCGAAGGAACTCCTCGACGCCTACCGGTCGTCGTCTGCCGGCGCCATCGCGGAGGTCGAGGCCTATCACCGCACCGCCGCGCCGGAGACCTTCGCGCTCCACGACGCGCAGTTCGTGCTGGCGCGGTCGTACGGCTTCGAGAGCTGGCCGAAGCTCAAAGCCGCCGTCGATGGGGTGACGGCGGCGCGGCTCCATGAGGCCGTCGAACGCGGCGACGTCGACACGGCCCGCCGGCTCCTCGACCGGCGCCCGGAGATCGTCGACCTCGGCCGCGGTGAGATGCGCGCACTCCACATGGTCGTGCTCAGACGTGATGTGCCCATGACGACGTTGCTGATCGAGCGGGGGGCGAACCCGGACGGCGGCATCTGGCCCAACCGCGACGCGACGAGTCCCTACGTCCTGGCGCGCGATCGCGGCGACGACGAGATCACGGCCGTCCTCGACGCCGAGCGCAGACGACGAGGCGCGCGCGGCCCTGGCCGCACGACGGAGATCACGCGTCAGCTCTCTCGCGCCTGGCAGGGCGGCAGCGAACTGGCTGTCGTCGCCGTCTTCGAGGCGCATCCCGAACTCGCCGACATGCGCCCACCCGATGGATTGACGATGCTGCATCGAGCGGCGGGAGCAGGCGCGCTGCTGGTGATGGAGTGGCTGCTCGATCGTGGCGCAGATGTGCACAGCAAGACCGAGCAGGGCTGGACGCCGCTCGACTACGCCGCCACCGGTCGAGGCGGCGACTGGCTCTTCGATACCGAGAAGTTCACCCGCGTCGCCGCGCTGCTGCTGCAGCACGGCGCCGAGCTCAGTCCGCTCTCGGCCGCCGCGCTGGGACGATGGGACGACCTGGGATTAGTTCCTCGTGATGAAACGAGCGAGCGGCAGCGAGCGAGTCGGCGGAGCGGAGCGGGGCGTCCCGGGGTCCCCGCGAGCGACGCCGCAGGGGTGCCCGGAGGGGCAAAGCCCCTCGGTTTCCCTTTAGACCGGTATTCGAAGCAGGACCTCGAAGCGAAAGGCGTGCTGGAGGCCGCGGTCAAGGGCAACCAGCCGGACGTTCTGCGACGTGTGCTCGACCTCGGCCTCGACCCTGACGAACGCGTGCAGGTGGGCCACATCGCCGAGCAGACGTGGTCAGCCGGCGGCCCGCTGTTCTGGGCTGTCGTGCTCGACCGCATCGACATGGCCCGACTGCTCCTGGACCGCGGCGCCGATCCCAACGCCGACGTCTTCACCTCCGGCTCGCCCGCGTACCGCGCCTACCATGGCGGGAACCCCGAGATGATCGCGCTCATCGAACGGCACGGCGGCTGGATCCATCCCGGCCCGGCCGGCTACGCGCGCCAGACGGAAATGGCGCGCAAGATGCTCGCGGGGGAGATCGACCCGCACCTCCTGCCGGACGACTTCTCCGGTCACACCGTCGCGGAGCAGTTGCTCTGGGGCGGCGCCAGCTCGCTTTCCGCCGACATCGTCCGCATGGCGCTTGAGCAGGTGGACTGGGCACCTGACGATCCGCGATGGTTCTGGATCTTGTGGCGACCAGTGCCCGGCCACGAGGACTACACCCCGCAGCAGCGGCACGACGCGAGCGAGTGTTTCAGGTTGATCCTCGCCCGGTGCGGACCTCATCACCGCGCGAAGGAGTCCGGCCAGACGATGTTGCACGAAGTCATCGCGCGGGATCACGGCGTTGGCGTGGAGCTCGCGACGATCCTGCTCGACGCCGGCGCACGAGTCGACGTCCGCGACACGCTGCTCCAAAGCACGCCGCTCGGATGGGCCTGCCGATGGGGACGCGTCGAGCTGGTGAAGCTGCTGCTCGCCCGGGGCGCGGATCCCGTCGAGGCGAACGCGCCGCCCTGGGCCACGCCACGCGCGTGGGCCACCAAGATGCAGTGGCCGGAGATACTGGCGTTTCTTGAGGAGACCGCTGGGGCAACCTGAAATGACAGCCGCTCGAGAATTGACATGCGACTGACATGCGCGGTCGAAAGCGCGTGACCTTTGAAGTCCACACGCGACGCTGGGCTATTGGCCCACTCGAAGATCCTGGACTTTCTTCTCCCCATGGGCCAGGGAGAGTTTCACCGAAGCCCTCGGCATCGAATCGAAAAAGCCCGGGTCGTTCCACTGGCCGTCGTCGATATCCGTGAGCGCGAAGAGGACGTAGTCGCCGGCGGGCAGGTTCTCGAACACGAACCGGCCGCTGCTGTCGGGACGGACGGCCTGCACGCGGCGCGAGTGCGGCAGGCGCAGGGCGGGGTTGGCCGGACAGGCCAGGACGAACACCTCAGGGAACGCGTCCCCCGCGGCCGTCGTGAGCGTCCCGGATAGTTCACTGCGGCGGTCGGACAGGACGAGCTCAATGCCGCGAACTTCCTCGCCGGGGTTGATGCGGAGCGGAACGTCGAGCAGGTCGCGCCCGTCAATCATGGCCGCACGAAGCCACCAGCTCGAGCTCGCGATCGGATCGCCCGTCACGTGCAGGCGGTACGTGCCGGGGACGAGGTCAGTGACCATAAAGGTGCCGTCGGCGCCGACGATTCCCGGCATCAGGACGCGCGGCCCTGGCGCACCGCGGCCGCGCGACGATGACGACGCCACCTGAAGCGAGTCCGACTGGAGCTGGACGCGCAGGGTGGTCATATCTGGAGCATCCGACGTCGCGCCGTCGTCGAGCACGATGCGTCCCGAGAACGTCATCCCGCGTTGCAGCGTCAACCGGCCAAGATCGACATCGTCGCCCGTGACGACAACCGGCGCCTCTGCCCACCACGTCGAACCGGGAACGGCAGCGCCACCCGCGCCCGTGGCCGAGATGGGGCCGCGCGCCAGCAACCGGTAGTCGCCGGGCGAGATGGGCGGGAGCTCGAACGTGCCATCCGCTCGCGCACTCGTCGACGGGGTCGCCACGGGCCCGGGCGTCGCGAATGAGGCACCACGAGCGGCCGCAACGAGCTGGATGAACGCGGAGGGAATCGGCGCGCCATCGGGACCCACAACCGCGCCGCGAATCATCGCGACGCGGATCCGCTGCACGGCGAAATCCAGACCGCTGCGCTCCTGGCCGGCCTGAAGCGCAATCGGCGTCGCGTCGGCCGGCACGGGAGTTCCTGGGTAGTAGATGGGTGCGGCGCTGACAATCTGACGGGCTGTCGCGGCTCGATCGGGCCGCGGCGGGCCGGCCGGCAGGATCGTGCCGGGCTGCCTGCCGCGGGCTGCAAGGGCCGCGAATACCGCGTCCACCTCGGCCTCCGTTGTCACAGTTTCCGGTCGGGCGATTCCTTCATTCGCGGCGCGCACGACGTATGTCCCAGGCTCCAGACCGAAGATGCGGTACTCGCCACGGTCGTCAGTCCTCGTCTGAGTGTTGTTGCTGAGCGTCAGCGCGACCGGCGTCACCTGGCGCGTGGGAACAGCCGCCACGGGCATATTGGGAAGCGGCGCGCCCGATCCATCGCGCAGGACGCCGGATAGCACCGCTCCGCGCCAGAGGCGCACGCGCAGGTCTGCGATCAGCTGCCCGTCAGCCACGGTGATCGGCGTGCCGGCCCGTGCCGGGCGCCTCGCGCCGTACGCGGTCGTCACGTATCCGCCCCGCTCGGCCGTGAGCGTAAAGCGTCCCGCCGGCAGGCCGCCCAGCGAGAAGCGTCCCGCGTCATCCGTGATCGCGCCTCGGTTGGGATGAAGGCCGGTGCCCGTGAGCGTCACGACGGCACGACGGACCGGCTGTGACGGCCGCTGATCGTCTTCCACGACACCCAGGATGGTCGCGGTTCCGACGACCGTCGGTGACGCGGGGTCGCGTGTCTGTTGGTCCACCACACCATGCGACGCCGTTGCTGCGCCGGCGATGCTCACCAGCAGGCCCATGAGAATCGACCTCGGCACCACGCTCCGTCGTGCTGTCCGGCTCATTTCGCGATGACCTCGGACACTGTCACGTCCTGTGTCTTTGGCGCGCCCACTGCCAGCGAGATTCGCGTGGCATGCGGCGCCGCGGCCGCCAGCAGCCTCGGATCGCGCCACGCGTCGGCTTGCGCGGACGGGATCGCGACGACGAGATAGTCGCCGTCACGGAACGACGTGAACGAATAGGTGCCGTCGCGGGCCGACCGGGTCGATCCCAATCGATCCGGCGTGAGGCCGTAGTCCAACCACCCCTTCGGGTCGGCCGGAAACAGAATCACGGCGCCGGTCGCGGGTCGGCCGTTTCGGTCACGGACGACCCCGGTCAGCTCCGCGCCGGTTTTGGCGAGGGTGATGACCACCCCGTCATAGTCCTGGCCGAGCGCGCCGTCGAAGCCGGCATCGGTCACGTCGGCACCGCCGGCGGTGACTGCCTTGACCCGCCAGAGCCGGGAACTGTACGACGGCAGCCGGACCAGGTAGCGCCCGCCTTGCAACCCTGTCAGCTCCACGGCGTGTGACGAGTCGCCCGCTGCCGTTAGCGCAACGGGCCCGCCCAGCGACAGGTCGCCATTGGCGGGCTCGAGCTGCACCGTGAAACGCTCGCTCGGCGCGGGCTGCACGGGATCGTCGAACACGACACGGCCGCGCACGCTCGCGGTCCGGCGGAGTGGCACCTCGATTCCGGTCACGTCGGCGTCACCGACGCCCACTGGCACGCGTCCCCATACGCCGGTCCCAACCTCGGATCGCCACCACATCACGCTGATGCCAGCGGCAGGATAGCCCCCGGAGAAGCCCAAGCCTCGCCCCAGCCTGTATCCGACGCTCGGTGGCAGGCGACCATCCGACGACGCTCCCTGCGGCTCGGCGAGCGACGACGACGCGATCAGCGTGTAGTCGCCGGCAGGCACATTGAGGAACGTGAACGCGCCATCGGGCTCGACCAGAGTCGTCGCGACCTCCGAACCGGGGCCGAGATGCTCCGTTCCTGGCGCCATCAGGCGCAGGAGCATGTTCGTGGCGCTCTGAGCGTCGCTCACTCGGCCCGCCACGCGCACGGCGGGAACGGGCGTGAGTTGGAAGTCGACGTCGGCGCGTGTCGTGCCGGCCTCGATCTCCACCAGACGCGCGCTGTTCATCGTGTGAGCGTTCGGATAGTAGACGGGGGCGTATACGCGCGGGCGACCGCCGCCTGGCGGCGGCGGCGTAGCGAAGCTGGTCAACACGAGTCGATGCCGTCCGTCGACGTCGATGCTGGCGCCGCGGGCCCCGGGGCCCGACGCGGGCCCGGACCCGCGACCTTCGAGGCCACCGAGGGGCAGCACGCGTGGACCGTCGACAGTCGCGGCCGGTACGGTCGCCTGCACCGACAGGACGGCGACGAAATAGCGGCCCGGCTCGACGAAGGGCACTCGATACGCACCACGGTCGTCCGTCGACGCCACAGCGCCAGGGACGAGCATTTCGCGCCCGGCGATCAGACGACGGGAGAACGTGCGCACGGCGGTGCCCACCACCGCCTCGCCGCGTTCGTCGAGGACGCGGCCCCCGATCGAGCCGAAACGCCACATCCGGATGTTCACGTCGCGCATCCACTCGCCACTGGCGAGCGTGATGCCAACATCCTGGACGCGGATCGTCGCGTTGTTGCTCACGGTCTCGGGGCTCGCGATATTCCCGACGGCGTACCCGTAATGGGTCGCGATCAAGGTGTAACGAGGCGCGGACGATAGGTTGACGAACACGAAACGCCCGCGTGCGTCCGTCAGCACGGACGGTCTGGGCCGCTGTTCCTGGGGGCCTACTGAAAAGAGAATCACGCTGGCGCCGGCGATCGGCCGGCCTGTCGCCGCGTCGGAGACGACGCCGCTAAGGGCGGCTGAGCCGGTGTCGGAGGTCTGCGGGGCTGGCGCCGCGGACTGGCCACTTGCGCCGGCAAGCGAGCCAATCGTGATGAGCCCGACTACAGCGACGATACCGGTCCAGAGGTCCCACCGCATGTCTCACCTCCGCCTGGGACGTCTAGCCGGCGGGCTTCAGCCCGCCGGACATCCGCGGGGCTGAAGCCACGCGGCTGCATTGTGCGTGCCAATTGAGACGACACCTCTTCGTGGATCGCTTCAATAATTTTGAGTGTGTTGCAGAATTGCCAGATGGAGGCGCCGACCTTCAGGTCGGCCCGCAAAGCGGCCGGCCTGACCACCGGCCCGCTCCATCTTGCGGCTGCACCTTCGCAACGTGCTCTCAGAAAAAGCCGCGCCGGTCTCGAATCTTGCCGTCGCTGTCCGTCTACTGAACTCTACACTGTCGAGTCAGATCAATACGGATCTCGGTCGTCTCAGACCTCCAAAAGATCGCGTCCGACGATGATGGTTCCTCGAAACTGTCGTCGCGCTGCGTCGAGCCACATCGTGTCGGTCACCTCGGGATCATCCGGCGGCACGAAGTGCGACAGCACGAGGGTCTTGACACCGGCCTGTTGTGCCACACGGCCCGCGTCCTCCGCCGACGTCTGATGCGCCAGGATGCTCGTCCTGAGCGCGGCTGCGTTGGGTACGCGCGCCACGAGCCGGTCGATCGCAGGCGGATACATCACGGAGTGCACCAGGACATCGGCGCCGGCGGCGAGCTTCACGAGATTCGGCGACGGCGCGGTGTCGCCGGAGATCACAATGGATCGGTCGCGCGCATCGAACCGGTAGGCGAACGCGGGAACGACAGGGGGATGATGAACGAGCGTGGCGGTGACCTTCACATTGTCGTCAGCCATGACCGCGCCACCCTCGCGAAGCTCGTGGACGTGCACGAGGGGCGCGAGTGCCGGCCGGCGCTCGTTCGCGACGCGTATCTCGATGTCGGACGCATTCATATCGAAGAAGAGTTCCGTCATGCGTGCGAGTGGCGGCGGTCCCCACGTCTCGACGCGCGAGTTCAAGCCGGCCGTCCACGCGAGCAGGATCAGGTTGCCGTAGTCAGCGGTATGGTCGGAATGCTGGTGGGTGATGAAGATGTGGCGCAGCGAGGGGAGGGGCACACCGGCAAACGCGAGCTGCCTGGCTACGCCATCGCCGCAATCGATCACGTAGGCGACGCCGTTGTTGACGATCACCTGCGCCGCGCCGGAGCTCGTCTTTCTCGGACGCGGGCCGCCGCCCGTGCCCAGGAGTATCAGCTTCGTGCCTCCCTGATCACTGGTCGGCAGCGCGGTTGACGCAAGCGCGACGGCCGTCGTCAGAAAGGCGCGTCGGCTGATACGCGGCAGATGTCCCACCATGACGTGCGGTGATTGTAGTCGGCTGGAGGCACGGCTGCCCTACTCCGAGCGGAGGGCCACGGTCGGATCGACCCTTGTAGCTCGAAGCGCGGGAATGTACGAAGCCAAGAACGACGCGGCCAGCAGGATGAGTGGTGCCGTCACCAGCACCACCGGTTCGATGCTGTTCACGCCGTACAGGATGCCCTGGAGGAATTGTCCGGCGCCAAGGGCCAGCAGCAGCCCAATCCCGATGCCGATGGTCGTGATGCGGCCGCCCTCTCGCAGGACCTGCCACAGCAGCGCGCGTGGATGGGCGCCGATGGCGATTCGGATGCCGAACTCGCGCGTCCGCCGGGAGACGACGTACGACTTGACGCCGTACACGCCGAGGACCGCCAAGAGCAGCGCGATACCGCCGAACGTCGAGAAGACGCTGGCGCCGGCCCGGTGGAGCCGCACGTCCATCCCCGCGTCGAGATAATCGCGCCATGTGGCGACACGGAGCACCGGCACCCGCTCGTCGACCTCGCGCGCGACCCGGGCGATCGTGTCCAGCATGGCCCGCTCGTCCTCCGCTCCCGCCACCCGAAGCTGCAGCGTCATCGCGCTCTCGTAGTGCTGGCCGAGCGGCACGTACACATGCGGGTAGGGCCGGGGATGACCGAGCGAGTGCTTGACCGCCGGGATGATGCCGACCACGCGGATTGGCTGCATCGCTTGCGGTCCTTCGGCGTCGAGGAACTGAATCTGCCGTCCGAGTGCGTCCTCTTGCGGCCACAGCTCCTCCGCGAGCACGTCGTCGATGATGGCCACCCGCTCGCCGGAGCCGGGTGCCAGTTCGGCGTCGCTGAAATCACGGCCGCGAAGCAGGGGAAGTCCGAGCACCCGCGCGTAGTCGCGACCGATGACGGTGAAGACGGCGCCCACCGGTCGCGACCCGTCGACACGCTCAGGGACGCCGGCCGGCGCGACGTCGCGACTGTCCCCACCCCCCGCAAAAGGAAAGCGCGATCCGATGGTCACCGCTTCAACGCCGGGGATCGTTCGCAGCCGATCGATCAGCGCGAGGTGCGCGCGCCGCCCTCGCGCTTCGTCAAGCCCCGCCAGAGCCGGATCGACTTCCACGATCAAGCCGCCGTCGAGACGGAATCCGGGATCGGCCCTGGCCGCCGAGAGCGCGCTCATCAGAAACAGTCCGCCGGACGCCAGCAGGAGCAGTGAGAGCGCGATCTGACCGATGACCAGGGCCTTGCCGAGCCGGAGACCTCCTGGCCGGCGTCCTTCGTCGCCCGTGTGCCCCTTGAGATCGGCCGCGGCCGCGCGACCGGTCAATGAGAGGGCCGGCCCGGTCGCAACGACCAACGTGGCGACGAGACTGAACGCCATGGTGCCGAGTAGCACTCGCCAGTCGAGGCTGACGTCGGGAAGAGTCACGGCGACGGGGAGCACGGGACGCAGCGACGCCAGCAGCGCCGTGATTGTCCACGTCGACAGCAACAAACCGACTCCGGCTCCGGCCAGCGCGAGGATCAACCCTTCGGTGAGGAGTTGCCGCATGAGGCGCGATCGGCCGCCACCGAGGGACGACCTGACGGCCAGTTCCTGCCGACGCATGTGACCTCGCGCCAGCAGCAAGTTGGCGAGGTTGAGGCACGCCACGAGCAGGACGATGGCCGGCATGAGCATCAGGAGCAGGGCCAGACCCGCAATCCCGCCTCTCCCCATTCCAGGCATGAACAGGAGACGCGTCGACGGCCTGGACAGATCGAGCGAGTAGCCGGTGTTGACCGACGGAAACGCCTGCTCGAGTCGTCGGCCAAGGGTGGCGAGCGCCGCCTCCGCTGTCTCGTCAGGTATGCCAGGCCGGAGACGCCCCACCACGTTCAGCTCGTGCACGTCGCGCGCGCCGAGCGGGCGTCCCGCTCCGTTTTCCATGCTGAACGTGTCGTACGCGCCGAGGGGCAGCCAGACTTCGGGCCCGGGGAGGGTCGTCCCGGCAAATCCCTCCCGCGCCACGCCGACGACCGTGAACTGTGCGCCGTTGATGCGCACCAGCCGGCCGAGCGTGCCTGGGTCGGCGCCGAGCTGCTCCCAGAGCGGATAGCTGATGATCGTCACGCGGATCCGGGCGCCGGGGCGTTCCTCTCCCATGGTGAAGGAGCGCCCATGCGCCGGCGTCGCACCGAAGACCTGGAAGTAGTTGCCGGTGACCACGGATGCATACGCGCGCCGCGCCCCGTCGCCCGTATCCAGGCCAACGAAGCCTGTGGAGTAGGCCGCCAGGCTCGCGAAGATGTCGGTCGTGCCTTCCTGGACGTCGCGGTAGTTCGGGTAGGAGAAGTCGCGCGTTTCTCCGGACGGCGTCGTGCTGTCGATGTCCAGCTCCACTACGTTGTCCGGATCGGCGTACAGCGGCCGCAGCAGCAGGCCGTTGATGAAACTGAACATGCCGATGTTCACGCCGATGCCGAGCGCCAGAGTCACGATCGCCGTGAGCGCGAACCCGGGCGTGCGGCGGAGCGTCCGCCACGCAAAGCGGGTGTCCTGCACCAGGGCGTCGAGCCCCCTCCATCCCCAGGCATCCCGCGCCTCCTCCCGCAGGCGCAGCGTGTTGCCGAAGGCCGGCGGCTCTCCCATCTGCGCGCGGTGCGCCTCCATCTCCTGGCGCAATTCGTCCTCCCGCGCTCCTCGCTGCAGCAGGTAGCCGAGACGCCGGATCCACTCACCGATGATCGCCATGAGGACCCTCACGCCTCATCGAGCAACACGCCGATCGCGCTCGCCATCCGTCGGTACTCCGCCACCTCCGCCTCGAGCTGCCGTCGTCCGCTGGGCGTGATGCGGTATTCGCGCACCTGCCGCCCGGACTCCGATGCGCGCCACGCGGCCGTCACCCAGCCTTTGACCAGCAGTTTCTGGAGCGCGGGATACAGCGAGCCCTCCTCGACGCGGAGCTCGTTGGCCGACAGCAGCTGGATGCGCTGGGCGATCACGTAGCCGTGGAGCGGGTGCGTCCTCAGCACGCGCAGCACCAGCATCATGAGCGTTCCGGGCGGGAGTCCAGTCTCCCTAGGCATAGTTTAGCTATGCCTATCGTATGCTGCGACTCGGCTGGACTGTCAAGTGTCCAGCGACCCCCGCGGCTATAATCCCGGCACACCATGGATCGCCGCGAGTTCTTCAAATCGACCGCGGCCGGCGGCGTGATGAGCCTGGCGGCCGGTCAGGTGGCGGCGCAGCAATCACCGGCATCGGCGGACGACCGCGGGTACTGGGTCGGCACGCTACGCCGGCTGTCCGACCCCGTGCTGCAGCACTTGGCCAACGGCACGCTGAAAGCGCGCATGCCGGTCGAGCAGGTGAAGGGTGGGACGCGGCAGACCGTCACGCACCTCGAAGCCGTCGGCCGGCTGCTGGCGGGCATTGCACCCTGGATTGAGCTGCCAGCCGACGAGACGCCAGAAGGGCGGCTTCGCGGCGAGTACGCCGCGCTCGCGCGCCGGGCGCTCGGTCGAGCCGTGGACCCGGCATCGCCCGATTTCCTCAACTTCACGAAGTCCTCTCAGCCGCTCGTGGATGCCGCCTTTCTCGCGCAGGGGATCCTGCGCGCGCCGCGGGCCCTGCGCGAGGCGCTCGACCCGGCGACCACGCGGCAACTGGTCGCCGCGCTCGAGGCCACGCGCGTCATCACGCCCGGCTTCAACAACTGGCTGCTGTTTTCGGCGACCGTCGAAGCCGGCCTGAAACGGCTCGGCGCTCCCTACGATCGCGTCCGGGTCGACTACGCGCTGCGCCAGCACGACCAGTGGTACAAGGGCGACGGCGCCTATGGCGACGGTCCGGCCTTTCACTGGGACTACTACAACAGCTTCGTCATCCATCCGATGATGCTCGACGTGCTGGACGCCGTTCGCGAGGACAACGCGGCGTGGCGGACGCTCGCCACGCGCGCCGAGGAGCGCGGGCGGCGCTACGCGGGCGTGCAGGAGCGGATGATTGCGCCCGATGGATCGTTCCCGGCCGTCGGCCGGTCGATCGCGTACCGCTGCGGCGCGTTTCATCAGCTCGCGCGCGCGGCGCTCGCGCACGCGCTGCCGGGCGACGTGACGCCCGCCCAGGTGCGCGGCGCCCTGGGCGCCGTCATTCGCCGGACGCTCGATGCGCCCGGCACCTTCGACGCGGACGGCTGGCTGCGCATCGGCCTCTGCGGCCATCAGCCCGGCGTGGGCGAGGGCTACATCTCCACCGGCAGCCTCTATCTCTGCGCCACCGCGCTGCTGCCGCTGGGCCTGCCGGCCGCCGACCCGTTCTGGTCCGGTGCGGCTCAGCCCTGGACAGCCGTCAGGGCGTGGTCCGGCCAGCCGTTCCCGATCGATCACGCATTGGCGACGTGAGGGACGGCCAACCCGACCTGGTCCAGCACGAACGCGTAGCGGAACGCCGTTTCGCGCAGCCGGTCGTAGCGGCCGGAGCTGCCGCCGTGGCCGCCGGCCATGTTGGTCTTCAGATAGAGCGGACGGTCGTCCGTCTTCATGGTCCGCAGCTTCGCCACCCACTTGGCGGGTTCCCAGTACATCACCTGCGAGTCGTTCAGTGACGTCGTCACGAGGATGGCCGGGTAGGCCTGACGCGTCACGTTGTCGTAGGGCGAGTAGGTGCGCATGTAGGCGAAGTGCTCGGCGACCGCCGGGTTGCCCCACTGCTCCCACTCCTGTGCCGTGAGCGGCAGCGTCGCGTCGAGCATCGTGTTGAGGACATCCACGAACGGCACGTCGGCGACGATGGCCCGGAAGAGGTCGGGGCGCATGTTGGCGACGGCGCCCATCAGGAGGCCGCCGGCGCTGCCGCCGGTCGCGACCATGCGATCCGATCGTGTGTAACCGCTGCGGACCATGTGCTCGGCGACGTCGATGAAGTCGAGGAAGGTGTTCACCTTCTTCAGCATCTTCCCGTCGTCGTACCACGAGCGGCCCATCTCCTGGCCGCCGCGGACGTGCGCGATCGCGTAGCCCATCCCGCGGTCGACCAGGCTGAGCGCGTTCGCATTGAACGTGGGCTCCATCGTCGCGCCGTAGGAGCCGTAGGCGTAGAGCAGCAGCGGCGCCGTGCCGTCCAGAGGCGTGCCCCGGCGCATCAGGATCGACACGGGCACCTCCACACCGTCGCGCGCGGGAGCCAGCCGGCGGTGGACCTCGTAGGCCGACGGATCGAAACCGCTGGGAATCTCCTGCTGTTTCTTCAGCGTTCGCTCGCCGGTCCGCACGTCGTAGTCGTAGACCGACGCGGGCGTGACCGGCGACGAATAGATGAACCGAAACAGGGAGGTGTGGAACTCCGGGTTGGCGGCGGGAAAGACCCCGTAGGCTTCTTCGGGAAAGGCGATGTCGTGCGACTCGCCCGACGCCTGGTCGACCACCCGCAGGCGGCGGAGCCCCTGGCGGCGCTCGGCCACAACCGCAAAGGTCGCGAACACGTCGAGGTCCTCGATGAACGTGTCGTCCCGGTGCGGCGTCCAGTCGGTCCAGGCGAGATCGCCGGGCGTGTCGGCCGCGCGCAGGATCCGGAAGTTCTTGGCGGCATCATTCGTCACCAGATAGAAGGCGCCTTGGCCGTGCTCGACCTTGTTGTACTCGACATCGGGGCGGCGGTGCGCCAGCACGCGCGGGGCGGTGGCGGGCGCGGCCGACGGAATGGCGCGCCACTCGGACGTGGTGTACCCGTCGGCGGCGATGAAGATGTACTGATCGCTGCGCGACCGGCCGACGGACACGTTGTACAGCGGGTTCGGCTCGTGGAACACCCGCACGTCCCGATCGCGCGGCGTGCCGATGACGTGCCGCCACACCGTGTCGCCGCGTTTGGCGGCATCCGGCGTCACGTAGAAGAACGTGCGGTTGTCGTCGGCCCACGCCGTGCCGTTCCAGACATTGGGGATCGACTCGAGGATCGCGCCGGTCGTGAGGTCCTTGACGTAGAGCGTGTACTCCCTGAACGCGGTCAGATCCTCGAGGTAGAGGAGCGTGGTGCCGTCGGGGCTGACGTCGGTCCCGCCAAGCGCGTGAAACTTCTTGCCGGCGGCGAGCTCGTTCTGATCGAGGTACACCTCCTCGGCCGCCTCGAGGGTCTCCTGGCGCCGGCAGAAGATCGGATACGCCTGACCCTGCTCAGTGCGCGTGTAGTTCCAGTAGCCGCCATCGCGCACTGGCACGTTCGTGTCGGTTTCCTTGATGCGGCCGAGCATCTCCTGGTAGAGCTGCTCACGCAGTGCCGCGAGGCGCCCGGTGCCGGCCTCGGTATAGGCGTTTTCCGCGTCGAGGTACGCGGTGACGTCGGGGTCCGTCTTGTCGCGCAGCCAGTGATAGTTGTCCACCAGCGTCACGCCATGAAGCGCGATCGTCTTCGGCCGCGTCTTCGCGACCGGCGGGCGTGGCGGGGATTCAGGCTGACCAGGCAAGCCGGGCATGATACCGCGCGCGCGGGGCGGCCCTGGCCGGGCAAGAACTCCAGACCGACCGCGTAAGACCTGCCCGTCCGCCCCGCACAATTCTGAAAGAAGGACTGGCTGCCGAGGGATTGCCGGAGGACTGGCCTGGCATCAAACCTGCGCTAACGGCGGCCCAGTCCGGGGTCGATTTCTGGGAGGCGCCACAGTGGAGTGCACCGACTTCGCCACGCACAGCCGTCCGACGCCCGTGTTCCGCAACGCTCGCGCCCGCGCGCAGTACGAGGCGGCGGGCGTCTGCGACCGCGCGCGATCCGTCAGGCGCGTCGACGAGCACGACTTGACTGAGCGGGTCGTCCTCGCGCTGGGGGTGGCGGTGGAGATCCGCGACCGTCACACCGAGGGGCACTGCCAGCGCATCGCCATCCACGCCGCCGCCACGGGGGCGTATCTCGGGCTCGGCGCCGACGACTGTCGAACGCTCTATCGCGGCGGCTACCTGCACGACCTCGGCAAGATCGCGATTCCAGACCGGATCCTCCTGAAACCAGGTCCGCTGACACCAGCCGAGACGTCGCGCATGCAGCTCCACACGGTGATTGGGGATGCGCTGTGTGGAAGCGTTCCGGTGCTTCAGACTGTGCGCCCGATCGTGCGCTTTCACCACGAGCGGCTCGACGGCACGGGCTACCCGGATCGGCTGAAGGGGGACCGAATCCCCCTGCTGGCCCACATCATCGGCATCGCGGACGTGTACGACGCCATTACGAGCGTGCGGCCGTACAAGGCGGCGCAGCCGCCGGCCGAGGCGTGCGAGATCCTCACGACGGACGTGAAGAAGGGCCGGCGCCGCGCGGATCTGGTCGACGCCTTCATTCGCGTCGTGACAGCGCGTTCCCGCTAGAGTCCGCGCGGGTCGCGGGTCTTCCGGTGCAAGCCGTGGCAGTCGGCGCAGGTCGTCAGGAGGTCGGCATAAACGCCCGCGCGCGCCGCGGCAGTCCGGGCCTCAGCCGCCCGGTTCGCGATCAGATGCACGCGATCGTCGGCGCGCGTGATGCTGCCCGCCAGGCCGGGATCGGCGGGCAGCTCCCCCTGCCGCAGCGGCGCCGTCCGCAGACGGCCCGTGCCGCGATTCCACTGAGCCGCCGACGGCACGACCAGGCCCCGCAGCAGTTCGTCCATGGCCCACTGGTGTTCGGCCATGTGGACGATGCCACCGGCGCTTGAAGGCGGCTGGGCCGGCGGCTGTGGAGACGCCTTGGCCGCGCGATGGCACTCGCCGCACTGCTGGAGTATGAACGCGGTCGCCTCGGCGGCCGCGGGGAGGGTGGTCGCGCCCACCGCCCGTCGCGCGCCGTCGGAGATCGCGACCACGAAGGGCACGGCAACGGTCAGTGTGCCGGGCGGCACCGGCATGCGCGCGAGTTCGGTCGCCGGACCGCGTATCGCGGCCAGATCGCCGCGGATGATCGCCGCGTGCACGGCCGCAACCTCGGCGAAGTGATGGCGCATGTAGGCTTGCCGCTCGAGGCTCGGCGGGCTCTGCTGCGCCGTCTCGATGGGTGATGGGCTCGCGGCCTGCGTCCGCAGGACCCCCGCGGCGAGCGCGACGAGCGTGGTGAGCGTCAGGACCCAGTGAGGCTGTGCCATCGCCCCTCCTTCCGTGCTGATGTTGACGGACTGAGCGGCCGTTGGCAAGGGAGCCACACTCGCTGCGCGAGGCGCGGCTGCGACGTCGATCAGCCCCGGAACCTGGCGAAGAGTGTGACGGTGGAGTGAAGGGCGTCTCTACAGCTCCCACCCCGCCCGGCGCTTGGGCCGGTCGAGATACTGGTTGGCCTCGTCGTAGTTCGTGAACTTCATGTTGAGGCTGTCGTACTCGAGCGGGACGCCGGCGCGCATGGCCGCCATGCCGAGCAGCATCGTCTCGCACACCGGGACGGCGAAGTCGAAGGGACAGGAGATCTTCTCGGTGCCTTTGATGGCGCGGATCCAGTTCATCTGGTGGCCGTTCGCGCCGCCCTGGATGCGGTGCAGTCGTTGCGGAGGATTCGCGACTTCCTGATTGAGCCGTTCCGGCATGAAGTACGGATCGCTCCCGCGTCCCGCCGTGAGCAGCTTGCCCTTGTCGCCGATGTAGAGCACGCCGCCCGAGCCCGCCCGCATGCGCTCGTGGAGCGCCACCGGCAATTCCGGCGGCGTGGCCGGCACGAGACCGCCGTCGTACCAGATGATGCGAAGCGGCGTGCGGCCACCGGTGGCGAAGTCCCAGTAGATGGTGCTGGCCAGCGGGTAGGTGACGCGCGGCTCGGCCTGGTTGCCGCCCCACGGGCTGTGCCGCGCTTCGATGCGGGTGGGAAGACCAGGATTGAGCGCGCGAAACACGAAGTCGAGCTGGTGGGCGCCCATGTCGCCGATCGCGCCCGTGCCGTACTCCGTGTAGCCGCGCCAGCCGAACGGGTGGATGCCGTCGTTGTACGGCGCCTGCGGCGCCGGGCCCAGCCAGAGATCCCAGTTCACGTGCTTCGGCACGGCCTTCGTCTCGGGACGGGCGATGCCCTGCGGCCAGATCGGACGATTGGTCCAGACGTGGACTTCGTGGATGACGCCCAGAGCGCCGGCCCACAGCATCTCCACCATCGTGCGTGCGTCGTCACTCGAGTGGCCGGTGTTGCCCATCTGCGTGACCACGTTGGCGTCCTCGGCCGCCTTGAGCATCAGCCGGGCCTCGCGCACCGTGTAGGTGAGCGGCTTCTCGACGTACACGTGCTTGCCCAGCTTCATCGCCATGATGGCCGCGTGTGCGTGGGTGTGATCCGGCGTCGAGATGACCACCGCGTCGATGTTCTTCTGCTTCTCGAGCATCACGCGGTAGTCGTCGTAGCGGACGGCTTTCGCGTAGCCTTCTGCCTGGCGCTGCCGGTTGCTGGCGGCCTCGGCCTGCGCGGCCGCCGTGGCCGCGGCATCAGTCCCGCCTCGTCCAGCCCCGCCGCGGCCGGCCCCTCCGCGTCCGGCGCCACCGCGCCCGGCTTCCGCGCCCCCACGGGCGCCGCCCGCCGCGCCCGCACCACGCCCACCGCCACCGGCCCCTCGTCCGCCGCGGCCCGCGGGCCCCCCGCCCCGGGCCGATGCGATGAAGCTGTCGACGCGTGTCCAGTCGACCTCGCAGAGCGCGACGATGTTCTGGGAGGCCACGCCGGAGAGATTGGCGGACGCGCGGCCGGCCGCGCCGATACCCGCGACGTGGACGAGGTCGCTCGGCGGCGTCACGCCCTGGCCGCCCAGGACGCGCCGGGGCACGATCATGACGGACGCCGCGGCGCCCGCTCCAGTCGTGAGAAAAGTGCGTCGGGTCGGGCCGTGCACGTCGTGGCTCATGGCGGCATCCTCTCGGAGCGATGGTCACTCCCGGTGTGGCCGTATGGCCGGCTCGCACGGGGAAGGGCTGCAGATGGACTGGGCGAGGCAATAGTAATGGGTGGTGCCGGGAGGCTCAAGGGCGCGGCTTTTCTATTCGTATCTGACGTAGGATGACCCGTCCCCCGACGGAGGCCATATGCGCGTCCGCGTGTCGATCGCCGTCATCCTGCTGCTGGCCGGCACGCTGTCGGTCGTCGCGCGCCGGCAGGCGGCCGACTTCGAAGCGCTCGCCCGCGGTTCGCTCGCGCGGATCGAGGGCACGGTCAGCCTGCCCGGGCTGCGCGACCGTGTCGAGGTGATCCGCGACCGGTGGGGCGTGCCGCACATTTTCGCCAACAGCCTCGACGACCTGTTCTTTGCGCAGGGCTTCGTGCAGGCCCAGGACCGGCTGTGGCAGATGGAGATGTACCGCCGGACCTTCGAGGGCACGCTGGCCGAGGTCATGGGGCCCGACTACGTCCGCCACGACGAGTTGGCCCGGCTGCTGAAGTATCGCGGTCCGTGGGACGACCGTGAATGGACCAGTTATCACCCGGAAGGCCGCCGCATTTTCACGGCCTTCGCCAACGGCGTCAACGCGTACATCGCCCACGCCGGCGACCGGCTGCCCGTCGAGTTTCTGGTGACCGGTCTCGAGCCGCAGCCCTGGACGCCGGAGATCGCGTTGCTTCGCACGCAGACCGCCATGCCAGCCGGCGACGCGCGCGCGGAGCTGACGCTGGCGCAGAACGTCGTGCGCCTCGGCGTCGTCGAAGCGAATCGCGCCGCGCGGCCCTCGCCAGACCGGGACCTCATCGTGCCCAATGGCGTGGACTTGTCGCTCATCACGCCTGCCGTTCTGGCCGGACTGAACGGCCTTCGCACGGGCGTCGTGCGGCCGGAGCTGCTGCCGCAGTACCGGACGCTGGCCGCCGCGTGGCCGAGCCGCAACACCGGCCCGCAGGAACGGTCGCCCGGCAGCAACAACTGGACGATCGGCGGCCGTCTCACCGCGAGCGGCCGCGTCATCGTGGCCAACGATCCCCACCGGAACGTCGCCAACCCCTCCATCCGCTACATCGTCCATCTCAGTGCTCCCGGCTGGAATGTGATTGGCGCCACCGAACCGCCGCTGCCCGGCGTCCTGATAGGCCATAACGGCCGCCTCGCCTGGGGCCTCACCATCGTCGGCACCGACCAGTCCGATGTGTACGTCGAGGATCTGAATCCGGCGAACCCGAACGAGGTGAGGTTCCGCGGCGCTTGGGAACCGCTGCGTCTGGTCCGCGAGACGATTCGCGTCAAGGGCGGCGAGGCCGTCACGGTCGATCTGAAGTACTCGCGCCACGGTCCGGTGTTCCACGTCGATACGACGACCCACAAGGCGTACGCCATGCGATCGACGATGCATGAGCCGGGGAGCGCGGGATATCTGAGCGCGTTGAGGTATCACGCGCTGCAGAACTGCCGGCAGTTCCTTGACGCGCAGGTGTACTTCAAGGCCCCGACCGAGAACATGGTGTGCGGTGACGTGGAGGGCAACATCGCGTGGCAGGCGTCGGCGGCATCGCCGAAGCGGCCGAACTGGCACGGCCGGCTGCCTGTGCCAGGCACGGGCGGTTACGAGTGGGACGGGTTCCGGACCGACCTGCCGCGCGAGCTGAACCCGGCGCGGGGCTGGATCGCGACCGCGAACCATGACATCCATCCACCGGGCTACGACCCGCCGCTCTTTTTCAAGAACGGCCCGCAGACGGCGCGCTACGATCGCATCGCCCACGTGCTCTCTGCCGGAAGCCCGTTCACGATGGCCGACATGCAGGCGCTGCAGCACGATGGCCATTCCATCGCGGCTGCGGCCGACGTCCCGCTGTTCCGGGGCTGGACGTCGTCGCGTGTTGACATCGAACCGGCGCGCGCCGCGCTCGCAGGCTGGAACGCGCAGCATCGCCGCGACAGCCAGGCCGCCGCGATCTATCGCTTCGTTGGCCGCGCGCTGACCGCCGAGGCGCGGGCCGAGGCCACGCCGTCAGCCCGCCGACGTGAGCTGCTCGAGGCCGCGCTCTCGACCGGCCTGACCGCTCTCGGCAAAGAGCAGGGCGACGATCCGTCGCGGTGGCGATGGGGCGTCTATCATCGCAGCCAGTTGCCGCACGCGCTCAGTCGCGCCTACGACATTCCTGCCGTCGAGCGGCACGCCGGCAGCGGATTCGTCGGCGCCACGGGTGCGACGTACCGCGAGATCATCGACCTCGGCAACCTCGACGCATCCATGGCGACGAACGTGCCGGGCCAGTCCGGACAGCCATACAGTCCGTTCTACGCGAACCTGGTCGAGGGCTTCGGCCGGGGCGAGTACTTTCCGCTGGTCTACAGCCGTGCGGCGGTCGAGGCGGTGGCCGCGCATCGGCTCATCCTGCAGCCACGGCGGTAGGCCGGCGTCGTCAATTGAGGTGAGACTGCATGTCGGACATGACGCGTCGTGATTTTGTCGCGACAACGGCGATGACCGGGCTGATGGCGGCGGCTCCGGGGGCCTTCGAGGCGGCGCCGGCGGTCGTGCGTCGGCAGGCGCGGCCGATCGTGATTGCGTCGGGCAACGGCCACCGGTTCCGGAACGGCGGCACCGAGACCTGTGTCGAGCGGGCGTTCCGCCTGATGACCAGCGGGACCGATGTGCTCGACGCCCTGGTCGCCGGCGTCACCATCGTCGAGCTCGATCCGGAGGAGAACAGCGTCGGCTATGGGGGGCTGCCCAACGCCGAAGGCGTGGTGCAGCTCGACGCGTGCTGCATGCACGGACCCACGAAGCGGGCCGGCGGCGTGGCCGGGCTCGAAGGGGTGCGTACCGCAGCCGCGGTGGCGAAGGCGGTGCTCGATCACACGGATCATCACCTGATCGTCGGCGCCGGCGCGCAGACGTTCGCCCGCCAGCTCGGGTTCACGATCGAGGACGACCTCAGCACGCCGCGGTCGCGCCAGCTCTGGCTCGAGTGGAAGCGCCGCATCGATCCCGATCACTATCTCGATCCGGCGAAACGCGCGGCCGCGGGCTGGGCCGCCACGCAGCAGATGGTGGCCGAGGGGCTGCTCGACGCCAATCGGTTCCACGGCACGATCACGGCGAGCGCCCTGACGGCCCGCGGCGAACTGGCGGGCGTCACCACGACCAGCGGTCTGGCCTGGAAGATTCCCGGGCGCGTGGGAGACTCGCCGATTCTGGGCGCCGGGTTGTATGTGGACGGGACGATCGGGGCCGCCGGCTCGACCGGTCGCGGCGAGGCCAATCTCTTCGGACTGTGCAGCTTCCTCGTCGTCGAATCGCTCCGGCGCGGCCTGTCTCCAAAGGACGCCGGGCTGGAGGCGCTCCGCCGTGTCCAGGCGAATACCGTCGAGAAGCGGCTGCTCAACAATCGCGGCACGCCCAATTTCAACCTGACGTTTTACGTGCTCAACGCGCAGGGGCAGCACGCCGGTGTGGCGCTCTACGGCGCCGGCCAGTATGCCGTCTGCACCGAGAACGGCCCCGAGCTGCGCGCCATCGAGCCGCTGCTGCCGGGCACGCCGTGATGGAGGGGCCGCCCTACGGACTCCATGAGCATGCGTGACCGGCGGTACGCCCACGTCATCGTCCGCGTCGTCATCCTGGCCCTCGTGGCCGTCGCCGGCGCCCGGTCGGGCATGGTCGCCGGCCGGAGGGCCGCACCAGTCGCGGGTCAGGTGCAGGGCGCAGTCCGCACCGCGTGGCAGGCTGGTGTCGCGAGGGTCGTCGTCACGCCGCGCGAGCCGATCTTCCAGAAGGGATATGGCGCTCGCACGAAGCCTTCGGAAGGGGTGCGTGAGGACCTGTACGTCAAGGCGCTCGCGCTCCGCGACGAGGCGGGCGCGACGTCGGTGCTGATCACGAGCGATCTGCACTCGTGGACGCGTGGCATGTCCGACACGGTGGCCGATGCCGCGAGGCGCCAGCACGGCCTGGCACGTGAGCGGCTCATCTTCAACGGCTCGCATACGCACAGCGGCCCCGCGATCACGGGTGAAGCGGTCTTCCGCCCGTCGGAGGACATCAATCCGGAGCAGCAGGCAGTCATCCGGCGGTACACGGCGCAACTGCTCATACAGGTCACCGCGCTGATCGGTGAGGCGATCGCCAACCTCGCGCCCGCCGAGCTGGCGTTCAACGTGGGGTCGGCGGGTTTCGGGGTCAATCGACGGCGGGTGACCGATGCGACCCGGCATCTGCCTGGGCCGGTCGATCACGATGTGCCGGTATTGAGCGTGCGCGGCGCCGATGGCGGCCTGCGAGCCGTGGTCTTCGGCTACGCCTGCCACGCCACGTCGTCGACGATGGACTACGTGATTCATGGCGACTGGCCCGGCTACGCACAAGCGGCCATCGAGGCGGCGAGCCCAGGCACCCTCGCGATGTTCATGACCGGCTGCGGGGCCGACTGCAATCCACTGCCGCGGGGAACGTCGGAGTCGCCCGCGGTCTACGGCGCGGTCATGGGCGTGGCCGTCGGTCAGGCGCTTGGCGGGCGGATGCGCGTGCTCACCGGCCCGTTGACCGCGGCCTTCGATCACGTGGACATCCGGTTCCAGACTCCGCCCAGCCGCGACGAGCTGGAGGCGCGACTGAAGAGCCAGAAGGGCATGCCCGCGCGTCACACCCGGCAGCTCCTCGACCAGCTCGAGCGCGACGGCCGGATCGCGGATCGCTATCCCTATCCCGTCCAGGCCTGGCAGTTCGGCTCGGGTCTGACGCTCATCGCCCTCGGCGGGGAAGTCGTCGTCGACTACTCGCTGCGATTCAAGCGGGAGTACGGGTGGAACGACACCTGGGTTGCCGGGTACTCGAACGACGTTATGGGCTACATTCCGTCGCGGCGCGTGCTCGAGGAAGGCGGCTACGAGGGCGGGGGCGCGATGGTCAACTACGGCCGCCCCGGCTCCCTCACGCCGGCGATCGAGGACACGATTGCCGGCAAGGTCGATGAGCTGATGAGGAGAGTGGGGGGAACGAAATAGGCGGTTGAGTGGTGAGAGGTGAGTAACCGCGCGCTCGGCCATGGCGGCGCCTCAGGGTTCATTCAGGGAATGTCCAACACCTGCCCTGGCCGGATGACACTCGAGGCCAGGCCGTTTGCCTGCCGGATCCGTGCCGGCGTCGTGTCGTACCGCTCGGCAATCGCCCACAGCGTCTCCGACCGCTGTACGGTGTGGCGCGACGGCCCCGTCACCGTGGCGAGAAGCGCCGTCTCGGTCCGGCCCGTCTGCTCACCCACGTAGGCGAGATACTCGCGGGGAAACACGGCGACGTGGAAGTGCAGCGGATGGCGCTCGAGCGTCGCGTCGAGGACGCGCCGCCGCTCGAGCGAGAGCAGCGTGGTTTCGAGCCAGCGCCGGCACGAGGCGCCGGACGGGACGCGGAGATCCACGGCCATGCCCGTCGGATGGACGGACCGGGCGGATGCGTTCGCCGGTTGCTCGGAGGTCGGTCGCGTCAGGCTGGTCACGACCAGCGGTTCGCCGCATGCGTCGAGGTACTGCGCCGACAGGCGTTCAACGAAGAGCTTGACCTCGGGCCGCGCCACGCCGAACGAGACGTCGTGCAGGCGATAGTGCGCGCCGTTCTCGAGCGGTACCAGCAGACCGGCGTCCACGAACCGGTCGAGCTGGGACGGCCGCCGCAGGTAGGTGAAGTCGTGCTGGCGCGCCTCGCGATTCTGGCGGTCGAGCGACGCCGTGCTGCCACGGAGGCTCTGGCCGGCCGCCGGAACCGCCGTCAATCCCACCATCAGACAGGCGGCGATGCCGCCTCCCAGCCGGGGCGCCGCCGGCGCCTGAAACCACCGCGACCACGTCGTTCGGACATTCATGAGGATTCACCGAGCCAGTGCAGAGGGAGTCTACCGGCGTTTCGGAGGTACACCAAGGACTCTGCAGGGCTGACGTCACCTTTTTTTCGCCGGTTCGCGGGTGTCGCGTCCGCGCGTGCAATCGAGCCGGCCGATCGGGTAGCCTGCACGCTCCCGGAGGCTTCCATGTCCGATGCGAAGGGTCCCCGCCCGCAGACCCGCGTCTTCGACCGTCGCCAGATCCTGGCGGGCGGAGCCGCCATCGTCGGCGCCGGGGTGGCGGGATCGGCGCTCAACCCGGCGCGGGCGGCGGCCGCCCGCACCAGGCCGGGGAGCGTGCAAGGCGCGCGACGCTCCGAGCGGATCCGCGCCGAGAACGCGAAGCCGGGCACCACCGACTGGCTGCTGACGCGAACCCGCCGCGGTTATCACGAGATCTACGGCAAGGGATGGGACGTCCGCACGGGCGTGCAGGGCTTTGCCTCGCACCTGAGCATCAAGGCGGGCGAGACCCTGCGCTTCTACGTGAGTGCCGAGCCGGCCGACGAGTACCGCCTCGACATCTATCGGATGGGCTATTACGGCGGCACGGGTGGACGGCTCATGCGCACGTTCAACGGCCTGAGGGGCACGCCGCAGCCGATGCCGAAGGACGGCGAGCACGCCATCCAGGAATGCCGCTGGCAGGAGGCCGTGTCGCTCCAGGTGCCGGAGAGCTGGCTGAGCGGCGTCTACCTCGGCAAGCTCACCACGGTCCGGACCAACGCTGACGCCTTCGTCGTTTTCGTCGTTCGCGACACGCGCGAGGCGGACCTGATCTTCCAGTGCTCGGACTTCACCTGGCAGTCCTACAACCGCTGGCCGAGATGGCGGTCGATGTACGACGGCCCGACGGGCCCCTGGGTCTCGCGGCGCCCCGACAGCTACTCAGCGGGGTTCGACCGGCCCTACGCGATCTACTGGAACGGATTCCCGGCCGGGTTCGAGGCGCAGAGCAACGGGTCGGGCGAGTTCCTGCTTTGGGAACTGCCCCTGGCCTTCTGGCTCGAGCAGGAAGGCTACGACGTCACCTACATCTCCAACCTCGATACGCACGAGGACGCCGCGGGGCTGCTGCGCGGGCGGGCGTGGCTGTCGGTCGGCCACGACGAGTACTGGACCCTCGAGCTGTACAACAACGTGCTCGCCGCCCGCGACGCCGGCGTCCACCTCGCGTTCCTTTCGGGCAACTCCGTCTCCGGCCGGATCGAGCTGTTGACCGGCAGCGACGGCCGGCCCCACCGCGGCATCCGATGGGTGCCGGGCCCGCTGGATGCGACGGACCTGATGGGCGCGCGCTCGTACGGGGTGGGATTCGGCGACTGGATCTGCGCCGCGCCCGATCACTGGATCTTCGAGGGCACGGGCATGCAGAAGGGGGATTTCGTCCGGCAGCTCGTGGGCTGGGAGTTCCACGGCCATCCGGTCGCGGCCCAGCACAAGGATCTCGTCGTGCTCGCTGAAGGACCGGTCCGCGGGTTCCGCGGCGAAGCGAGCCAGCGCCGGTTCGCGACGACGCTCTACTCGGCGCCGAAGGGCAACCTCGTGTTCAACGCCGCGACCTGCTGGTGGAACATGGTGCTCGCGGCGCCGCCGGGCCATGCGGTCCCGCCGTTCCTCCCCGAGCGCGACCTCACGCGCTTCCACGAGGGCGACGACCGGGTGCGGCGCGTTACCCGGAATCTGCTCGATCGGATGATTGCCACCAAGGTGCGTTAGCGATTGACCCCATGACAACAGCATGGCCCCTGCCCATCCGCGTCGTGAGTGTCGCGCTCGCGCTCGTGGCGCTCGCCCATCCGCTTCGGGCGATGACCGGGCAGGAACGGCGTGCCCATCTCGACTGGATGCTCACGTCGCTGCCCACCGCGGCCCAGTTCAACCAGTGGCAACAACGCACCGGCGAGATTCCACCGGACTTCGACGCGTTGCCGCGCAACAACTTCCTGCCGGACCCGCTCACGTTCATGAACGGACGGACCGTCCGCAGCGCCTCGGACTGGACCGCGCGGCGCAGCGAGATCAGACAACAGCTGGAAAAATGGCAGGTCGGCAGCATCCCGCCGAGAGCGACGACGTTTCGGACGACAGTTCCGAGCGAGACGCCGGGCAACGGCTACGTCACGCGCGTGGTGCAGATCGAGTACGGTCCCCGGGCCGGCGCGACCACGACGGTGAACGTGACGCTGACGATTCCCCGGGGCAAGGGGCCGTTCCCGGTGATGATCGGCGGCGCGGCGTCATCGCTGATCCGCCGCGGCTACATCGCGTGCAGCTACACGGGCTCGGTGGATGCGCCCGGCACGGTGGCTCAGCTCTACCCCGAGCACGACTTCGCCTCGATGGGGCAGGTGGCCTTCACGATCCAGATCGTCGTCGATCACCTGCTGACCGTGCCCGAAGTCGACAAGGCGCGCATCGCCGTCACGGGCTACTCGCGGGCGGGCAAGATGGCGCTCATCGCCGCCGCGCTCGATGACCGCATCGCGGCCGTGGTGGCGGGCAGCACGGGCGTCGGCGGCGTCACGCCCTGGCGTCTCAGTGGCGAGTACGGCATGGGTGAGGGCGTCGAGTCCACCACGCGCAGCTTCCCGATCTGGTTTCATCCGCGCCTGCGCTTCTTCTCCGGCAGGGAAGACCGCCTGCCCGTGGACGGCAACCTGATCGCCGCGATGATCGCGCCGCGCGCGATCCTGATCCAGTACGGACTCAACGACGAGGTCACCAACACCTGGAGCCATGAGCAGGTCTACCACTCCGCGCGCAAGGTGTTCAGCCTCCTGCGCCAGTCCGACCGCATCGGTCTGCTGCGCGTGCCAGGGTTTCACGGGTCGAACGACGTCGAGGCCTCGCTCGACTGGCTCGACATCCAGTTCAGGCGCTCCACGGCGGCGTGGGACAACAAGCTCATGTTCGAGTGGAGTCACGCTCAGTGGCTCCGGGAGTCGGGGGAGAAGGTCGATGTCAGGCGCTATCCCGTCCGAACCTCCACCGACGTGATCTCGAGAAACGGGTCGGCGATTGCGACCACCGCGGAGTGGGAGAGGGCGGCCGCCGGGATTCGCGACGCCATCAACTGGATGCTCGGCGACCCGCCGGGCTTTTATGTGGCGC
>CAZFAT010000074.1:0-9965 GCA_964517075.1 uncultured Solibacteraceae bacterium
GGCGGCCGCCTGACGAATCATGTGCAGGTCGGCAAACGAATAGCGCCCCGCAACCGGCCGGAGCAGTCCCCACTTCTCGAGATAGCGCAGGTGGTCGTCGCGCAGCGCCGGGTACATCCCACGCACGTCGCGAGCCGATCGGAACTGCGACCGAAGCGTCTCCAGATCCGGCAGGCCCGCTTCGCGGCAAAGGTCGTTCTCGCTGATCACGCGGCTGACGTGCGGCGGCAGATCGCGCGCCGCCTCCGTGCCGCCAAGTACCACCGCGGTCCGCGGCGTCAGCTCGGGCGTGAGGGTGCCGCCCAGCCGCTCCACGATCGCGCGGGCATCGCGTCGTGACAAGAGGCTGAGCTTCCCGACGAGCGCGACCTGCACCCCGCTGAACGGACGATCGGACGATGGCGTGGTCACGGCAGATCGTCCGTCACGATGAACCGGCCCCATCGCGATGTCAAGCGAACTCCCGGTCGAGCCGAGCCGACCTGAAGGTCGGCGCCTCCGTGGCTTGACTATCATGGACACCATGCTTCTCGCGGCCGACGTGGGCGGAACGAAGACGCGGCTCGGCTGGTTTCACATCGGGGCCGATCGTCCCACGCCAGGGGAGATGCGCGAGTACGCGACCGCCGACTTCGCCACGCTCGACGAGGCGGTCCAGCGGTTCTTCGCCGACACCGGACATCCGCGAGTGGACGCATTCGCAGCGGGGGTCGCCGGCGCCGTGCAGGGCACGAAGGCGCGCCTGGTCAACGCCCCCTGGGTGGCGGACCTCGAGGTGGTGCGGTCGCGCCTCGGCGGCTGCCCCGCAACACTCCTGAACGACCTCGAGGCCATGGCCTCCGCCATCCCCGTACTCCTGCCAGACGAGCTCGCCGTGCTGCAGACGGGCATCGGCGTGCCCACTGGCAACGCGGCCGTCATCGCGGCGGGCACTGGCTTGGGTCAGGCGCTGCTCCACCACGCCAACGGCCGGTTCGTGCCGTCTCCAAGTGAAGGCGGCCATGCCGACTTCGCGGCGCGCACGCCTCGCGAGATCGCGCTCCTCCAGACTCTGACGCGGTTGCACGGGCGCGTGGACGTCGAGCGCGTGCTGTCGGGGCGGGGTCTTGTGGCCATCGCCGGTTTCACGCACGGCGCCGCCGACCTCGTCCCGGTGTGTCCCGCGGTTGACGACGTGGAAGCAGCCCGGCTGCCGGCGGCGGTCAGCCGCGCCGCGCTCGGCCGGCACTGCCCCAGGTGTGTCGAGGCCATGGACATGTTCGTCGAGGCCTTCGGCGCCGAGGCCGGCAACCTCGCCCTGCGATCGGTCGCGACGGCGGGCATCTATCTGGGGGGCGGCATCTCGCCCAGGATCCTGCCGGCCCTGGAAACGGGCGCGTTCATGACCGCCTTCCGCGACAAGCCGCCGATGGAGGACCTGCTCCGCGCGGTACCGGTGTCCGTGATCCTGAATGCGTCGGCTGGTGTGCTCGGCGCCGCGGTGAGGGCCGCCGAACTGTTGAGTGAAGAGCGCTTGTAAGCGATGAGCGTTGAGCTCATCGCTCATTGCTCATCGCTTTACCGCAGCAGCCTCGCGATGTCGTTGTAGATCACCGTCACCATCAGCAGCACGATGACGGCCGCGCCGGCCATGAGGATGCGTTCTTTGACGCGGACGCTGAGGTCGCGGCGGGCCAGTCCCTCGACGGCCAGTATCGCGATGTGCCCCCCGTCGAGCACGGGCACGGGCATCAGGTTGAGGAGCCCGAGGTTCAGGCTGATCATCGCCATGAGGTTGAGCAGCGAGAGCAGCCCGGCCTGCGCCGCCGTGCCCGAGAGGTCGGCAATGCCAACGGGGCCCATGAGCTGACTGACCGGCGTGTCCCGCGTGACGAGCCCGCGGAGCGTGCGGCCGATGAGGAGCGCGTTCTCCCAGTTGCGTTCCACGCTCATGCCCAGCGCCTGGACGAAGTTCAGATCGACTTCGTCGACCTCGTACGAAAAGACCATGATGCCGACCAATGCCGCGCCCGGGGATCCTTCCGGGACGACCGTGAGGCTCAGCGGGGCCCCGTCGCGTTCCACGACGAAGGTGAGCGGCGTATTCGCGCTGTTCTGTATGCGCTCGATGACGCGTTCCTGCGTCGGGGCCTGTTCGTCGCCGACCGCGAGAATGACGTCGCCCTTGCGGAATCCCGCGCGCTCCGCGGGATCGCCCGGCGTGACCATCCGGATCTCCGGGCGGAGTACGGGTCGAACACCCAAGTCCCCGAGCTGGTATCGGCCACGCGAGTCGGGAGTGACGGACACCTCGATCTGCTGGCCATCACGCAGCACGATCAGCGAGAGCGGCTGATTGGCACGAGGCAGGATCTCGAGCATGAGCTGGTCCCACGTCGCGACGGGACGGCCCTGCACGCTGAGGAACTGATCGCCGGGCCGCAGGCCCGCGGTCGCCGCGGGACTGTCCGGCGTCACCAGCCCGATCACCGGCGCGGCCTGCTCGAAGATCGGGATGTCCGCCTCCTGCGAGAACACGACGGCCAGCACGACAATGGCGAGCAGGATGTTCATGATCGGGCCGGCCAGGTAGACCTGGAATCGCACCCACTTGCTCTTCGACAGGAACTCGTCCGGCGCCCCGGTGCGGGCTTCCTCGACGGTCTCCCCGGCGAGCTTGACATAGCCACCGAGCGGTACTGCGCTGATGCAGTACTCGGTGTCGCCGCGCCGGAATTTCAAGAGCTTCGGCCCGAAGCCGAGTGAAAACGTGTGCACCCGCACCCCGTGCCAGCGCGCCACCAGAAAGTGGCCCAGCTCGTGGACGAAGATGAGCACGCCCAGAACGAATAGAAAGGCGAGGGCGGTCGTCATCGGATGAAGGGGGACTTCATGACTGTGACGATCGTAACGTACGGATGGTTTCGCGGGAACTCGTCCGCGCCCAGGTGTCGATCGCCAGAATGTCGTCGAGCGATCCCGGTTCGTGCGTCCCCGCCGCCGCGAGCACCCGTTCGATGACCCTCGGAATGTCGGGAAAGGCGATGCCGCCCGCCAGAAATGCCTCGACCGCGAGCTCGTTGGCGGCGTTGAGCACGATGGGGGCACCGCCACCCAGGGCGAGCGCGGCGTAGGCCAGGCGCAGGCAGGGAAACCGCTGCTCGTCGGGCGCCGCGAACTCCAGCGGACCGGGCCGCAGCAGATCGAGCCGGGCGGCTGCCGCGTCCCAGCGCTCGGGATAGGAGAAGGCGTACTGGATCGGCAGGCGCATGTCGGTGACCCCGAGCTGTGCGATCATCGATCCGTCGCAGAGCTCCACCATCGAATGGACCACCGACTGGGGGTGGATGACCACGTCCACCTGCGACCCGGGCATGTCGAAGAGCCATCGCGCTTCGATGACCTCCAGCCCCTTGTTCATCAGCGTCGCGGAATCAATTGTGATTTTCCGGCCCATGCGCCAGGTCGGATGACGCAGCGCCGCCTCGGGCGTCGCGCGATCGAGCTCGGCCTGAGACCAGGTCCGGAACGGTCCGCCGGAAGCGGTCAGCACCAGCCGTTGGACCTCGCGGCGATCCCGCCCGGCCAGGCACTGGTGGATGGCGTTGTGTTCGCTGTCCACCGGCAGGATCGTGACGCCGCGCCGGCGTGCGGCGCCGACCATCAACGCACCGGCCATCACGAGGATTTCCTTGTTGGCGAGGGCGATCGCCTTGCCGGCTTCGATGGCGGCGAGCGCCGCCTTCAATCCGGCCGTCCCGGATGTGGCGCACAGCACGAGGTCAACGTCGGGATGCGTGGCGGCCGCGAGCAGGGCCTCGGGTCCGGCCAGGACTCGAGGCGGCGCGGGGGATCCGGCCAGCAGGCGCACGAGGTCGTCGTGCGCCGCCGGCGTCGACACGCCAACGACGGCCGGATGAAACTGCCCGACCTGCTCGGCCACGAGCGCCGCGTTCTCCCCCGCGGCGAGGGCGACCACCTGCAGACGATCCGGATGGGCCGCGACGACCGACAGGGCGCTGCAGCCAATCGACCCGGTGGACCCGAGAATCGCGAGGCGCTTCACGCGGTGTCCCGAGCCATGACGAACGTCCACTCCCTCACACGAAGTGCCTCAGGAAGAGGTAGAAGACGGGGCTGGCGAACAAGTACGCATCAATACGGTCGAGCACGCCACCATGGCCTGGGATGATGCCGGAGCTGTCCTTGACGCCCGCGCTCCGCTTCAGGGCCGACTCGAACAGATCGCCGGCGAGCCCGAACGCGGAGAGACTGAAGCCCACCAGCGCGCCCGCCAGTCCGCCCAGGCCGGCGAGACACAGGGGGCCCAGAAACCAGCCGGCCACCGCGGCCGCCCCGAGGCCGCCGACGGCGCCCTCCACAGTCTTCCCTGGACTGATCGCGGGCGCGAGCTTGCGCCGGCCGAAATTCCGCCCCACGTAGTACTGCGCCGAATCGCTGATGATCATGGTGGCCAGCAGCCACGATGTCGCCGCGGGCCCCCAGCCCCAGTGCACCCACGTCAAGGCGCCAAGCGGCAGGCCGATGTACAAGGGCGCCATGCTCATCACCGCCGCCCGAAGCATGGCGCCGGCGTCGGGAGGACCGAGCGCCAGCGTCACCAGGCCGGCGGCAATCGGCAGGACGAGCAGGACCGTCGTCAGCGAACCCGTCGACCACGGGATCACGAAGGACACGACCACCATGGCAGCAGCCAGGCTGACGACCCACGTCGGCGCCTCGCCGCCCTGCCGGCCGGCGAGCTTCGACACCTCCCCGCTCGCCGCCGCCGCCACGCCCGCCGCCAGCACCATCGTAGTCCAGGGCGGCAGCAGCCAGACGTAGGTCAGGACGACGGCAATCAACACCGCCGCTGAGACCAGGCGGATCATGTGGAGGAAGACAGAAAGACTGTGAAAGGCGAATGTATTGATGAATGGGTGATCGGGGGATTGAGCCACGGCTTCGACGGCGCTGGCTGCGGTTCCTCAATCATCAATCGCTCAATCGACCAATCATCAATCCAATCATCAGTGATGCGATCAGCCAATCGTCAATGCAGGAGTCATGATTGTCCGGCCCCCACTCGTGGCGGCACGGCCCCGTAGCGACGGTCGCGCTTCTGATAGTCGCTGACGGCTTCGAGCAGGTGGTGGGCCCGGAAGTCGGGCCAGAGCGCATCGGTCACCCAGATCTCCGCGTAGGCAATCTGCCAGAGCAGGAAGTTGCTGACCCGCATCTCGCCGCTCGTGCGGATCAACAGGTCGGGATCGGGCTGACCCGCGGTGTAGAGCAGCGAGCCGAAGGTCGCCTCGTCCAGGGCCTCAGGGGCAATGCCTTCGCGGATGGCGCGCCTCGCGGCGTCGACGATCTCGGCGCGGCCGCCATAGCTCAGCGCAACGTTGAACAGCATCCCGGTGTTCGTGGCGGTGCGGACCTCGGCCATGGCCAGTTCGTCGCGGATGTCGGGTCCCAGCCGGTCGGGCTGGCCGATGACGCGAAACTGGATGTTGTTGCGGAGCAGGGTCTTCAGCTCGAGGCGCAGGTAGTGCTTGAGCAGGCTCATCAGCGCCCGGATTTCGGTGTCCGGCCGCTTCCAGTTCTCGACCGAGAAGGCGTAGAGGGTCAGAACGGCGATGCCCAGGCGCGCCGAGGTTTCGACGGTCGCCCGAACGGCTTCGATGCCGGCGCGATGGCCCTCCACCCGGGGCAGGTGGCGCGCCGCGGCCCAGCGGCCGTTGCCGTCCATGATGATCGCGATGTGGCGCGGAAGCCGGCCGAAGTCCAGACTGCGGATCAGCGCCTCCTCCGCCGAGCCAGGCGCGACCGCCGCCAGCATGTCTGTCCGGGACATGACGTGCCAGGATCTTAGCAGTGATCGCCGGCGCGTGGCGCCCGCGCGCCATATCGGACCGCCACGAGCGTGAGGCCGGCGGCGGGCGCGGTCGGCCCGGCCGCTCGCCGATCCCGCGCCTCGAGCACGGTCGTCATCGAGGCCGGATCACGCAGGCCCGCGCCGACGTCCGCAAGTGTCCCCACCATCGCTCTCACCATGTGGCGCAGGAAGCCGTCACCCTCGACATCCACGACCAGTTCTCCCGAACGCTCGATCAGGTCGACCCGGTCGAGCCGGCGGACGGTGTCGGCGATCGACGACCCGCGGGCCTGAAACGACACGAAGTCGTGGCGCCCGACGAGCCGGCGGGCGGCCTCGCGCATCGCGGCCACGTCGCGCGGCCCGGGCGTATGCCACACGAACCACCGATCGAACGGCGACAGAACGGGCGCGGTCGCGATCCGATAGCGGTAGGCCTTCCCCGTGGCGTGAAACTGCGCGTGGAAGCCCGGACGCTCGTCCTCGACCGCGAGGACGCGAATGTCAGCCGGGAGCCGCACGTTGAGCGCCCGCTGGACCGCGGCCGGTTCGAGCAGAACGTCGGTGGTGGCGCTGGCGATCTGTGCGATCGCGTGCACACCGGCGTCCGTGCGGCCCGCGCCCACCACCGTCGGCCCGCGTCCGCTCCGGCCGGCGATGGGCTGAAACGCCTCTTCGATCAGCTGCTGAATGGAGATCCCGTTCTCCTGCCGCTGCCAACCGACGTAGTTCGTCCCATCGTAGGCAAGGGTCAGCTTCAGGGTACGCATGGGGAACTGACGCTGGTAAGTTTGAAGTTGGAAGCCAGACGTGAAAAGTCAGACGATGCAGCGTCAGGAACCTTCTTATTCTTACTTCCAACTTCTGGCTTCTAACTTCTAACTTTCAGGTTCCCACCCGGGATCCAGGCTTCACCACCGGCTGTCCTGCCGCGCACATCGGACACACATCGGGAGGATAGGTGGCGATCGCCAGCGTGGCGAGGGTGTGCAGCGGCACGCCCAGGCTGGCCGTCCCCCCGCTGCGATCGACGAGCGCGCCGGCGCACACGACCGTGGCCCCGTCAGATCCCACGACCATCGTCTCCAGCGTGGACTTCCCGGTCGTGACGACGTCCTCGATGATGGCGACCCGATCGGTGGGCGCGAGCGTGAAGCCCCGGCGGAGCGTCATGACGCCGTCCAGGCGCTCGGCAAAGATCGCGCGAACGCCCAGCGCGCGGCCGACCTCGTGGCCGATGATCAGGCCGCCAAGGGCAGGGGACAGGACGACGGTCGGCGCGTGGGCGGCCAGTCGATCCGCGAGCGCACGGCCCAGCGCCGCGGCCCGGTCGGGATGCTGCAGCACGAGCGCCGACTGCAGGTAGCCTCCGCTGTGAAGGCCCGAGGAGAGCCGGAAGTGGCCCTCGAGCAGCGCTCCTGACTGGCGAAAGAGGGACAGAACGGACGGCTGATCCATGCGGACGGCTCGCGGTTTGCACTCGACGGCCCCCGCGACCTGACGGCCCCGGAAATAACTCTGCCGGGGTGTTTGACGTCTAAGGAGCGGGACGGTCCCGTCCCGGGAATGCGAATCATCCCGTGGCCGGGGCGAAACCGGTTCCACGGGCACCCGCAACGGCGCGGGCCGGCCACTAGTATATGGGGTTGCGTCTGACCTGCCGGACATGCCGGCGGGCACGACGCACCACCGACGCACGGCAGGGGGAACACATGATCCGGCATCAACGCACGTCGACGTCAGCACGAAGGCCCGCCGGGATGGTCCTTCTGGCCCTGCTGCTTGCCGGTGGACCGGCCTGGGCGGGCCAGGCGGGTGCGCCCCCGCCGGCGGCTCCGGCCGCCACTCAAGCGGCGCAGGGGCCCACGCTGGCTTTGTCCATGGACGAAGCGGTCGCCATGGCGCTCGAGACCAGTCTCGGACTGAAGAGCGAGCGGCTCAACGTCAATATTTCCGGGCAGAACATTGCGAGTGCGCGATCGGCGTTCTTGCCACAGGTCTCCTCGAACCTGACGCGGACGAACCAGCAGTCGCCGTCGTTCGTGCTCGAGGACGGCACGGTGGCGGTGTCGTCCAGCACGGTGCTCTCGGGAAACACCTCGGTCCAGCAGACGCTGCCGTGGCTGGGCGGTGGGGTCACCGGTACGTGGTCGGCCGACCGGAACACGAGCTCGGGGTCGAACGCGACGTTCAACCCGCGGCTGGGGTCGAGATTCTCGTTCGACTTCACCCAACCGCTCTGGCGGAACCTCCGGATCGACGCCACCAGGCACGGCCTGCAGAGCGCCGAACGGCAGAGTGTGATCACGGACCTGCAGTTGCAGCAGCAGATCATCCAGACCGAGATCAACGTGCGCATGGCGTACTCGAGTCTGGTCACGGCGATTGCCAGCCGGAATGTCGCGCAGCAGAACCTCGATCTTGCCGAGCAGTCCCTGCGCAACGCACGCGCGCGGGTGGCGGTCGGCCAGTCGGCTGAGATCGACATCATCACCAGCGAAGTGCAGGTGGAGAGCACCAGGGAGTCGCTGATCACGGCCACGGCGAGGATCGAGTCGGCAGAGGACGCGCTGCGCGGACAGATTCTCGATGCCAATCGACCGGACTACTGGACCGTGCGGATCGAGCCGACCGAACCGATCCAGCTGACCCCGCGAGAGATCGACGTCGATGCCGCAATCAAGAACGCGCTGGCGAACCGGCTCGACTACCAGACGACCACCCGCCAGATGGAGATAGCCGATCTGAACCTGGCGCTCAGCAGGAACTCGACGAAGCCCCTCGTCAATTTCAGGCTCGGCTACTCGGCCAGCGGAACGGGGGGCACGGAGTTTCTCCGCGAAGGCGGCACGCGCGTCGTCGGGTTCGGCAACGTCCTGGGCGATGCCTTCGGCGGGGCGTTTCCCACCTGGTCGACGGGCGTCTCGGTGTCGTATCCGCTCGGGCACACGAGCGCCAGGGCGAATGTGGCCCGGGCGGAGATCCAGAAGCAGCAAGACGTCATCGCCCTTCGCCAGCTCGAGCTGCGCATCGTCGGCGACGTGCGTCAGGCGGCACGTTCCGTGCGGTCCAGTTTCCAGCGCGTGCAGGTCACCCGAGCGGCCCGCGTCGCCAGCGAACGGCAGCTCGAGGCCGAGGAGCGGAAGTTCGCCGTCGGCCTGTCCGACACGTTCCAGCTCCAGCAGCGCCAGCGGGATCTGGCGAACGCGAGAACCTCCGAGCTCAACGCGATCATCGACTACAGCAACGCGCTGATTCAGTTCGACCGCGTGCAGAAGATTCCATAGAGCGGACCTGCTATAGTCGCGGGCCGTGACGCCGGTTTCCGTCACGATCATCACGCGCGACGAGGCCGCGCACATCGAGGCCTGCGTCGCGTCGGTGGCCTGGGCCGCCGACGTGCTGGTCGTGGACAGCGGCAGCGCCGATGACACCGCCGCGCGCGCCCGCGCGGCCGGCGCCCGCGTCATCGTCCGCGACTGGCCCGGGTACGCGGCCCAGAAGAACTTTGCTGCCGGCGAAGCCGCGCACGACTGGATCCTCTCCCTTGACGCCGACGAGCGCGTGACGCCCGAGCTGGCGGCCGAGATTCAGTCGCGTCTCGCCCAGGGCGCACCCGTGTGCGGCTATCGCATGCCTCGAGTCACGTGGCATCTGGGCCGATGGATTCGCACGACGGACTGGTACCCGGACTACCAGATCCGCCTCTACGACCGGCGGCGCGCGCGCTGGACGCCGCGCCGCGTCCATGAGTCCGTGCAGGCCGACGGTCCGATCGAGCAGCTCTCACGCGACCTGCAGCACTTCGCCTATCGCGATCTCACCCACCATCACCAGACGATGGACCGGTACACGACGTTGGCGGCGGCGGAGATGTTCGAACAGGGCCGGCGCGCGGGCATCCTGCACCTCACCGTCCACCCCTGGGCCGCGTTCGTCCGCAACTACCTCCTGCGCCGGGGCTTCCTCGATGGCGTGCCCGGGTTCGTCATCTCCAGCATGAACGCCTACTACGTCTTCCTGAAGTTCGCCAAGCTGTGGGCACACCAGCGCGCCGGGGCGCAGCCCGGCGCGGCATCCCGCTAAAGCGTTTTCGAGAAGCGTGTAGTCT
>CAZFAT010000075.1:0-5411 GCA_964517075.1 uncultured Solibacteraceae bacterium
ATACGGCCATGGCTGTCTACAGCATCGGTCTGAGCGTCGGCTTCATGCTGGCGTTTCCCGCCGTGGGCGCGCTGATTCAAGCGTGGGGATGGCGCGCGGCGTGGGCGTCGATCGGCGCCGCGCTCGTGCTGGGACTCGCGCCGATGGCCTTTGCCGTTGTCCGGCGCAGCCCGGCCGCGATCGGGCTCGCACCTGACGGCGGCGACGACGCCGCAGGGGGCGGCGCTGGCACCTCGGCCTCGCCGGCCCACCGCACCGCCTCGCACGTCCTCCCCGATGCCGGTTATGCGTGGACGACGGCCGTGGGCACGGGCGCGTTCTGGGTGTTCGCCGCGGGCGCCTCACTCTACGGGCTCATCGCCTCGGGCATCGGACTGTTCAACGAGTCGATCCTCGCGGAACGTGGCTTTGGAGCGGACGTGTACTATCGAACGCTGGCCGTGACGGCGATCGCGGCGCTCGCCGGGAACTTTCTCGGCGGCTGGCTCGCCGGGCCCGTTCGTCTCACGCACCTGCTGGGCGCTTCGCTGGCGATCCTGGGGGTCGGCGTCGGCGCGCTGCCGTATCTCTCCACGCTGACGCACGTGATGGCGTGGGCCGTCTCGATGGGACTCGGCGGCGGCATCGTGATGGTGCTCTTCTTCAGCGCCTGGCCACGCGTGTTCGGCCGGCGGCATCTCGGGCGGATTCAGGGCCTGGCGCAGGCGCTGACCGTGCTGGCCTCGGCCGTTGGCCCCTTGCTCCTCGCCTGGGGCGTGGCATGGACCGGCAGCTACGCCGCGATGTTTCAGATCCTGTCGGCGGTCGTCCTGGCCGCGGCGATCGCGGCTGCCGTCGTTCCGCTGCCGCCGGCCGTCGCGCCGCTCGCGCTCCGCGAACGGCACGGTGAGTCGTGAGCGGCCAGGCGGGTGCCTGACGCCCTGTGACCAGTGCCCTCTATCTGACGATCTGGATCGCGCTCGCGCTCTTTGCCGCGGGCGAAGTCGGCCGTTCGGGACGCCGCGCGGTCCCGGCACCCTGGGCGTGGCGGACGTCCCTGGCGGGTCTGTTACTCGCCAGCGCGCACTTCCTGTTGGCCTTCGACGTTCGGCACGACTGGAGTCATGCGTCGGCGGTCCGGGACACCGCCCGGCAGACAGCCGCCGTGTACGGCCTCGACTGGGGCGGCGGCGTGTATGTGAACTACGCGTTCCTCGGCGTCTGGGCTCTCGATCTCTGGCGCTGGCGTGGGGCGGCGCGTCGCGGCGCGACCATGTCGCGTTGGGGGACCTGGCTGGCGCGCGCGTTCTACTTCATCGTCATCCTCAACGCGGCGGTGATTTTCGCCGGCGGCTGGCGCCGCTGGGTCGGCGTGGCGCTCGTCACGTGGCTGGTGGCTGCCTGGTGGCCGCGGACCCAAGGCACGACAGTCCGCCGGGTCTCCCTCGGGTTGCCGAATCCCGGCCGACTCGAGGGCCGCGACGCGCGAAGCATGAAACCGCCCCGGAAGGAGTGAGCGGTTCGAGCGCCATCGCATCCTGACTTCAAGGGGCGTGGCGCGATGCGCGTCAGTCCGAACCGCGAACGGATGGCGGGAGCGGTTTCGAGCGGCCCCTCGTCGGAGGCCGCGATTCGGCAACCCGAGGGAGACCCGGCGCGCCCCTCCATCAGTCCCGCAGCTGCCGCCTCAGCGTGATCGTGCTCACGCGCACCGCCAGCCGCCGCGGATCGGTGGAGTGCCCCAGCTCCCGGGGCGACAGCGCGTAACGGTAGCGGAACCGGAACTGGTTGAAGTTGGGACGGAGCGCGTTGGCGGGGATCTCAACGCGGTCGGTGTGCAGGTCGCCGGCAAGAGCGAGCGACGCCACCGTCCGATCGTTCAGGTCGATGTCCACGACCTGCCGGCGCTGGGCCGGATCCAGCAGCGGCGCCCACTCGATCTCCATCAGGTAGTTGTCCACGTTCGTCTTCAGCGGCACCAGGACGATAGACGCGTCGCCGGCGCTCCAGCGGTAGGAGCGATCGCCGGCCGTTTCGGGCGCCGACCAGCCGCGGCCCAGGAAACGGATATCGTCCGGCGTGCCCACATCGATCGTGACGTTGTTATAGGTGTGACCGCGCAACCGGTCGTACGCCGCCAACCCGACGTCGTAGCGCCAGGCCAGATAGGCGCCCATCGGGAGCGAGAACGGGTTGCCGAAGCGCTCGTACAGCGAGTTCGTGACGGTGTCGAACGTCACGCCCTCGCCGGCTGGAATCGATCGGTCGCGGACCCCGAGCATGAACGCGGCGTTGTAGAAGAGCAGCGCGAGCAGCCCGGCCACCGGCGCCACGAGCGGGCGCCGCTGCAGGAAGGCGAGGAGGCCCGCGAGACCAACGGCGAAGACCAGCGCCGAGTTGGCGAACCGCCGTGCGCCGAAACCCGTACCACCCCACCAGATTTCGACGGCGCCGTTGACCCACACCTGCCCGAGAAACCCGCCGGCCAGGACGAGCGCCACGCGCGTGTGCTCGCGGCCGAAGACGACGAGGCCGACGAGCGAGAGCGCAATCACCGGCGTCCACGACAAGAGGCCGTGATTCGCGGAGAACAGGACCTCGGTCAGGAACGGAGGAATCAGGCCGGGATGGAACCCGTGCTCGCGCGTCGGCAGGTAGATCCACGATCCGTAGACGGCTTTCCAGAAGGCCATCTGCGGGGAGAACGTCACGAGCGCCGCGAGTCCGAAGGCCGTGAGGTCGCGCGCCGCCGCACGCACGCGGGTGGCCGGCGGGTCCGCCAGGCGCGCGCGCCAGCTCGTCCACAGCAGGTCGGCCATCGGCAGGACCGCGAACACGCCGTCCTGCCACCGCACGGTGGCCATGAGCCCCGCCGCGGCGCCCAGCCACGCCCATTGCGCCAGCGTCGGGCCCCGCCGGTACCGATGCCACAGAAACAGGAACAGCGTCGTTGAGAACATCGTCACGCCGTGGACCATCGAGTTCTCGGCGATGAGATACCAGATCAGAAACGACGTCGAGCAGATGCCGATGGTGGCGATGGCCGACAGGCCGCGCGCGAAGTACGTCCGCAGCACGCGGTAGATCAGGAGGAGCCCGAGGAATCCGTAGAAGAGCGTGGCGAGGCCGATGGCTCGTTGATAGGGATACGTGTAGCCGTCGGTCGAGTAATGGCCGCCGAGCGCGTTGACGCCGAGGAGCCACGCATGGCCGGCCACGAAGAACGGCGACCAGAGGACCGGTGCGCCGAACGCGTACTGCCGCGCGTACCCGCCGAATGCCGCCTCGTCGTTCGCGAAGTCGAGGTCGCCGTCCATGACGAGCGACCGCACCTGGACGAAATACGATCGGCCGTCCGAGCCCGCGCGCTGAAAGCTGACATGGAAACACAGCAGCAGCACGAGCAGGAACGCCGTCAGGGCGAGGCCCGCGCCGTTCAGCCGCGCCGTGTGGCGGGCGATCCGGCCGCGCACGGCGGCCGGCATCCGGCGCGCCAGGCGCCGTCCCAGGAGCAGGGCGACGAACAGCGCGGCCAGCACGACGCCCAGTACGTGCGGCTCATCGCGATACAGCCACAGGAGCGAGATGTGCCAGACCGCCAGGCCGAGCAGGATGATCAGCGCCATCACGGCCCGCCAGGCGAAGCGGATCCAGCGGGGCGCCGGAGACGTCAGATCGGGCACGGGTGAGGCTGTGGCGCGGGCCACGGCGCATGATACCGTGGCGGCGCTGAAGACCCTGTTGAAGATTCTGGCCGCGCTCGTGGCCGTCGTCGTGCTTGTCGCCGTCGTCGGATACATCTGGGCGACGATGGCGACCAATCGGACCCGCAGCCGCACGGTCGACACGTATCGCGTCGATTTCCCCATTCCGTTTCCGATGACTGAGGAGGAGGCCGCCGGTCTCGATCCTGACGCGAAGAATATGACCGACGTCGAGAGGCAGGCGCTCTGGGCATACCTTTGGTCGGTGCCGCCCCTCGCGCCTCCAGCCCAATAGCCAGGAGCGCGGCATATCGCGCACGCCCGTGCGCAAACCTCCGCAGCCCTTCGAGCGGGAACCCGAGGAGGCCGGCCCTGATCCCGCCGGCCGCGCCCCCCTGGTCACCGCGCCAGGGAACGGTTCGTGCACAGCGAGGTCGGCGTTGGAGGCATCGATGAATTTCCTTCGCCGTAACGTTGGCGCCACGGATCGCGTGCTGCGCGTGGCACTCGGGTTGGTGCTGTTGTCACTGGTCGTCGTGGGACCGCAGACGCCCTGGGGACTGATCGGGGTCGTGCCGCTCCTGACCGGCCTCGTGGGTTCCTGCCCGCTCTACACGCTCCTCGGACTGAGCACCTGCCCGCTCCGGCGGACCTGACAGCAGCGACACCCTTTGCCGCCGAGCGGTTCTGCTGGCGGCTGCTCATCACGGGGTCAGGTCCGATGGTCCTGACCCCGTCGGGCCCCTCGCCCTTCCTGCGTGTCTTTCCGGGAGCGTCAGCTCGTTCGCAGGTGCTTGTTGAACCAGTCCAGCGTGCGCTGCCAGGCGAGCTTGGCCGCCGCCTCGTCGTAGCGCGGCGTCGTGTCGTTGTGGAACCCGTGCTGCGCCTTCGGGTAGATGTAGCCCTCGTGCGTCACACCGGCCGCGGCGAGCGCGGCCTGATAGGCCGGCCACCCGGCGGCGAGCCGCGTGTCCATCTCGCCGTGGTGGACCAGGACGGCCGCTTTGATCTTCGGGACGTCCGCCGGCGGCGCGGCCCCGCCGTAGAAGGCGACCGCCGCGCCCAGTTCCGGCACGCGCACGGCGAGTGTGTTGGCGACCCCGCCGCCGAAGCAGAACCCGACGGCCCCCACCCGTCCCGTGCTCGCGGGATGTGACCGCAGCCAGTGGACCGCGGCCACGAAGTCCTCGATCATCCGCGCGCGATCGACCTGCCCGAACAGCTGCCCGCCCTTCTCGTCGTCGCCGGGATAGCCGCCGACGGACGTCAGGCCGTCGCCCGCGAACGCCAGGAAGCCGGAGGTCGCCAGCCGCCGCGCCACGTCCTCGATGTAGGGATTGAGGCCGCGGTTCTCGTGGATCACGAGCACGGCGGGGAAGCGCGGTCCGCCGGCGGCCGGGCGCGCCAGCTGCCCTTTGATGGAACCGGTCCCCTGCGGCGACGGCACCGTCGCCTCCTCGACGCGAATGCGCGGGTCGTTCCTGGGCACCTGCTGGGCCCACGCGTAGTTGGGTTTCAGCAGATCGAGGACGCCCATCGCGGTGAGGCCGCCGACGGCGAACTTGCCCGCCTTGTCGAGGAAGGCCCGCCGATCGATATCGCCGTGCACGTAGAGGTGAAACAGATCCAGCAGTTCCTGCGGAAAATCGGATGCGTTCTTGCGTTCCATGGCTGAGCTCCCCCGTTGTGGTGATCATGATATGCGCCCGCGGCGGCGCGCCATCGGCC
>CAZFAT010000076.1:0-7759 GCA_964517075.1 uncultured Solibacteraceae bacterium
GGCCGGCGCCGGATCCGGGCAGATCGGTGCCGGTGCGGCGATGCCGTAGCGATCCCGGAGGCCCTGCAGGCGCTCGACTTCCTCACGCGACAGCAACCGTTCCCGGCCGAGCAGGCGGGCCACCAGGCTGATGCGCGCGAAGTGTTCGATGGTCTCCATCTTGTAGTACGCGGCAAACAGATCCTTGCCGAGCGCCAGCGCGCCGTGATTGGCCAGCAGCAGCCCGTCGTGCGCGCCGACGTAGGGCGCCACGGCATCGGCCAACTCGCGCGTCGACGGCGTCCCGTATTCCGCGATGGGAATGCTCCCCAGCGTCGTCACCACCTCGGCCAGGACGGCCCGATCCAGGGGAATTCCCGCGACGGCGAATCCAGTGGAGAGCGGCGGATGCGCATGGACGACCGCACCCACGTCGGGCCGCTGCCGGTAGGCGACGAGATGCATGAGGATCTCGGACGAGGGCAGGCGGCCGGGTGCGCCCGCGATCAGACGACCGTCGAGGTCCGTCACCACCATCATCTCGGGCGACATGAAGCCCTTCGAGACGCTCGCCGGCGTGACCAGCAGCCGCTCCGCGTCGAGCCGGACACTGATGTTGCCGTCGTTGGATGCGACGAAACCGCGGGTCCAGAGCCGTCGGCCCACCTCGACGATGTCATGGCGAAGGGCGTCGGCGGCGGCGCTCACGGGCGGGCGGCGCTCCTCATCGCCCGTGCGACGACGTCCACGCGTCGCGGCAGCGATCCGAGCAGAAGTGCAGGAGCTGGCCGCGGCTCGACAGGGTCAGGGCCCGTGCCGGCGGGAGGTACGTGCCGCACTGAGGGTCGCGCACGAGTGACCCGCCGATCCGCGCCTGCCGACGCTGGGACACTCGGGTGCGCGCTCCCGTGACGGCGCGAAGGAGCACGCGCAGCACGAAGAGGACGACGAGGATGCGGACGACCCACAGGAGCACCACCGTCATGGCTGGGATTCGCTCGAAGGCGATGGTTGTGCCGACTGGGCATGGGCGGCGCGGATCGCCTCGAGCCCCTGCTGCGCCTGCTGGCCTTCCTTGCTGTTCGGCGCCACGTCGACGACCCGCTGCCACGACTCGGCGGCGCCGGTCAGGTCCTGCTTGCCGCGCGCCCGCACCACGCCCTGCGTGAAGAGCGCCTTGACGTTGCGGGGATCGATCGCCAGCGACCGATCGATCTGCGCCAGCGCGCGATCCACCTGCGTCGTCGCGAAATAGGCGAGGGCGAGGTTCGTGCTCACGTCGGTGTTGGCGGGATCCAGCTTCAACGCGGCCTCGTACCACGGCGCCGCCTGGTCATAGCGCTCGGCGTCGAAGTATAGATTCCCCAGTTGCACCCTGACGCCGGCATTCGCCGGCTGCCCCTCCGCCTGGCGCTCCAGGTCGGCGGCAAGCGTCGCGTTGAAGGCGGCCGGCGCGGACGGGGCGGGCGCGGGCGCGGGCGCACCAGCGACGGGCGTCGGCGGTGACACGGCCTGCTGGCTACCGATGATCCACCCCACCAGCAGGCCAAAGAGCGTCCCGGACAGGGCGAATGCTACAGCGTCGCGTTTCATCGTGCGGTAACAATGTCATCATAGCGCTCCGCACCTCCACCGAGGGCTGCGAGGTAGTCGCGCACGGCCCGGTCAAGCCCCACCCACAACGCGTGACTGATGAGGGCGTGCCCAATGGAGACTTCGTCGAGATGCGGCAGCGTCCGGAAGAGACGAAGGTTGTCGAGATCCAGATCGTGACCGGCGTTCACTCCCAGACCCATCTCGTGGGCGAGCGTGGCGGCCCGGGCATAGCGGGCAAACGCCTCCCGCCCGGCCTCATCGCCTGCGGCGAAGGCCTTGGCGAACGGCTCGGTGTAGAGCTCGACGCGGTCGGCCTCGAGGCCTGCCGCCCAGCGCACGGCCTCAGGCGTGGGATCGATGAACAGGCTGACGCGGATGCCGGCGCCGCGGAGGCGGGCGATGTGGCCGCGCAGCGGCTCGGGATCGGTTCCGACGGGCCAGCCGGCCTGGCTGGTCACCTCTCCGGGCTGCACCGGAACGAGCGTGCACTGATCGGCCCCGACGCGCTCGATGAGATCGAGCAGCGCCGCCCGGGGATCGCCTTCGATGTTGAACTCGACCCGAGTCTCGGATCGCCCGCCCAGGTCCGCCAGCCGCGCCGCGATGCCGGTGACATCCGCCGGCCGGACGTGCCGCTCGTCCTCGCGCGGATGGACGGTGATGCCGCCTGCGCCGGCCGCCACGCATACCTCGAGCGCGTGCAGCACGCTCGGCGTGTCTCCGCCGCGCGAGTTCCGCAGCGTCGCCACCTTGTTCAGGTTCACCGACAATCGAATCGTCAATTCAGATGGCCTCTGACGGCCTCGGCAATCTCCTCGGCCCACATCTGGATCGACGCTTGGTCCTCGCCCTCAATCATGATGCGCAGGAGCGGCTCGGTGCCGGAGTACCGCACGAGGAGCCGGCCACGGCCGGCGAGGGCGTGCTCGACGCGACTGACGGCCGCCGCCACGGCCGGCACCGAGTCGATCGGCACCTTCTCGCGGACGCGGACGTTCACCAGGGTTTGTGGATAGGTCACGAGGCCGGACGTCAGCTCGGCGAGCGACTGCCCGGTGGTGTCCATGACCCGCAGGATGCCGAGCGCCGTGGCGAGCCCGTCACCGGTCGCGAGATGCTCGGTCTGAATGACGTGCCCGGATTGCTCGCCACCCAGCACATAGCCGCCCCGCAGCATCTCCTCCATCACGTGTTTGTCGCCGACCGGCGTGCGCATCAGCCGGATGCCGTGATCGCGCAGGGCCAGTTCGAGCCCGATATTGCTCATGACGGTCGCGACCACGGTGTTGCCGGTCAGCCGTCCCGCCCGCTGGGCGGCCAGCGCGAGGACGAGCAGTACGGCATCCCCGTCGACGACGCGCCCGCGCCCGTCCACGAAGATGGCCCGATCGCCGTCGCCGTCAAACGCCACGCCCATCTGGCAGCGTTCGGCGATCACCGCCGCCGCCAGCCGGGCCGGATGGGTCGACCCGCATTCGAGGTTGATGTTCCGGCCATCGGGACGATCGCCGAGCGGCACCAGGTCGAAGCCGAGCGAGGCCAGCAGGCGAACCGCGGTCGTCGTCGTGGCGCCGTTGGCCATGTCCACGGCCATGCGCATGCCGGCCAGCCGTCCGGACGACGGCAACAGCCGCCGGACGTGATCGAGATACGCGTCCACCAGCGAGGCGGTCTGCAACCGTGCCTCGGCGGCCGACGGCACGCTCCAGCCCGCATCGGCCATGATGGCCTCCACCCGCCGTTCCTCTACTTCGTCGAATTTTTCGCCGCGGCCGGAGAACACCTTGATGCCGTTATCCGCGTACGGATTGTGGGACGCGGACAGGACAATGCCCAAGTCGTAGTCGCAGGCGCCGGCGAGGTAGGCGACGGCCGGCGTCGGCACGACGCCCGTCGTGCTGACGACCGCGCCCTGCGACGCGGCGCCCCGCGCCAGCTCGCGCTCGATCCACTCGCCCGACTCGCGCGTGTCGCGCCCGACGATCAGCCGGGCGGGCCGGTCCAGAGCCAGCGCACGGACGATGGCCGCACCGAGCCGGGCGATCGTCGGCGGATCGAGGGGGGACACCCCCGCGGTGCCGCGCACGCCGTCCGTGCCGAACAGCCGGTTCATGGCTCGATGCGCACCGTCACGCGCACCGTTCCAGGATTCCGCAACCGCAACTGGGCGTCCACCACACCAACGTCCACTTCCTGCACCACCGTGGTCCTGCGTCCTTCAATCGACACGCGCTCGGTGACCACCGAGACCGGGTACCGCAACCGGCTCTCGGGACCAAACACGGCAACCGTCGCCGGCTCGACCGTCACCTGCTTGACCTCGTAGCCGGGCGCTGGCTGACCCTCCACGGTGGGCGCCACCGGCGCCTCGATCCGTCCGGTGGGTTCGAGCATCACCGTCACCGCGCTCGGGTCAACCTGCAGCACCTCGACGCCGAGCGGCACGATGACGTGCTCGGTCTGCAGATGAATGAGATTCGTGCCGGTGTGCGCATCCTTGAGATCCACGATCACCCGCAGGTCGCCGGGCCCCAGACCCGCGAGGAGGTTGTCCTCGCCGCGCACGTGCACCGTCGCGGTGTCGACCTGGTCGCCCGTCATCTCCAGGGCCGCCGGCACGTTGCTGTAGGACACCGGCAACGGCACCCGTCGTTCCGTCTGGTTGCCGCTGACCATGAACCAGAGGAGCGTTCCCAGGATCAGCGCGGCGATCTTCAGGCCGGCGTGACGAAAGGGGTGCCAGGCCATCAGGCGCCCAACTCGGCGGTGGCGGGTTCGTCACGCGGGCGGCGCCGGTGCAGGAGCAGCGCCTGCAACTGACGCCGCAGGGCATCGTTCGACAGCGACCGGACGATCCGGCCGTGCCGTGCCAGCGACACCTCGCCACGCTCCTCGGAGACGACGACGGCAATGGCGTCGGACTCCTCGGACAAACCGATCGCGGCGCGGTGGCGTGTGCCGAGATCGCGATCGAGGTGTGGCGTCACGGTCAGCGGGAGGAAGCACGCCGCGGCCGCGATCCGGTCCTCCGAAATGATCACCGCCCCGTCATGCAGAGGCGTCGTGGGCTGGAAAATCGTCGTCAGCAGGTCGTAACTGACCGCGGCGTCAATCGGAATGCCGCTTTCGACGTAATTGCGCAGCCCGATCTCACGCTCGAACACGATGATCGCGCCGACGCGATCCTTGGCGAGGAGGGCCGTCGCCGTGACGACTTCTTCGATCGACTCGGCGGCCCGCTCCGAGCGTCCGAGGTACCGGAAGAAGGGGGCACGGCCGAAATGGGAGAGCCCGCGCCGGATGTCCGACTGAAACAGCACGATGGCGGCAAAGACGACGTACGCCAGCAGGTTGCGGATGAGCCAGCCCACGGTGGGGAGCGGAAACGCCTGAGACAAGTACAGCAGGCCAATGACGAGCAGCGATCCAATCGCCATCTGCATCGCACGCGTGCCACGAATGAGCTGGAGCGCCTCGTAGATCAGGAACGAGACGATCAGGATGTCGAGGATGTCCCAGCCCGACAACTGGGGACGGTTGAACAGGGCCGCGAATTGCCGCATGGGCGGCCCTCAGAGTATCAAACGTCCGGGGCGCCGGACGGGTGGCTGGCGTGGCCGTCGGCGGCGGTCCGCAGCGCGTCGGCCACGCGCACGACGTCGCGCATCGCCGTCACATCGTGGACCCGAATGATGTGGGCGCCCCAGAGCACGGCCGCCGCCACCGCGGCGGCCGTGCCCCAGAGGCGCCCGGCCGGCGGCACGTCACCGATGGCCGCCTGCAGAAACGACTTGCGCGACGGACCGACCAGCACCGGACGGCCCAGACCAGCCAGTTGCTCGAGTCCCGCCAGGGCAGCCATCGAGTGCGCGGCCCGCTTCGCAAAGCCGAGACCGGGATCGACGACGATGCGGTCGGCCGGAATCCCCGCGTCGCGCGCCCCGCGATCCCGCTCGCCAAGTTCGCGCACGATCTCCGCGGCGACATCTCCGTACGTCGCGTGCTCGTACATTCGCGCCGACCGGCCCCGATTGTGCATCAGCACGATCGCAGCCCCTCGCGCGGCCACAACCGACGCGAGATCCGGATCGTAGGTGAGGGCGCTGATATCATTGACGATCGTGGCGCCAAGCGTCAGGGCCCGATCGGCCACCGACGCCTTGTAGGTGTCGATCGACACCGGGATCGACATCCGTCCTCGCAGGCCTGCCAGGACCGGCCCGACTCGCTGCCATTCGTCATCGGCCGAGACGGCCGGCGCCCCCGGACGAGTGGACTCGCCACCAATGTCGATGATGTCCGCGCCGTCGGCCGCCATCTGCATCGCGTCGGCGACGGCCACACCGGGGTCCCACCGCATGCCGCCATCGGCAAACGAGTCCGGCGTGACATTGACGACCGCCATGATGAGCGTACGGGCTCCCAGCTCCAGCGTCCGGCCGTCCGGGAGAGGAACGCTGTGGAGGGAACGGGGAAGGATCACCGAGAAGAGTTAGAAGTCCTCTACTCCTGCCCGATCGGCTTGCTCAAGGCGGGCACGATCGAGGGCCGTTCGGCGGGCTCACGGCGCGGCTCGCCAGACATCGCCGGCGTGGTCGCGGCGGGATCCTCGAGCGGCAACCCCTTGGCGAGGCGGCGCACCTGTTCGGCGTCGAGTACTTCGCGCGCGAGGAGGTGTTCGGCGATGCTGAGCAGGGCCGGCTTCTGTTCGGTCAGGACCGTCCGGGCGCGCTCGTAATTCTCCATCACGAACCGCTTGACCTCGTGATCGATCTTGAGCGCGGTGTCTTCGCTGTAATCCTGGGCCTTCCCGATTTCCCGCCCGAGGAAGATCTGGTCGTCCTTCTTGCCGAAAGTCAGCGGGCCCATCGCATCGCTCATGCCCCACTCGCAGACCATCTTGCGGGCCAGTTCGGTCACCCGATCGAGATCATTGCCTGCGCCTGTGGTCAGTCGTCCGTTGGTGATTTCCTCAGCTACGCGTCCGCCCAGCAGGATGGCAATCTGGTCCATCAAGTAGTCGCGCGAGTAGTTGTGCTTGTCATCGACGGGCAACTGCATGGTAACGCCGAGCGCCATGCCGCGCGGGATGATGGTCACCTTGTGCACGGGATCGGCGTGTGGCAACAGGGCCGCGAGCAGGGCATGCCCCGCTTCGTGCACGGCGGTCACGCGCTTCTCTTCCTCGGTGATGATCATCGACCGGCGCTCCGAGCCCATCAGGACCTTGTCCTTGGCGTACTCGAAGTCGGCCATGCGGACGACCTTCTGATTGAACCGCGCCGCGCTCAGTGCGGCCTCGTTGACGAGGTTCGCGAGGTCGGCGCCGCAGAAGCCGGACGTGCCGCGCGCCAGGACTTTGATGTCGACGTCGTCGGAGAGCGGAATCTTCCGCGTGTGCACCGCCAGAATGCCTTCGCGGCCCTTGAGGTCGGGCCGGCTGACGACGATGCGCCGATCGAAGCGGCCCGGCCGCAGAAGCGCCGGGTCGAGGACGTCGGGCCGATTCGTGGCCGCAATCAGGATGACGCCCTCGTTCGATTCGAAGCCGTCCATTTCCACGAGGAGCTGGTTGAGCGTCTGTTCGCGCTCGTCGTGGCCGCCGCCCAGACCCGCGCCACGATGGCGCCCCACCGCGTCGATTTCGTCGATGAAGACGATGCACGGTGCGTTCTTCTTGCCCTGCTCGAACAGGTCGCGGACGCGCGAGGCGCCCACGCCGACGAACATCTCGACGAAATCGGAGCCGCTGATCGAGAAGAACGGCACATTCGCTTCGCCGGCGACGGCCCGGGCCAGCAGCGTCTTGCCGGTCCCGGGCGATCCCATGAGCAGGACGCCTTTCGGAATGCGCCCGCCGAGCTTCTGGAACTTCTGCGGCTCGCGCAGGAACTCGATGATTTCCTGAAGCTCGTCCTTGGCTTCGTCAACCCCGGCGACGTCCTTGAACGTGACCTTCTTCTGGGCGCTCGAGGACAACTTGGCCTTGCTCTTGCCGAACGACAGCGCCTTGTTGCCTCCGCTCTGCATCTGGCGCATGAAGAAGATCCAGAACCCGATCATCAGGAGGATGGGCGCCCACGAATACAGGAGCGCCGCCCACGGGCTCGTCGCCGGCTCGCGCGCCGTCACGACGACGCTGCGCTCGATCAGGCGGTTGGCGAGTCCTTCGAACTGCGGCGGA
>CAZFAT010000077.1:0-8385 GCA_964517075.1 uncultured Solibacteraceae bacterium
ACCGTGGCCGCCGACGACAAGTGGCGGATGATCATGCCGGGCGAGACCATCCGGTTCGAGTGGGTGGCGAACTACCCCGGCGTCTTTCTCTATCACTGCGGCGCGCCGCCCATCCTGATGCACCTGGCGATGGGGCAGTACGGTGTCGTGGTCGTGAGCCCCCGCGAGGGCTTTCCGACCGACGCGGACGTGGACCGCGAATACGTCGTGGTGCAGTCGGAGTTCTACCTGAGCGCGGGCGAGGGCGGCCTGCACGTGCTGGACTTCGAGGCGGCCGCGGCCAAGCGGCCCTCGCACGTGGCCTTCAACGGACACACCGCCTCGCTGACCCACGCGCCGCTCGTGGCCAACGCCGGCGAGCGCGTGCGCCTCTACGTCCACAACGTCGGACCGTCGGACACCTCGAGCTTCCACGTCGTGGGCGCCATCTTCGACCGCGTCTTCTACGAAGGCAATCCGCGGAACGACTGGGCGGGCATGCAGACCGTCGTGCTCGGCGCGAGCAACGGCGCCGTCGTCGAGTTCGTCGCGCCCGAAGAGGGCAAGTACATCCTGGTGGACCACGAGTTCGCCGACGCCAACCGCGGCGCCGTCGGATTCCTCAACGTGCGGTCGCCGGCCGGCACCATCACGAAACAGCTCCAGCCGATGTCGCACTGACACGGCGGCAGAGATGTCTGTTGGGACCGCTCCCCCGAGCCTGACAGAATAGGCACGCCGCAGGCAGACGCCTGCGGCGTGTCGGTCATGAGTCGAGCGTCCACCCACGTCGAGCCCCGCGGCGCGCTGAACGTCGCGCGCCACTACATCGGCGAGCTCGTCTACGGCGCCAACGACGGCCTCATCACCACCTTCGCCGTCGTCGCCGGCGTGGCCGGCGGCGGGCTCTCGGCGCGCGTCGTCCTCATCATCGGCTTCGCGAACCTGCTCGCCGACGGCCTGTCGATGGCGGCCGGCAACTATCTCTCGATCCGATCGGCCGAAAGCGTGCGTGAGGCGCAGGGCCTGCCCGAAGAAGAAGCCGCGCCGACGCGCCACGCGATGGCCACGCTCATCGCCTTCGTCGTCGCGGGCGCGCTGCCGCTGGTTCCCTACGTCATCGCGGACGTCCCTGGCAGCCGGTTCGCGTGGTCCGTGGGCGTGGCCTTCGTGACGATGTTCGTGATTGGCGCATCGCGCACGTTCATCAGCAACACCCGCTGGTGGGCCGGCGGCCTCGAGATGCTCGGCCTCGGCGCCGCGGTCAGCACGGTCGCGTATGGTGCCGGCGCGCTCGTCGCCTGGTTTGTCGGCAATTAGGTGTGTCGCCCGTTGCCGAATATGACCCTCGTGCGACTCATCGTCCCCGGACCGTCGGCGAGAGGTCGCGGCCCGGGAGTTGCTTCATCGTGGTCCGTGCGTGTGAGTCGCCGCTCCATCGCCATTGCCGCCCTCGTGGCGGGGGCCGTTGTCCTCTTCATCCTGACGCTTCCGATCACCATCACGCCGCACATCAAGCGGCGGCTGCTGGATGCCGTGGGCGAGCGGTTCGACAGCCACGTGGCGGTCGACGAACTGTCGGTCACCGTCCTGCCCCGCGCGCGCATCCAGGGCCGGGGTCTCGTGCTGCGCCAGGCGAACCGCCCGACCGGTCCACCGCTGATCACCATCGCGTCGTTTTCGGCCGACGCCAGCCTGTTCGCCTTCCTGCGCGATCCCCTGCGGCTCGGCGAGGTGCGTCTCGACGGGCTGGAGATCAACGTGCCGCCGGGTGGCCTCGACCTGGACAAGGACGAGGCGGCCGCGACCGCGGCGCCGGCCGCGGGGGCAGCCGCCCCCGAGGAAAAGGGCGGCGAGTCCGGCACGTCGCCGCTCATCGTCGCGCGCGTCGTGTCGGAGCGCGCCTCGTTGCGGCTGCTGCGGAGCACACCGGGCAAGTCACCGCGGGTCTTCGAAATCCGGCACCTGGCCATGGAGGACGTGGGCGCCGATCACCCGTGGCCGTTCCGCGCCGAACTGACCAACCCGACGCCGCCCGGTGAGATCAAGACGGAAGGGACGTTCGGCCCGTGGAACACCGCCCGGCCTCAAGCCACGCCGCTGTCGGCCTCCTACGACTTTCAGAACGCCGACCTCGGCGTGTTCGACGGCATTCAGGGCGCTCTCGCGTCCACAGGCACCTTCAGCGGCGTGCTCGAGCGTATCGAAGTGGACGGCGAGGCCCGTGTCCCCGCCTTCGCGCTCTCGGACGTCGGCAATATCGTCCCGTTCCAGACGACCTTCCACTCGATCGTGGACGGCACGAGCGGCGACACCCTGCTGCAGCCCGTGGACGCCCGGCTGCTCACGTCGCACATCCTCGCGGCCGGCGGCGTCGTCGAACGCGACGGCGAGGAGGGCCGCACCATCACGCTCGACGTCCGGATGGACGACGCGCGCGTGGAGGACATCCTGCGGCTGGCGGTCAAAGGCTCGCGGCCGGGCATGACGGGCCAACTGAAGGTGGCCACCACGTTCGTGCTGCCGCCCGGCAAGCGGGACGTCATCGAGAAGCTGCGGCTGGAGGGGACGTTCGCCGTGGAAACGGCGCGCTTCACCACGGCGACGGTCCAGGCCAAAGTCGATGAATTCAGCACAAAGGCCCGCGGTGTGAAGGACGACACGCCGCCGTCGGTGGTCTCGAACTTCCGGGGCAAGTTCGCGATGCACGACGGCGTCATCCGTTTCTCGGACGTGGCGTTCTCCATGCCGGGCGCCCGCGTGAACGTCGCCGGCGCCTACGTGATGGGGACGGAAGTGCTGGACTTCCGCGGGACGGTCCGCCTCGACGCCAGGCTCTCCGCGATGACGACTGGATTCAAGTCCGTGCTCGTCCGGGTCATCGACGGCCTGTTCCGCCACGACGACATCACGGTCATCCCCATCACCATCGGCGGCACGGCCGGGCAGCCGAAGGTCAAGCTCGATATCAAGCGAGTGCTCACGCGCAACTGACCTGACTTAAAACCGTGAAGAAATGAAGAACTGAAGAAAGGCAAAACGTGAAGAACATGACGACGTGAAGCAACGGTTCTTTCTTCATATCTTCAGAACTTCATGTTTCAGGGTACCGATCCAGACGCGGCAATCAGGTGTTGCTTCACATCTTCATGGTTCAAGGCGGGCTGGAACCACGACGATCGGCGCCAGCACGACCGCTGCGTTGAGCGCGACGGCGCCGGCGAGCCAGGCGGCGCGTTCGGGGACATCGCCGCCGGCCATGGCTGATGGCCAAACGGACGTGGCCCGAGGGAAACCCGAACGCATCCTCCATCGCGCGAATCCGCGCGCCGTCGTAGCGGACGCCGTGAATGCCGCCGAGCGTCTGCACGCGCGCGTCCGCGAGATCGGGGCGCGGGGCGCCGACTGACGCCTTCACGGCGGTGGTAAGAGCCGCGGCGAGGGCGAGGGTCAGGAGCACAGCAGCACGCCCTCCCGACGCCGCCACCCGAAGGCCCACACGGTGGCGATCGCGACCGAGTCCGGAACGCTGCCGACGAGCGAGACGACGCTCATGGCGGTGGTCAGTTCGGGCGTCGCCCGGGATTGCAGCCAAATACACCCGCCGTCTTTCCGGGCGCTCGGCTACAATGCGCGGCAGTGATGCGCCGGGCCCTGGCTCTCTCCCTGCTGTTGGCTGCGGGCACGCTCGCGGCCCAGGACGCTCAGCGACGGCCCAACATCCTGCTGATCGTGGCCGATGACCTCGGCTACGGCGACCTCGGCGTCTACGGCCAGAGGGCGATCCAGACGCCCGTGCTCGACCGCCTCGCTGCCGAGGGTCTGCGGTTCACCGATCACTACGCGGGCTCCACCGTCTGCGCGCCGTCGCGCAGCGCGTTGTTCACCGGCCTGCACACGGGCCACACGCCTGTCCGCGGTAATCGTCGCGTCGAGCCGATGAGCCAGCACCCGCTGCCGGCCGAGAGCGTGACGATCGCCGAAGTCCTGAAGCCGCAGGGGTACGCGACGGCGGTCATTGGCAAGTGGGGCCTCGGCGCCACGGGCAACTCGGGCGAACCGGGCCGGCAAGGCGTGGACGTGTTCTTCGGCTATCAGAGTCAGACGCACGCGCACAACTACTACCCGGAGTTCCTGTTCTCGAACAACGAGCGCGTGCCGCTGCAGAACGTCCTGCCCGAGCCGAAGTCCGACACGGGCACGGGGTACGCCACCGCGCGCGTGCAATACGCGCCGGACCTCATGCGCGAGCAGGCGCTCGCGTTCCTGGACCGTCACCGGGACCGGCCCTTCTTCCTCGCCTACACGACGACGCTGCCGCATGCGAACAACGAGGCGAAGCCGGATGGCATGGAGGTACCCGACTACGGCATCTACGCCAGCCAAGACTGGCCGGCGCAGCAGAAGGGGCACGCGGCCATGGTCACGCGGCTCGACCGCGACGTCGGCGAGCTCCTCGCGAAACTGACGTCGCTCGGCCTCGCTCAGAACACCCTCGTCGTGTTCACGTCCGACAATGGCCCGCATCGCGAAGGCGGCAACAACCCCGACTTCAACGACTCGAACGGGCCGCTCCGCGGCATCAAGCGTGACCTGTACGAAGGCGGCATCCGCGTCCCGTTGATCGCCCGCTGGCCCGGGCGGATCGCCGCCGGCACCGTCAGCCGGCAGCCGGTGACGTTCTGGGACTACCTGCCCACGTTTGCGGAACTCGCCGGCGCGACGGCCCCGGCCGGACTCGACGGGATTTCGTTCGTGCCAACGCTCCTCGGCACGGGGTCGCAGCGGACGCATGGGTTCCTGTACTGGGAGTTTCACGAAGGCCAGGCCACGTCGCAGGCCGTCCGCACGGGCGATTGGAAGGCCGTGCGCCCGGCGCCCGGCCGCCCGCTCGAGCTCTACGACCTGGCCAGCGACATCGGCGAGACCAAGAACGTGGCGGCCGCACACCCGGACGTGATCGCGCGCATCGAGACGTATCTGCGCACCGCGCGCACGGACTCGGAGTTCTGGCCGCTGCGCGGCAAGTGACGTGCACACCGCCGACCTTCCGCCTGCGCGACGCTTCGGCGGACTCGCCGGAGCTTTGGCGGAGGCGGTCAGGTCGGCCCCTGACGCCCGATCACCCGGCCCTCACCCGCGACGGCGACCAGGCCACCATGTCCTGCCGCGCTGAGAAGTGCAGCAACGGCGGATCCGGCGGCAGGGTCATATCGTTGATGTCCGCCATCGTGTTCCGCATCACCTCGGCGTGGGCCGGCTGCAGCCGCCACGGCGGGTGGTGGATCTCGAGCCGGTACGGTCGGCCGCGTCGCGTGAGGTGATAGAGACAATAGCGCTCGGTGAGGAAGTACTCGAGCGATCCCCGCGCGGCCGTGAACACCTCGCCGGCCGGGCCGTAGACGGCCCGAAACTCCGCCGGCCGGTTGCTGGCGTCCCGGCGGCTGTCGTAGGCGATGCCGTCGGTGCGCGGCGTCACCGTCATGGACGCCGAGTAATACGGCAGGTTCAACAGCGTTCGCGCGGTGTGCACGGCCAGCGCACTGCCGGCATCGAGACTGAAGAAGAACACGCCCGGCCGATCGCCCGCGCGGACGTAGGTGCGCACGTTCAGCTCCGGAAACTCGGACACCCACGGCAATGACGGGACGAAGCGCGGCGCCACGTTCGTCATGTTGAAGGGCACGATCCCGACCCACGCCGTGCCGTCGAACAGATCGAGGTCGAACGCCGCCGGCACGAGCGGCCGGATCACGTTGGGCGCCACCGGCCAGTGCGCGAACAGCAGGTGACGCCACGTCTGCGTCATGACCCAGGGGCGCGTGGGCATGTCCCAGGGCCGGTGCGCCACGTCGTTCAGGATGGCGTGGTTGAAGTCGTCAGACACCTGGGCTGTGCCCCGTCGAGCGACCGGCGCGCGGGGGCGGCCGCCGTCGTTGCACCATCCGCGCCAGCCGCCCTCGGTCACTGGCCCCGCATCGTTGTTGCTCTGGTCTCAAGCCGCGCGGTACGCCGGCGGTGTCCTGAGGAACCGGCTGCTGAGACTGGCGCACACCGTGCCTATCGGAGCGACGCTCCACACGGGCCGACCTCACAACGGCGGCGCCAAGTCGGTCGTGAGCGTGACGGGCGGCATCCTCGCAGGCGTGCCGCGATAAACCACGCGTCCGTGCTCGAGCCGGACGACGCGATCGGCGCGATGGCCGACATCGCCCCAGGTGTGCGTGACGTACACCGCCGGGATGTCGTGCTCGCGCCGCACGCGATCGAGGTACGGCAGGATGTCCTCGCGGTGCGACTGGTCGACGGACACCAGCGGCTCGTCGAGCAGCAGCAGGCGCGGCGTGGCCAGCAGGGCACGGCCGAGCGCGGCGCGCTGTTTCTCGCCGCCCGACAGGCGCGACGGGTAGCGCGCGAGTAGCGCCGTCAGGTTCAGCAGGTCGATGACCTCGCCGGGCGGCAGGCCGCCCGGCACGCGCCGCCTCCACCAGCGGCCGTACAGAAGGTTCTGGCGCACCGTGAGGTGTGGCAGCAACCGTGGCTCCTGGAAGACGTATCCGATGCGCCGGCGGTGCGCCGGCCGCCAGAGGCCCGCGGCCGTATCCGCCAGCACCTCATTGTCCACGCGCACCACGGCGTGCTCGGGACGCAACAGCCCCGCCACGATCTGCAGCAGCGTCGTCTTGCCGGCGCCGGAGGGGCCGACGAGCGCCGTCAGGCCGGCCCCCAGGTCTTCGCGCATCTCGAGCGAGAACCGGCCGACGCGGTGGCGGACGTCGACGAACAGGCTCATGACTCGCGGCGGCGGAACGATCGGGCGAGCGCCTCGGAGCCGACGAGGGCGGCAACCGAGATGGCGACCGACAGCCAGGCGAGCCGAAGCGCGGCAGACTCCCCGCCCGGCCGTTCGAGCTGGCTGTAGATCGCCAGCGCGAGCGTTTGCGTCTCGCCGGGAATGTTCGACACGAACGTGATGGTGGCGCCGAACTCGCCGAGCGCCTTCGCGAAGCCGATCACGAGACCGGCCAGGACGCCGGGCAACGCGAGTGGGAGCGTGACGGTGGCGAAGACCCAGGCCGGCGGCGCGCCGAGGGTGCCGGCGGCGTCCTCCACCTCCCGGTCCACGCCTTCGATGCCCAGCCGCATCGCGCGCACCATCAGCGGGAAGGCCATCACCGCGGCGGCCAGCGCGGCACCGGTCCAGCGAAAGGAGAACTGGAGGCCGAAGGTCTGCTCGAGCCAGGCGCCGATCGGTCCGCGCCGGCCGAACAGCAGCAGCAGGAAATAACCGGTGACCACGGGCGGCACGACGAGCGGCAGATGGACGAGTGCGTTCAGGAGGATCTGGCCGCGGAACCGCCGGCGCGCAAGCAGCCACGCGACGGCGAGCGCCGGGAGGGCGCCGGCGAGGGTCGCCGCGACGGCAACCTTCAGACTCACCGCCACGATACCGAGCTCGGCGACGGTCCATCCAGTCACGGCGCGGCAGTGAACCCCTGACTCGCAACGATCGCCCGCGCCGCGGGCCCCTGCAGGAACTCCAGCAGCGCCGCCGCGTCGGGTGACGCGTGCAGGGTCAGGGCGGCGGCGTAGACGATTGGCGGATGGGTTGATTCCGGAAAGCGGTCGACGACCCGCACATCGGGCTCAACCCGCGCATCGGTCTCATACACGATGCCCAGCGCCGCCTCACCCAGCGCCACCCGCCGCAGGACCGCGCGGACGTTGGCGGCCGGAGCGACGCGCGTCGCGACGCGGTCCCACACGCCGAGGCGGGTCAGGGCCGCACGAGCATAGGTGCCGGCCGGCACGACGTCGGGATCGGCCAGCGCCAGGCGGTTAGCGCCGATCGCGTCCGCGAGCGGAAAGCCGGGGGCAATCGTCAGCGCGACCGGGCGCGTGCGCGGCGCAATCAGCACGAGCCGGTTGCCGGCGAGCGCGACGCGCGAGCCGGGCCGCAGCCGTTGTCGCGCGTGGAGGTACTCCACCCAGGCCGGATCGGCGGCGATGAACACATCCGCCGGTGCGCCCTGCTCGATTTGCCTGGCGAGCGCCGAGCTGGCGGCATACGACGGGCGCAGCGCGATCCCGGTGGCGTCCCTGGCCGGCCCGGCCAGCGCGTCGACCAGTGTCTGCAGCGAGGCCGCCGCGAACACGAGGACTTCGCGCGAATCGGCCGGCCTGGCCCCGGCGGACGGGCGCTGGCAGGCGGCCATCGTGACGAGCAATCCGGCCACGAGGACGGTCGTGCGGCCACGGGCACCCGCCGACGGGACGGCCTTGAAACGGCTCGAATCGACCACAGTGACGGACATTCTTGCATGAAATCGACTTCTCACTGATCTGCTACGATGCCGCCCGGGGGCGACCGTGACGCAGATGACGGTGCGGGCGGCGGCGGCGCAG
>CAZFAT010000078.1:0-2674 GCA_964517075.1 uncultured Solibacteraceae bacterium
GTCCGGTCACGACGATATGACAGACATCCGCGACGCCCACTGTCACTTCTTTTCGGCCGGCTTCTTCCGCGCCCTCGGCAGGGAGGCCGGCACGACGGATGAGCCCGCCGCGCAGTTGCCCGCCATGCTCGGCTGGGACCCGCCGGGCAGCGATGAAGATCTGGCCGATCGCTGGGTCCTGGAACTGGACCGCGCAGGCGTGGCGGAGGCGATGATCATCGCGAGCACACCGAGCGACGAGGCGTCGGTGGCGACCGCCGTCCATCGCGCGCCGACGCGGCTGGTCGGCGCCTTCATGATCAACCCGGCCGCGGCCGATGCGCCGTCGCGCATCGGGCAGGCCTTCGACAGCGGCTTGCGCACCGCGTGCCTGTTCCCGGCCATGCATCATGTGGCCGTGGACGATCCGCGCGCGATCGCGGTGTTCGACCTCGCGGCCCGGCACCGGCGGGCCGTCTTCGTGCACTGCGGCGTGTTGTCCATTGGTGTGCGACGGCGGCTCAACCTGCCGAGCCGCTTCGACCTGCGGCTTGGCGACCCGTTGGCGGTCGCGGCCGTCGCGTCACGCTATCCGGACGTGCCCGTCGTGATTCCTCACTTCGGCGCCGGCCTCTTTCGAGAGGCCCTCATGGCGGCCCAGGCCGCGCCCAACGTGGTGCTGGACACGTCGAGCTCGAATCGCTGGACCGCCCTTCATCCTGGACTGACGCTGCGGGAGGTCTTCGCGCGGGCGCTGGATTGCGTGGGGCCGGAGCGGCTGCTGTTCGGGACGGACTCGTCGTTCTTTCCGCGGGGCTGGCAGCGCGGTGTCTACGAGGAGCAGCGCGCGATTCTTGTCGATCTGGGCGTGGACGCCGGCGCGCAGGCCGCCATTTTCGGCCGCAACTTTCAGCGAGTCTTTAGGGAGTAGGCGTCCCGCTGGGCTTCAGCCCAGCGGCTACGCTCGCTTGGAATTCTCTCGGACCGAACTCTTCGAACCTCTGGAACCTTTACCTGGCCATCGCCGTCGGTTCGCTCTGACGACGGGGCGCGCTGGCAGCACTCTGGCGCCGCACCCGATCGTTGACCCGGCGGCACACGTCCCGGAAGCGCGCGTCGAGCGCGTCGGCTTCGGGCGTGCGGATCGGCGGCAGCCGCTGCCAGGCGGCCTGTGCGTCCTTGACGGCGTCAGCGGCCGCGCGCGACTTGGCTTCGCTCGTCCCCCGGCTGCCCATTGCGTTGCTGGCGAGCGCCGAGCGGAGACGGGCGGCCAGCAGTTCGGTTTGCGAGGCCCCGCGCTCCGGCTCCGACGGCAACTCGGACAGGTGGCTCTCGACACGCGCGACGAGCTTCTCCATTCGCTGGATGACGGCCGACGGATCGAGATCCGTCCCGGCAAACGCGGCCGGATGGGCGGCGACCAGCGTGGCTAGCGCCGTCTGCCAGCGATCGGCGAGCGGCTTCATGCCGGCGGCGGGGATGGGCACGCTCCGATTCCAGGTATGCCGCAAGTCCTGCACGCGCTGGCCGAGATCGGCCGGCGCCTCCGCCAGGCCCGCGAACTGCTCGAGATCCACGACGAGCGCCTCGCGCTCGGCGAGCTTGCTCGACACCGTGATCTCGTGGCGGTGATGGAAGCGATCGAAGAACGCGTCGGCGGCGGCGCGGAAACGAGTCCAGATGGCCTCGGACCTGTTCTTGCGGACGGGGCCAATCGTCTTCCACTCCGTCTGCATCCGCTTGATCTCGCCGGCCGCGGCGTCCCAGTCGGTCGAGTCCACGAGCACCTCGACACGCGCGCAGAGCGCTTCCTTCTTCGCCAGGTTGTCGTTCCAGACGCGCTTGCGCTCGTTGAGGTCCTCGCGCCGGCGCGCGAAGAACGCATTGCACGCGGTGCGGAAGCGCTGCGCCAGATCCCGGCCCACCTCGCGTGACACGGGCCCGAGCGCCTGCCACTCGGCCTGCAGCGCCTGGAATCTGGCGGGCGCCTTCGCCCAGTCGTTCGAGGCCGCAAGCGCTTCGGCCTCGGTCACGATGGCGGTCTTCCGTTCGAGCGCGGCCCCGCGCACCTCGCGCACCTTCGCGAAGTACACCTCGCAGCGGGCGCGGATGAAGTCGGTCGCGGTCCGGAAACGATCCCACAGACGCTGCGCCACGGCGCGCGGCGCGTCGGCCACTTCCTGCCACTTCGTGTGCAGCTCGCGGAGTGCCTTGGCCGTGGCGGCCAGGTCCGACGGCTTGCCGGCCTCCTCATCGGTCTTCAGCGAGCCGACGATGGCCTCGGCCATCGCAATGAGTTGTTCCTGGCGCTGCCCGTTGGCGAAGCGGCGCCATTCGTCCATTTCGCGCAGTTCGCGCACGCGTGGGGCGACTTGTTCCTGGAGCCCGCGGAGCTGGGTGGCCATCTCGTCGATCTCGCGAGAGCCGCCGCCAGCGGCCGCCTCCAGGCCGCCGCGCAGATCGCGCATCAGGCGTTCTCCTTCGCGCAAGGTGATGGTGTCGGCCTCGGCCGCGCGTTTGGTCCGGCTGAGCAGCCGCTGCAGGAGCGTGAGCCGCTCCTGGCGCGCCTGCTCCGCGGCCGCGTCGCGCGACGCGGCGCGGGCGGCCATCGCGGCCTCGACCACGCCCAGTCGCTCGGCCAGATCCTCGGCCGGACGCCCGGCCTCGGCCAAGACGGCGGCGACGCCGCGTGCCC
>CAZFAT010000079.1:0-15855 GCA_964517075.1 uncultured Solibacteraceae bacterium
CGAGAACGCGACCTATGTGGCGGAAGAGGAACTGGCGGATGCGACCGATCTCGTCGCGCGGTTGAGTGCGGTCGACGGCGCGCTGGTGATCGGGTCGGACCTGCGCGTGTTGGGGTTCGGCGCCGAGATCGTCGTCGACGCGTCGCGCGCCGTCAGCGCCTATGACGGGAACGGTCCGACGCACCGGGTCGAGGACGCCGCCCTCGTGGACGGCGAGAGTTTCGGGATGCGCCATCGTTCGGCCCTGCGGTGCGTGGCCGTGGCGGACGGCACCGCCGCGTTCGTCGTCTCGCAGGATGGGACCGTGAGCTTCTTCTGGAAACACGCGGGTCGCGTGCTCGTCAAGCGCGACGTCAATATCTCCAATCCGAACATGGCGGGTATGTAGGCCCGGCGGTTCCCGGTCATGCCTCGGACGGAGACGGGTCGACCGGCGGTCTCGCCACCCGCACGGCGACCGCCACCGCCACTACGAGCAGCACGGCTGCCAGCAGGTACGGCGCACCGGGCAGGTGCACGCCGCGTTCGCGCCCGATGAACGCCGAGAACACCTGCGTGAACAGTACGGGTCCGACGAGGCCCGTCAGCATCGCGACGCTGGCGAGCGCGCCCTGCAGCGCGCCCTGCGCGTTCGGCGCGACATGGCGGGTCACGAGGCCCTGCGACGTGGGACCGTACAGCCCCCAGAGCGCCAGTAGGGGAATGCCGATAATGAAGAGGCGGCTCGTGGGCGCGAGCGCGTAGATCGTGAATCCGATGGTTCCCGACACGAGTCCGACGAGGAGCGTGCGCCGTTCGCCGAGGCGGCTGACGATGGGCCCGACCAGTCCGCCCTGGACCGTCACGGAGCAGACGCCCATCGCGGCGAGTGACCAGCCGACCTGGACACTCTGCCAGCCGTATCGATAGCCGGTATAGAGCACGAAGACGCTTTGCAGCGACTGGTGCGCCAGTTGATAGAGAAAGTGCAGGACGGCGAAGCCGCGCACGTGCCGCTCCGCGCGAAGGAAGGCGAGCGACCCGAGCGGGTTGGCGCGGCGCCAGGAAAACGCCGCCCGTCGTCCGGCCGGCAACGACTCGGGCAGGACGAAGAGGCCGTACATCGCGTTGGCGAAGCTGAGCCCCGCCGCGACCCAGAAAGGGGTCCGGGGGCCCCACTGGCCGAGGAGCCCGCCGACCGCTGGGCCCACGATGAAGCCGATGCCAAACGCCGCCCCCAGCAGGCCGTAGGCGCGGGCGCGCCGATCGGTGGCGGTCACGTCCGCCACGTAGGCGTAGGCCGTCGGAATGCTCGCGGAGGTGATGCCCGACAACACGCGGCCGAGGAAGAGCCATGCGAGCGACGGCGCCACGGCCATGAGCACGTAGTCCAGGGCCAGTCCGAAGTTCGAAAGCAGAATCACCGGGCGCCGGCCGAAGCGATCCGAGAGCGAGCCCAGCACCGGCGCCGCGAAGAACTGCACGCCCGCCCAGACCGCGCCGAAGACCCCGATGGTACGCGCCGCGTACGCGGTGTCGCCTCCGCGGAAATCCTCGATGAGGAGCGGCAGTACGGGAATGATCAACCCGAGCGCGAGGATGTCCAGGAGGACCGTGACGAAGATGAAGAGGACGGCCGCGCGGCGTGGTTCCGCGGGCGGATCAACCGACGACATCAGGCAGGATCGAATCTAGCACGGGTAGAAACGTCCGTTATCACCATACTCGTGGCGCATCGTCCACGCGGCGAAGGATCCAGGCGCTCAGGAGGATCATCGACAACAGCGACAGGATGGCCAGGGCCTGCCCCGTGAGCAGCGGCAGGCCGCTCCCATCGACGGCGAGCCAGGTGATGCCGCCCCAGATGAGCGGCCCGACGATCGCGGAGAAGCGGCCGACCATGCCGTAGAGACCGTAGAACTCGCCGACGCGATCGGGCGGCGTCAGGCGGAGCATGTAGGGCCGGTCGGCGGCCCAGATGCCGCCCAGCGCGACGCCGACCATGGCGGCCACGACAAAGAGACAGAGCAGCGGCAACTCGAACAGGCCGATGGCGGCGGCCAGCGCGAACGTCGCCATCCAGAGCCGCAGCACGAAGCTCAGGGTGCGCTTCGGTCCGCGGCGATCCACGATGCGGCCCCACACGATGCCGCCGACGATGGCGCAGGTAATCGCCGCCATCATCACCACGCGCACAAGGTCCTCAGCGTCCTCTCCCGACCGGCCCGCGGCCGTGGCGACGCTTACCGTGTACAGCGACATGAACGCGATGACGGTGTTGATGGCGTCGGTATAGAACACCCGTCCCACCAGAAAGCGCGCGAGGCCGGGAAAGCGCCGTGTGGAACGCAGCGAATCAATCGTCGCGGCCGTGGAGGTCCGAATCGCATGCCAGCTCAGGATGGGTCGCGGCGACGGGTTGCCGCGTTCACGGACGAAGAGGAAGCAGGGCAGTGCGAGGAGCAGGAACGTCGCCGCAATCAAGGCGAAGAGCGTCGCCCGGTCGTCGATGAAGAATCCCATCCCGACCGCGAGATACGATCCGACGTAGCCGATCCCCACGCCGAGTCCGCTGACGCGTCCGCGGTTTTCCTCGGTCGTCACCTCGGGCAGCAGCGCGTCGTAGAACTGCACGCCCGCCTGATAGACAGCGTTGGCGATCACGAAAAGCACCAGCGACAGCGCGAACGGGCCGCGGCCGAGGAGCGCCGTGCACGCGCAGCAGATGATGGTGCTCCATACGAGAAAGGGCATGCGCCGGCGCGCGCGATCGGTCATCGCGCCGAGAAGCGGCGAGATCACGAAGATCAGCGCCATCGATACCGCGGTCGCGACGCTGTACACGCCGTCGGCGCGTTCGGCGCCCACTTGATCGCGGACATACAGGGAGAAGTACAGCGACACCACGCCCATGGAAAAGATGGTGTTCGCCAGGTCGTAGAGGACCCAGGAGACGACCGCGCGGGCGGGGACGACCTGCGGGGCGGGCAAGGGACTAGGTCACGGCCGCCAGGGCGCGGGGCCGTCGGGGTGGGCCTCCAGGAACCGGGCACCCACGTCCTGGTACCACCCGTGCAGGCGGTCGCGAAGTTCGGCCGCACGCGCGGGCTGTCGTGCGGCGAGATCGTCGCGTTCGCCAGGATCGCGGCCGAGGTCGTACAGGTGCACGCGCCCATCCTCAAAGCGCTCGATCAGCTTGTCACTGCCCACGCGAATGGCGCCGCCGGGAAATCCGCCCTGATTGCTGTAGTGGGGGTAGTGCCAGAAGAGGGCGTCGCGCCGGAGCGAGCCGGACTGCCTGAGGATGGGCGCGAGACTGACGCCATCCTGATGCTGCGCCGGTCTCGCCGGCAGGCCAGCCATCTCGAGCATCGTCGGATAGAAGTCGGTGCTGATCACCGGCGCGTCCGACGTCGCGCCTGGCCGGACCACGCCGGGCCACTTGATGATCAGCGGCTCGCGGATGCCGCCTTCATAGAGCCACCCCTTGCCGCCGCGCAGCGGCCGGTTGGACGTGGGCGATCCTTCCGACGTTGACAGGCCGCCGTTGTCCGACATGAAGAACACGATCGTGTTGTCGGCGAGACCGGCGTCCCGCACCGCGCCGAGCACGCGGCCCACCGCGGCGTCCATGCTTTCGACCATCGCCGCGTACGTCGCATGCTTCTGCACGACCCGCACCTGGCGCAGAGCGGCGGTCGGCCAGATCTGCTCCTCCGGCTCGAACTCGGGCGCCGCGGGGAGCGACGCGGCTTTCGCCTGGTATTTCTTGATCAGATCGGCCGGCGCCTGCAGCGGGGTGTGCACCGAATAGAGCGCGAGGTAGAGCACGAACGGCCGCTCGCGGAATCGCGTGACGATGTCGGCCGCCTCGTCCGCCAGGCGCGCCGTCAGGTGCGTCCCGGGCGGACCGGGCGTCAAACGAGGGTTCTTGAACGGTCCGAAGTAGCCGCCTGGAGGCGACCCGGCGTTGTGGCCTCCGATGTTGACGTCGAACCCCTGTGCCTCCGGCCAGAACCTCTCGTCGGGACCGAGGTGCCACTTGCCCACGAACGCCGTCTGATAGCCGCCATCCTTCAACACCTCGGCGAGCGTCACCTCTTCGAGCGGCATCCGATCCACGAGCGGCGCGGGGCGGAAGCGACCTTCCCGCACGCCCGAGAACCAGTTGGTCGTGCCCGCGCGCGTGGGGTACTTGCCGGTGAGGATGCTGTACCGCGTGGGACTGCAGACGGGATTGGCGGCGTAGCCGTGGCTGAACCGCATGCCCTCCCGCGCAAGGCGATCGATGTGCGGCGTCTCGTAGAACGTCCCGGGGTTGTTGGCGCCGATGTCCATGTAGCCGAGATCGTCCACCAGGAAGAAGACGATGTTCGGCCTCCGTGACGTCTGGTCGCGGACGCGCCCGTGACCGGTGGCCACGACGAGCATCACGGTGGCGGCCGCGAGCGCGGAGGCGAGCCGGACCCGGACACGTGAGGAGGCGGGCATGGGCGGTGCGGGCACTCTACCACCGCGCCCCTATACTTGAAGCTCGCGTGCTGTATCTCGTTCATCACGCTCAGGCGGTCGGTCCGGGGATCGACGCACAGCGGCCGCTCTCGGCCGTCGGCCTGGCGCACGCCGACTGGCTCGCCGATCAGGCCGCGGCCGCCGGTGTGAAGCCGGATGCCATCTGGCACAGCGGCAAACTGCGCGCGCGTCAGACGGCCGAAGCGTTCCTCCGGCGCTGCAATCCCTTCGCGTCGTTCGTCATGGTGCGGGGGCTGCGGCCGGAGGATTCACCGGGCGGATTGCGTGAGGTGATCGCGGCCGAGACCGGCGATCTCATGCTCGTGAGCCATATGCCGCTGCTGCCAGCTCTGGCCCACATGCTTTGTCCCGGGATCTGCGACTTCCCTCTGCACGGATTGATCGCGCTCGAGCGCGGCGATGACGGCGTGTATTCGGAGCGGCTGCGGTTGGGCGGCTGACGGACGTTCCGCCGACCTTCCGCCTTCTCGAAGCTTCGGCGGACTCGCCGTAGCTTTGGCGGAGGCGGTCAGGTCGTCTTACGGCTCGACGCGTGGCACCGACACCGACACCGGCGCCGTCAGCCGGACCGTCAGCGGCGTGCCGGCGGGAATCGTCGCGGCGTTGGGGCCGCCGGCCATCACCACGGCGGTGCCGCCGGCCGCGCCGGCGGTGCCGCCGATGGCCGCGCCCTTCTTGCCGCCAATGACGGCGCCAAGCACGGCGCCCACGACGGCGCTCGCGCCAATCTTTGACGTCGCTTCGCCCCCCGGCGCATCACCGTCGCGATAAATGGTCTCGGTCTGAATGGAGACTCGCGTCCGGTCCGGCAGCACCATCGTCGTGAACCGGACGCCGATGCGCGCGCGCTCCTTGAACGACCCGCCCAGTTGCGCGAGCGTCACGGCACCCTCGAGCATGGCGCCGGCGGGAATGGCCGTGCGCCCGTCCACGAGCACGTCGCGCGTCACGCGTGCGCTGACCGGGTCCTCCACGCGCGAGGTCTCGCTCGACACGGGCGACTCGAAACGAATGCCGACGACGGAGTTCCCGGCGACGGTGACCTCGTCAAACGATGGCGCGGCCAGCGGAGCCGTCGTGGCCGACGGGCCGACACTGGCGCTCGTCGACTCGATCGACACGGGCGTCCCAGCGGCGGCGAGCACGGGATTGGCTTCGGCCGGCGCGGGCATGGACGACGTCACGGCGCGCGTGCGGGGTGGTGTCGCCGCCGCGACCGCGGGGGCCGGGGTCCGGTTCGAGGGGAGAAACTCGGGAACTCGGCGTCTCCGACCCGTATCGGCCGGAAGGGAAACAGCGGGTTCGGGAACGACCTGGGTGGGCAGTTCCGGCTGACTCGGCCGGGGGGTCTCGACGGCCGGCTCGGGGGCGGGAGCCGCCGCCGATGTCGAGGATCCGGTCCGGACCGCGAGGTAACCCCCGAGGCCCGCGGCGCCAATACAACCCGCAGCCACCAGAGCAACAATTAATGTTCGTGGAGCCATAACTCCCTGGGTCTCAGCAAGGGCTATGCCGCGCCGGTCACCGCTCATTCTATGGACGTTTCGGCCGGCAGAATCAACAGGAGGACACCCCGCGTCCCCGCCGGCGAACAGCGTACACTGCCCGGGTGCGGGTCGTCGTGCTTGGCGCGGGGGTGATTGGAGCGGCCATCGCCGAGGCCATGGTCCGGCGCGGGGCCGAGGTCACCGTCCTGGACATGCGCTCGGCCGGACGCGGCGCCTCCCAGGCATCGGCCGGCATGCTCGCGCCCTACGTGGAAGGGCGACACCACGCGGCGCTGCTGGATCTCGGCGTCCGCAGCGCGGCCTTGTTTCCCGATTTCATCGCCCGCGTCAGCGAATCGAGCGGCCTCTCCATCCGGTACGAGCGGACGGGCACGCTCGAAGTGGCTCTCAGCTCCCAGGACGCATCGACGCTCGAGTCCGCTCGAGCCTGGCTCGACGCGCACGACGTCCCGTCCGAGTGGCTGGAGCCAGGTCCGCTTCGCGCGTTCGAGCCGTCGATCGCTCCAGGCGCGTGGGGGGGACTCTACATCGCCTCGCATTCGTTCGTGGGTGTGCCATCGCTGGTCGCGGCCTTGGTCCAGAGCGCGAAGCTGTCGGGCGCGGTCTTCGAGTCACCGGTTGAGGCAACCGCCGTGCACCCGGTGGGTGACGTCGTCGAGATTCGCGCCGCCGATCGCACCTACTCGGCCGACGCCGTCGTCATCGCAACCGGAAGCTGGTCGCGGCGGGTGCGTGTCTCGAACGTCGCGGCGTTGCCGGTCCGGCCGGTGCGCGGCCAGTTGCTGCATCTCGTGTGGACGGGCGCCTCGCGGCCACGGCGAATCGTCTGGGGCCCGCGCTGCTACGCGGTTCCCTTGCCCACCGTCTCGGTGCTCGTCGGGGCGACCGCCGAGGAGGCCGGGTTCGACGAACACGCCACGATTGGGGGCGTGCGGGACCTGACGAGGGCGGTCACGGAATTGCTGCCGGAGGCCGCCGATGCCCGCCTCGACGGCGTCCGCGTCGGCCTGCGGCCGGCACTGCCGGATGAGCTGCCGGCGATTGGTCCGCTCGCGCGTGCCCCGCGCGTGCACGTCGCGACCGGACACTATCGCAATGGCGTGCTGCTCGCCCCGCTGACGGCCGAGATCGTCGCGCGCGCTGTGCTCGACGGCGTGGTCGACGACGCGGTGCGGCCGCTGTCGCCCGACCGTCTCTTCGCCGTCCTACAATGACGTCATGAAGCTGTCATCCCCGGAGATAGCGGCGCGGCTCGAGACGCTGCCTGGTTGGGCGCTGAAGGACAACGCGTTGGTCCGTCAGTTCACCTTCAAGGGCTTTCCGGATGCGGTGGCGTTCGTGACGCGGCTGGCCTTCGACGCCGAGGCCGCCGATCACCATCCCGATCTGCTCGTGAGCTACAAGCGTGTCACCGTGACGTGGAGCACGCACAGCGACGGCGGCGTCACCGAAAAAGACGTGGCCGGCGCGCGACAGGCGGATGCCATCGCGCGCGCGACATGCGTCTGAAGACGAGCTACTCGGCGCGCGAAGTCGCCGCGCTGACGGGACTCTCGGCGCGCCAGCTGCAGGGCTGGGACGCGACGCGCGTGTTCCCGTCCGCCATCTCGCCTCGCCAGACGTCGGCGGGCGGGTTCACCGAGCGACGCTACACGCCGGTGGACGTGCTGGAGCTTCTCGCGCTCGCCTCGCTGCGGCGCCAGGGATTCACGCCGGCCGTGCTCAAGCAGATGATGGACGCGCTGGCCGAGTACTTCCGCCGCCGGCTGTCCGAGACGCTCGACGAGGCCGGCGATCTGCGGCTCCTGACCGACGGGCGCCGCCTCTTCCTGCGCACGCGGCAGGGCCACATCTTCGACCTGCTGGCCGACCCCACGCAGCCGCTGATTACCGGCGACGGACTGCCGCTCAGGCCCGTGACCGGGCGCGCGAAGGCGAGACGAAAACCGAAGACGCGCTGAACGCGCTACTCGATGGGGAAGATGCTGCCGAGCCCGTCCACGGGCCGAGGGATGACGTGCACGCCCACGAGCTCGCCGACCTTGCGTGCTGCCGCCGCACCGGCGTCGGTGGCGGCCTTCACGGAGGCGACATCGCCGCGGACGATGGCCGTGACCAGGCCGGCGTCCACCTTCTGCCAGCCGACGAAGACGACGTTGGCGGTCTTGACCATGGCGTCGGTGGCTTCGACCATGCCGACGAAGCCGCGCGTCTCGACCATGCCGAGCGCGTCACCGACAGGAGGCTTGGGAGCCGCAGCCATGACGTGAGCGCGATTGTATCAGGTGTTCGCAGAGCCGACGTCGTCTCTGCGCTAGCTTCGCAGCAGGCCCAAGCGCTGCTTGTAGGCGTAGCCAGGGAAGATGCGCGCGAGATCCTTCGCGCCCAGGTGGTCGCTGACGACCTCCGCGAAGACGTCGCGGAAGTCGGTCGTGATCGCCAGGTCTCGGCCCTGCCAGAGCTGCTCGCGTTCGAGGCCCGGCCAGCGGCCGTAGACCTTGCCGCCGCGCACCGGGCCCCCCATCACCAGCATCGCGTTGCCATGGCCGTGGTCCGTGCCGCGCGTGCCGTTCTCCTTCACCGTCCGGCCGAACTCCGACATGGTCACCACTACGATGTCCGCCATCCGGTCGCCGAGGTCGCGCTGGAACGCGGCGAGGCCGCGGGCGAAGTCGTCCAGGCGGTTGGCAATCTGTCCGACGGCCGCGCCCTCATTGGCGTGGTGGTCCCACTGACCGAGCTCCGTAAAGGCGACCTCGAGGCCGAGGTCGTTCTTGATGAGCTGCGCGACCTGCTTCATGGCCTCGCCGAAACCCGAGCGCGGGTAGTCGGCGCCGTTGGCCGGCGTGTAGGTGCCGGGATTCGCTTCCTTCAGCATCCGGACCGCGCCGAACGCCTCGTTCGCCGTCGGCTGCAGCAGCGAGTCCGCGGCCTGCGCGTACTGCTCCTCGAAGGAGGCGGCCATGTTCTCGGTCGAACGGCCGGCACGGATGCCGAACTGCGCGAGCTGGCCGATGGCCAGGGCCGGCGCCGTGCCCTGGAGCGTGCGTGGGAGCTGCGGCGCGAGCGCCACGGCGCGGAAGGGGCTCGCGTTCTGATGTTCCTTCGCATGCAGATAGCGGTTCAGCCAGCCGTCGCGCGTGCTCTTGACGCCCGGTGTGCCGCTCTCCATGTAGTCCTGTGCGTCGAAGTGCGACCGCGTCTCGTCGTGCGAACCGCAGGCATGCACAATCGCCAGCTCGCCACGCTTGAAGAGCGGCTCGAGCGACGTCATCCGTGGGTGCAGGCCGAAGAACCCATCGAGGTCGATGGCGCCGTCCTGCTGCCCGGGCCGGCGAATCGCGATGCTCGGACGGCTGCCGTAGTAGGCGCGCTCGCCGAACGGGACGATCATGTTGAGCCCGTCCACGGCGCCGCGCTGGAAGACCGCGACGAGCACCTTGCGCCGGGCCTGCGCGGCTTCGGCGGTGCGGGCGATGAACGTGGGCGCGAAACCCAGACTGACCAGCGCCAGGTTGCCGTTCTTGAGAAAGACGCGTCGAGTCATCATGGCGGTGTCTCCTCGTCGAGCAGGAAGTCGTCTGCTACCGGCGTTGGAATTCGGGCGAGCCGAGCGTCAAGGCGATCAGTTCCGACGGCGAGCTCGCGCGCGCCAGCGTCTGGCGTGTGCCGTCGGAGGCCACGCCCGCCAGCAGCGTCTGCACGAGACGCTCGCGGCTGGGCTCGCTCGTGTCCGGTGCGAGCGCGGCGATGTCGACCTGCAACGGTCCACGCGCTTGCGCCGCCGGGCCGCGGCCGCGCGCGGCGCCTGCGCGACCCTGTCCGAGTCCTGGTCCGGGCCCGCGCGCGCGGCCGCCGCCGGCTCCCGGTCCCTCGCCGCGCGCCCGTGGGCCCATCGCCTCCGCGCGGCCACCGGCCATGAGCTGCACGGCAAAGTTCATGCGGTTCAACAGGGCGCCCGTGTTGACCCACGCGTCGGCAGTCATGCTGTAGCCGGTTGGCGGCTGACAACCGTAGAGCGGCATGCCGAGCGCCTGCAGGGCACCGACCATGGGCTGCGCGTTCACGACGGTGGCGCCCGTGGCCCGCACGGCCGACGCGACGAATTCGAGCGGCGACTTGACCTTGGCGCGATACGCCTCCGGCGCGAAGAACTCGCGCGAGGTCACGATGACGCGCACGACCTCGCGCAGATTGCCCTTCGTCGTGCGGAACGTCTCGGCGGCGCGATCGACGAGCGCAGCCGGCGGCTCGTCGGCGACGAAGCGCTGCGCGAGCTTGAAGGCGAGATGGCGCGCCGTCGACGGATGGCTCGCCAGCAGATCCAGGGCCCGTTCGCCCTCCATCTCGCCGGCGGGCGCGAACGAGACGCCCAGCAGGACCTTGTTCCCCGTATCGTGCATCTGCGGCCGGAAGACGAAGCCGCCACCCTGCTGCGGCCGGTCGATGGTCCAGCCCGTGAGGACGCGTGCCAGCTCGATGACGTCTTTCTGCGTGTAGCCGCCGTTGACGCCCAGCGTGTGCAGTTCCATCAGCTCGCGCGCGTAGTTCTCGTTGAGCCCGCGCTGCGGGCGCTGCTTCAACTGACGCTGCTGCATCTCGAGCCGTTCGGCAAGCTGGCGCCGCTGTTCAGGGGTCAGCCGCGGGTCGCTCATCCGGCGTTCGAAATTCTCGTTGATGACGACGGGCGGATTCGGCGTGGCGCTCTGGAAATTGTCGAGATAGAAGAGCATCGCCGGGCTGTGCGCGACCGCGCCGAGCATGTCGCGGAAGCGGCCGAGCACGTGTGGCCGGATCGCCTCGCGTTCGTACTCGGTCAGGTACTGCCGCACCTGGCCCTTGCCCACGAACACGTTGAAGTGGTTGAACCAGAAGTCCACCAGAACTTCCTCGAGCTGCCGCTCCGACAGGACGGCGCGCAGCATCTTCGCCTGCATCAGCTCCGCGGCGACGTTCCGCTGCTGGGCCTGCGCCATTCGCATCTCAGGCGAGGGGGGCGGTGCCGCGGGCGCGGGCGCCTCGCCCGACATCATCGGCTCCGGGCCGGGCCGTGCCGGCGCGTTCTGCGCCTGCTGCTTCTGCTGCTCCCGCCGTAGCTGCGTCGCCGGCTGGATGTACTTCTCGAAGATCTCTCCGGAGCTCATGGCGAGCGTCTCGAAATCCGCGTCGAGCCGCGCGTCGAGCGCCTCGTTCTTGATGCGCTCCGGTTCGAGCTGCGACTCGATGTAGGCGCCGAGGCCCATGGCCTGCACGCGAGCCACATCGCCGGGCCGTGGGCCGTAGCCGAGGCGGTTCAGCACGTGGGTGACGGTGCGGACGTCAGCCGTGGCAGGAATGGCCGCCCGCTGGCGTGCGCCGAGCGCCCCGCCCGCCAGGGCGAGGACCCCGGCGGCGGTCAGCACCGCGACAGCCGGTCGAATCGGGCGTAGGATCGTCTTCATACATTCCTTAGACCGGGACCTCGGGAAAAGGAGACAGCGCCCGATCCATCCGGAGGGCGGAGGCGAAAATTCGACGATCCCACCCGGGGTACGTATCTTGATACGTATCGGTCCGAGCCGGGTCACCCGGCTGAAGTCCCACTCAGGAGGATACCCGATGAGGATGTCGCTGCCGTGCCTGACGCTGTCGCTGCTGATTATGAGCATCGGCTGCGGCAATGAGCCGGATGTCGATAACGTGCCTGTCGGCGCCGACGTGCAGCTGACGCGCGACGACGGCGCCCTGGTCGAGGGCAAGCTGGTCGAACGCAACGCCGAGACCGTCCGGGTGGATGTCGGGCCCGTGACGCGGTCGGTCGAGCGCGACAAGATTGCCGCCGTGCAGGTCCGCAATGCCGAGAAGCCGGCGCCGATCCCCGAGGCCGCCCGATTCCGCGAGATCGTCGTGCCGGCTGAGACCCAACTCAAGCTCCGCCTCACGAGCTCGGTCGGGTCGGCGACGAGCGCCGTTGAGGATCCCGTGCAGGCTGAGCTGTCCGAGGCCGTCGTCATCAACGGCATCACCGTGCTGCCGGCGGGCAGCCCGGTGCGCGGCCACGTCACGGCGGTCGAGACCGCGGGCAAGGTCAAGGGCCGCGCGAGCCTGGCGATGCGCTTCGATTCCGTAGCCGTGGCCGGCGAGCGCTATGCGATCGACGCGCAGTTCGCGCGCACCGCGGAGTCGACGACCGCGCGCGACGCCGAGCGCGTCGCGATTCCCGCCGCCATTGGCGCCGTGATTGGCGCGGTCGTGGGCGAGGGCAAGGGCGCGGCGATTGGCGCGGCTGCCGGCGGCGGCGCCGGCGCGGCCATCGTGCTCTCGACGTCTGGCCCGGAGATCGTGCTCGGGCCGGGCAGCGTGCTGTCGCTCGAGGCCGGGCGCGCGATTGATGTGAGGGTGCCGATCGAGAGGCCGTAGGACGGTTTGCGTTCTCAGGTTTCGGTTATCGGTTCCGCACGTTGCTCTTCAGAGGGTCGCGATTCCGAAGCCGAGAACGAAAACCGCCTACTTCTTTCTGAGATCATCCCTCACCACCTGCGCGGCGAGCCAGCCGGGAAGTCCGGTCAGCCCGCCGCCCGGGTGCGCGCCGGCGCCGGCGAGATACAGCCCGTCGACGGGCGTCGCGTAGCGTCCCCAGCCCAGGAGCGGACGCGCGACCCACGTCTGGTCCAGGCTCGGGTCGCCGTGAAAGATCTGACCGCCTGACAACCCCCACGTCGTCTCGAGCGCTTCGGGCGTGATCACCTGTCGGGCCAGCACGAGGGCGTCGAGCCCCGGCGCGTGCGGCGCCAGCGCGCGCATCGTTGCGCGATAGACCGTGTCCTCCACGCCGTCCCGCGACGCTCGCTCGAGCCGGCGTGGCACAAAGTGGACGTACACGGACATCACATGCTGACCGGCCGGCGCCAGGCTCGAATCGCTCATCGTCGGCACCGAGATCTCGAGCCAGGGCATGTTCGATACCGCGCCGTACTTGACCGCGTCATGCGCGCGCTCGAGGTAGTCCAGGCCTGGCGCCACGAGCAGGCGTCCCCGCAACGGCAGATCGTCACCGGCAAGCGCCGGAAACACGGGCGCCGCCGATAGGGCCAGGTTCACCTTGGCCATCACGCCGCGGGCACGGAAGTGCCGCATCCGCTCGAGGAAGGCCGGTGGCAGCGCCGACGAATCCAGCAGCGAGAGGAACGTCTGCCGCGGATCGGCGCTCGACACGATCGTCTCGGCGTGGATCTCCTCGCCATCCTCGAGCACGACGCCCGCGGCGCGCCCACCCACGGTCAGGATGTGCGCCACGCGCACGCCCGTGCGAATCGTCGCGCCAGCCTGCTCCGCGATCGACACCAGGGCGTTGCTGAGGGCGCCAGGGCCTCCAATTGCGGTGGCGCCGCTGCCGACCGGCTGCGGATCATCGGCCATGCGCTGCAGCAGCCGGGCGGCCGTACCCCCGGATCGGGGACCGGCCAGCGTGCCGAAGATGGCGTGGGCCGACAGCGCCGCCTGCAGCAGGTCGGTCTCGAACCACTCGCTCACCAGATCCGCGATCGGCATCGGCAGCCAGCGCGCGAGCCTCATCTGATCGCGCCGTCCGAGCCCGCGCGCGTGGCGGACGAACGAAAGCAGCTGCCACCAGTTGCGCGCCACGGTCTGGTCCAGCGGCGGGGGCGGCTGTTTGTGGGTGAGGCCAATGACCCCTGCGATGCGCTCGGTCGTCCGGACGAACTCCACCCAGCGGGCCGCGTCGGCCGATGAGATCCGATCGATGGACGCGGCGGTCAGCACCGGGTCGCGGTGAAACACGATGGTCTCGCCGCGCTCGCCGAACGACGTCAGGGTGGGTTCCGGAGTGACGAACGTCAGGCCGGAGCGATCCAACCGCAGTGCCTTGATCACGGCCGGGTGAATCGGGCCGAGCGCGTGGCTGAGCGTCGGCGCGCGAAAACCCGGCGCCAGCTCGCCCGTCACGGCCGCGCCGCCGGCCACGGGCTGGCGCTCGAGGATGAGCGTGGACAGCCGCGCCCTGGCGAGCAGCGCCCCCGCGACCAGGCCGTTCACGCCCGCGCCGATGACGATGACGTCACGCATGGACACACCGGGCGACCGGCTCACGCCCGCACGTCCCGCAGCACTTTCATCGCCGCGTTGCGTCCCGGCGCGCCCATGATGCCGCCGCCGGGATGCGCCGCCGATCCGCAGAGATAGAGCCCGCGGATTGGCGTGTTGTAGCCGGCCCAGCCGGGTGCGGGCCGGAGAAAGAAGAGCTGTTCGAGCGTGAGCTCCCCTTGAAAGATGTTGCCCTCCGTGAGACTGAATTCGCGCTCCAGATCGAGGGGGGTGAGGATTTGCCGGCCGACAATGCGTGACTCGAGGCCGGGCGCGAACTCCGCAATCGTCCGCACGACCATGTCGCCCCATTCCTCGCGACAGGCATCCCAGGGCGCGGTCTCCGGATTCCCGGACGTCTCGCGCAGGTGATACGGCGCGTACTGCACGAAGCACGACATCACATGCCGTCCCGGCGGCGCGACCGACGGATCGGTCAGGCTGGGAATGACGATGTCGATGTAGGGCTGACGGGAGTAGCGACCGTACTTCGCCTCGTCGTAGGCGCGCTCCATGTAGTCCATGCTGGGCGAGATGGAGATCGCGCCGCGCAGGTGAGGGCCGGCGCCCGGACGGCTCGTGAAATCCGGCAGGCCGTCGAGCGCGAGGTTGACCTTGCCCGACGAACCGCGAAAGCGGTAGTGGCCCAGGTCCTCGACGAACTCGTCCGGCAGGTGCTCGGCGCCGACCATCTTCATGAACGTGAGGCGCGGGTCCACGCTCGAGAGCACGGCCGAGGCGAGGTGGTACTCCCCGTTCTCGAGCACGACGCCGGTGGCCGTGCCGCCGTTGACGAGGACGTGGCGCACCGGCGCGTTGAGCCGGATCTCGGCGCCAGCCGCGGCGGCCGCGCCGGCGAGCGCGTCGGACACGCGGCCCGTGCCGCCCTTCGCGAGTCCCCATGAGCGGAAGGCGCCGTCGATCTCGCCCATGTAGTGGTGGAGCAGGACGTAGGCCGTGCCGGGCGATCGGATGCCGAGGAATGTCCCGATGATCCCCGATGCCGCCATCGTCGCCTTCAGCACGTCGGTTTCGAACCACTGATCCAGCAGGTCGGCCGCGCTCATCGTGAAGAGCTGCACCTGCCGCGCCTGCGCGTCCTCGGGCAGGGCCTGAAAACGGCCGGCCAGGGCGCCGAGGGCCTTCATGTCCTCGAGTCGCCAGGAGAAGGGATCGGGCGGCGTCATCGACAGAATCGGCTTGGCGAAGCGGCCCATCTCGAGCATCGCCTGTCCGTATTCGTCGTACGCCTCGGCGTCGACCCGCGAGTGGCGTGCGATCTCGCGATAGGTCTGGGCGTGGTCGTTGGTGCGCCAGAGCGAGTGGCCGTCGGGCATCGGCGTGAACGTGCCGTCGAGCGGCAGGATCTGGAGTCCGTGTGCCGGCAGGTTCAGCTCGCGGATGATCTCGGGGCGGAGGAGCGAGACGACATAAGAGCAGACGGAGAAGGTGAATCCGGGGACGATCTCCTCGCTGACAGCCGCGCCGCCGACGAGGTGCCGGCGTTCGAGCACGAGCACGCGGCGCCCGGCCTTCGCGAGATAGGCGGCGGCGGTGAGGCCGTTATGGCCCGCGCCGATCACGATGGCGTCGTAGTTCGACGGCAAGAGGCCATTTTATGCGCGGGCGGTTGGCGCCCGCGCACGCGGCCCATCCGTGCCGGACTAGGGCGTTTTCGAGAAGCGTGTCGTACGTTGCCGGCCTGCGCCGCACGCTCGCGCACCCTCCGAGCGTCATGCGCGTCGGGCGCGCT
>CAZFAT010000080.1:0-6722 GCA_964517075.1 uncultured Solibacteraceae bacterium
CTCTCGCCGAAGCCCCTGGAACACCTCCGCGACCACGATCCCGCACGTGCAGACATCGTGCTCGCCGGCGATCAGCGTCCCGAGCGCCCGCCCCTCCGGCGATGGGTGTCCGTTCAGGAAATCCACCCACGCCGACGTGTCGACCAGGATCTTCAACGACGCCGCGGCTCCCGTTCCCTGAGCTCATCGAGGCTGCCCGTCGAGCGAACTCGCCCCTGAAAGCGCAGCAGCGCCCGGACAGCCCGGCGGCGCGCATACTCCCGTAGCGCCTCATTGATGACGTCCGTCTTGCTCTTGCCGGGGGCCACCCTCATGGCACCTGCGACCGCTTTGCCATCGAGATTGAGCGTCGTCCTCATGACCTGCCTTCTGATGCAGATCGTAATCGGTAGGGGGTGGACTCGACAAGACCCGCTCGCTTGGTCATCCTGGCTGCTCTCACGCCGATCAGGCGACCAGATGTGGCCACCCTTCGCGTCGAGGATCGCGAAATCGAATCACTGCGCGCCGGAGAACTGAGGGCGAATCTCGGCCGCGTGTGTGACGCTGCCGTTCGAGAGCGTCCCGTGCCTCGGCGCGCCGGTAGGCGGGCAGGGCCCGGTGAGCCTTGAACGCTCAGCGCCGCGCGTCCTGCGTGCGCACGTGAGGATACGAAAGAATCCTGTCGTCAGCGGTGACGAGTGTCAACCCGATCAGCCGAGCGTTCGATCAGTCTCGTTGCCGTAATCCTGCGGCGTGCGATCCGGGATTGCACCCGCCGGCACCGCACTCACACGCCCGTCGCGGCCCGGCACGCCATCGATCCCGACGCCGAGTCGAGGAATGACGATGTGCGCCAGTTGCTCACCAGGCGGCTCTGGTCCCAACTATGGCTCTTGACCAAAGCGATACGTTGGGATCGATGTTGTGCGACGACCTGGCAGAGACTTGCAGGCGGTCGCCGTCACCCATGCAAAACGCGGGGAAATTCACTATTCGCTCAGGGATGGTGCCATTTTTTCTGATAGGCGCCCGATGCCGCAGCACCAGTTCCCTGGCGCCCCCGTCAGCCAGCAGGTGAGCGATGATCAGCAGAAAGGCCCCCTCCGGGAATCGTTGGCCGAGCCTGCCCTCGAAAGCAAACCTGGTATCGGGTTGGAAACAGAAAGACTCCCCCCGATATATCCAGTCGAATAGTTTCAGGGTCTCACCAGCCTGGAGACCGGATATAGCGGGGTAGACATCGATGACCTCTTTGTATTCGACTAAACAGCCTTGAAGCGCGAGAGCGAGCACGATGATTGCCAGCAGATTTCCCACGCGAGACATCGATAGGTCCTCCTCGGCGCTGAGGTGCGTGATGGTAAGCATTGGTCATGCCGAAAATGAAATGCCTATCGCGCCGTGACCTTACAGATGGCCGCGGGTGGGATCGGCTCGAAATCGTCAAAATATCCGACGCCAGAAGGTCGACGCGGTGCTCGGCCCCAGAGCCGGGTGGCGTCCTTCCGTTGAGTACGGGCTCGTGCGATCCTGACCGCCGAGCGCCAGCGTCACGAGCGGGAGGGAACGCGATGGCCAAGGTCAAGCCCATCCCCGACGGCTACCACACCATCATCCCCTACCTGAGCATCAAGGGAGCCGCCGACGCCATTGAGTTCTACAAGAAGGCGTTCGGCGCCACGGAGTCCATGCGCCTGGCGCAGCCCGACGGACGGATCGGTCACGCGGAGCTTCAGCTCGGTGATTCGCGGGTCATGCTCGCCGATGAGTTACCGGAGATGGATTTCCGCAGCCCGCTGTCGATGGGCGGCAGCCCCGTCCACATCCACATGTACGTCGACAGCGTCGACACCGTGGTCAACCGTGCGGTGGCGGCGGGGGCGAAGGTCATCCGGCCCCTGCAGGACCAGTTCTACGGCGACCGCGCGGGCACGGTGGCTGATCCTTACGGTCACGTGTGGCACGTGGCCACGCACACGGAAGACGTCTCAACCGACGAGATCCGCAAGCGCGCTGCCGCGCAGCACAAAGGGTAGGAGGAGACCATGAGCGTACTACGTGGGCGCCGGGCAGTGGACGTCCGGAACGCGCTCCGGCATCTTTCGGCGCGTCGGCGCGGGCGGCTGGGAGCAGCTCACGAAGGGGCTGCCCGCCATCACGCAGGTGCAGGCGATCACGCTGCATCCGAAGAATCGGGACACGATCTATATCGGCACGCAGGATGGCCCCTACGGAGCACGGACGGCGGGGACCGATGGGAGCGGCTCGATTTTCCCGAGCGCGACCTGCAGGTGTGGTCGATCGTCGTGCATCCGACCGATCCACGGCGACTCTGTACCTAGAGGGCGTGAACATGAACCCGCGCGCGCCCGGCGCACCGTGGCCCACCGATAAGGGGCGTTTATGTCGCCTACGCTCCCGAAATGACCATCTCTTACCGGCTGGATGATTCCTGGTCTCAGCCTGTTGGTGGAGACGGGCTCTGTACGTAGGGGCCCGGGATGAACCTGAGTTCCGGCCGCTCCCGCTGGCGCACCGATAAGGCCGTTTATGCCGCCTACGCTCTCGGCCAGCGTCGCGCTCTCGCGATGCGCCACCATCCAGCCGACCACGTAAGTAGGTCCACTTCGCCGGCCCCAGCAGCTTCGTGATGTCCCAGCTCCACAGCTCGTTGGGGCGGCAGGCCAGCAGCTCCGGGGCGGCATTGGTGGCGATGCCCTGCCCAAAGCCAATGCACATCGTGCAGCCCGAAGCGCTTGCCGGTGCGCTCCAGTTCGTGCGGCAGGGTGGTCATGAGCTTGCCGCCCGAGCAGCCGAGCGGGTGCCCGAGCGCGATGGCGCCGCCGTTGACGTTGACCCGCTCCATGTCCGGGTGCAGCTCACGCTCCCACGCGAGCACGACGGAAGCGAAGGCCTCGTTGATCTCGAAGAGATCGATCTGGTCCAGGGTCATGCCGGCCTTCTTCAGCACGCGCTGCGTGGCGGGAATGGGACCCGTGAGCATGATGGTGGGATCGACGCCCGCGAGCGCGGTGGCGACCACCCGCGCCCGCGGCCGCACGCCGAGAGCGTAGGCGACATAAACGCCCCTTATCGGTGGGCCACGGGGAGCGGGACGCGCTCGGGCTCATCCTCGGCCCTACGTAGCCCCTACGTTGCCACGCGTCAGGCAACCGGTGCTCGTCGATCCAGCTGCCGATGTGCTGGCGACCTCGGGGCTGATTTTCTTTTCGGCGAAGTGGTACCCTTTCCTTTCGGAACGGCAGGTGCAGTGACCGGGCCCCGAGAGGGGTGGTCTGCCGGAAATCCGCCGAAATCCCCCATCCGCCGGGCCGCGCGCCGCGCCCGCCAGCAATTGACATAGACTCTGGAGCCAATGAAGGTCGGCATTCCCAAGGAATCCTGGCCCGGCGAAAACCGGGTCGCATTGATACCCTCGGCCGTTTCCGGCCTGATCAAGGCAGGTCTCGATGTGCTCGTCGAGCAGGGCGCCGGCGCCGCCGCCGGGTTCACCGACGAGGCCTTCCGCGCCCAGGGCGCGGCGCTGGTCTCGCGCGACCAGGCGTTCGGGGCCGACATCCTGCTGCAGGTGCGGTCGGTCCCCGGCGAGCCGCAGCGGCTCCGGCCGGGGCAGGCGGTCATCGGCTTCGCCGATCCGCTCGGATCGCCCGGCGCGATCCGTGACCTCGCGAGGACCGGCGCGTCGCTGCTGTCGATGGAGCTGATGCCGCGCATCACCCGCGCGCAGAGCATGGACGCGCTGTCGTCGATGGCCACCATCGCCGGCTACAAGGGGGTGCTGCTCGCCGCCGACGCGCTGCCGCGCATGTTCCCCATGCTCATGACGGCCGCCGGCACCATTTTCCCGGCCCGCGTCTTCATCGTCGGCGCCGGCGTCGCCGGCCTCCAGGCGATCGCGACCGCGCGGCGGCTCGGCGCCAGGGTCGAGGCCTACGACGTGCGCCCCGCGGTCAAGGAGCAGGTGCAGAGCCTCGGCGCGAAGTTCGTCGAGCTGCCGCTCGAGTCGGCGGACGCCGAGGACAAGGGGGGCTACGCGAAGGCGCAGGACGAGGCCTTCTACCGCCGGCAGCGCGAGATGATGATCAAGGTCGTCGCCGGAAGCGACGTCGTCATCACCACGGCGCTCATCCCGGGGAAGAAGGCGCCCATCCTGCTCACGACCGAGATGGTCGAGGCGATGGCGCCCGGATCGGTGGTCGTCGATCTCGCGGCGGAGCGGGGCGGCAACTGCGAGCTCACGAAGCCGGATGAAACGGTCGTCCACAGGGGCGTGACGATTCTCGGGCCCTCCAACCCGCCCGCGCTGGTGCCGTATCACGCCAGCCAGATGTACTCGAAGAACATCACCACGTTCCTGGCCCACCTGCTGGGCAAGGACGGCGCGGCGCAGCCGGCGCTGGCGCTGGACCCCGCCGACGAGATTACCCGCGAGACGCTGCTCACCCGGTCGGGTGATGTCGTCCACGCGCGTGTGAAGGAGCTGCTGTAGGCCATGGAAATGTTCGTTGCGGCCCTCACGGTGTTCGTGCTGGCCGTGTTCGTCGGGTTCGAGCTGATCACGAAGGTCCCGCCGCTGCTGCACACGCCGCTGATGTCGGGGTCCAACGCGATTTCGGGCATTACGGTGATCGGGGCGATGCTCTCGGTCGCGACGCCAAGCCCCTTCTCGACGGTGCTGGGCTTCATCGCAATCGTCTTCGCCACCTTCAACGTCGTCGGCGGGTTCCTGGTGACCCACCGCATGCTCGGCATGTTCAAGAAGAAGGACTGAGCCCGTGAACCCGGGACTCATCAACCTCGCGTATCTCGGCGCCGCCGTCCTGTTCATTCTCGGGTTGAAGGGCCTGACCCACCCGCGCACCGCAGTCCGCGGCAACCTGCTCGGCGCGCTCGGCATGCTGGTCGCGGTCATCGCGACGTTCCTCTACCGCGATCCGCTCGGCGCGGGGCCGCTCCAGGCCGTCATGCTGATCGCCGCCGGCATGATCGTCGGCGCGGCCGCCGGCGCGTTCATGGCGCTGAAGATCCAGATGACGGCGATGCCGCAGATGGTCGCGCTCCTGAACGGCTTCGGCGGCGGCGCCTCGGCGCTGGTGGCCGGCGCGGCGCTCTTCGACGTCCGGGCCGATCCGACGATGACGTTCCTCATCGCAACGGGCGTGTCAGGCCTGATTGGCGGCGTCACCTTCTCGGGCAGCCTCATCGCGTTCGACAAGCTCCAGGAGCTGTTCCTGCCGGGCAAGCCGATTCTCTTCCCGGGCCAGCAGATCGTGACCGCTATCACCGGCGTCAGCGCGCTGGTGATGATCTACTGGATCGTGACGGGCACCGCCGACATGCGCGTGGCCGCGTACGCGGTGCTGGTGGCCCTGGCGCTGGCCGGCGGCGTCCTCCTGACCATCCCGATCGGCGGCGCCGACATGCCGGTCGCCATTGCGCTCCTCAACTCGTACTCCGGCCTCGCGGCGGCCGCCACCGGCTTCGTGCTCGGCAACAACGCGCTCATCATCACCGGCTCGCTGGTCGGCGCTTCGGGGCTCATCCTGACGCGGATCATGTGCAAGGCCATGAACCGCTCGCTGATGAACGTGCTGACCGGCGGCGGGACCGTGACCACGACCGGCATGGCGGCCGACGAGGTGTACGCGGGCAAGGTGAAGGCGACCTCGGCGGAAGAGATCGCGATGCTACTCGACGGCGCGCGCCGCGTCATCGTCGTCCCGGGCTACGGGCTGGCCGTGTCGCAGGCGCAGCACACCGTCCGCGACCTGGCGGACCTGCTCGAATCGAAGGGCACCGAGGTCGAGTTCGCGATCCACCCGGTGGCCGGGCGCATGCCGGGCCACATGAACGTGCTGCTCGCGGAAGCCGACATCCCCTACGACAAGTTGAAGGAGATGGACGAGATCAACCCGACCTTCCAGCAGACCGACGTCGCGATCGTCATCGGCGCCAACGACGTCGTGAACCCGCTGGCTCGCACCGATCCCACGAGCCCGATCGCCGGCATGCCGATCCTCGACGTGGACAAGGCCCGCACCGTCATCGTCATCAAGCGCAGCCTGAGCCCCGGGTTCGCGGGCATCCCGAACCCCCTGTTTGCAGCCGACAACACCCTGATGTTTTTTTCTGATGGCAAGAAGGCAATCAACGGCCTGATTGCCGCCATCAAAGAGGGATAGCTGCGCTGAAGGGCCGATCCCCCGAGCCCGGACGGCCGCGAAGGCCGCACGGTTTCCGGCGGCCGCCGGGCACCCCAGGTGAGCTAGGCGGGCGGCGGCAGGCAGAGGATCGTCGCCTCCTTCAGTCCGAAGGCGCGTTCGAACTCCTCGGCGAGCTCCTGGGCAAAGGGGAGCCCCCGGTCGTCGAAGACCCGCACCTCACCGTTCACGGTCGCCAGGGTCTCGACGCGCGCGACGAGCAGGGAGCGGTTGGCCGCCCGGTCATGGAGGAAGAGATCGTATGTCTTGCGCGACCAGCCGGTGCGGTCGAGCTTGAGGCCGTGCTTCTGGGCCAGCTGGGCGATGAGCCCATCGAGGTGCTCGTCTTCCGACTGCTCCTGGCGTATGACGCGCACCATCGCGCCCCCTCCTTGCCCCGTGGTTGCTGACGAGAGCGAACCTGCGCAGGATACCATTCGCCGTCCACGGTCAGACCCATGCCCACGAAGATGCTGGCCTACCTGGAAGGCGGCGCTGCCGCCGTAGTACGATAGCGCC
>CAZFAT010000081.1:0-13287 GCA_964517075.1 uncultured Solibacteraceae bacterium
CAGGCCGCCCGGGCGGCGTCAGCGCGCGCCTCGGCCTCGTCCACGCCGGCGGCCACGGCCAGCAGGACCGGGTTGCGATCGAGGGCCTCGGCGACCGCGTCGGCCAGCGTGACCAAGGTCTGGGCCGGCGCGGCGGCGGGCGCGACAAGAGAGGCGGCCAGCGCCGCGAGTGTGAGGAGAGCCGCTCGCATCGGCTCAGAGATTCAGCCCGGACGAAAAGGTGACACGCCGATAGCACCCCTGATCGCGAAACCTGGCCAGGTGCGATAATCGGCCTCTGTTTCGCATCCGGAGGGCCGATCGTGACGATGATCCCGTGGCGTGGCGTACGTGCTCGGCACAGCCCTGACCCTTGCGGCGACGCGCCGCGCCCAGCAGGCCAAACCGTGACCGAAGTCGACATCTCTGGAGACCTGATGTGACCCTGCGATCCCTCCGCCTCGCCGTGGCTGCGGCCGGCCTGCTCGTCACCGGCCTGGTTCTTGGCCGTTCGACGTTCGATTTCGCCCTGACCGCGCAGACCACGGCCCCGGGCGTCGTCGCGATTCGAAACGCGACCGTCCTCACGGTGACGAGGGGGACCATCGCCCGCGGGACCGTGCTGGTGCGCGACGGGAAAATCGCCGCCGTCGGCACGAGCGTCGCGGTGCCCGCCGGCGCGGAGGTCTACGACGGCACCGGCCGGTTCGTCACACCGGGCATCATCGACGCCCACTCCCACATTGCAAACGACGCCATCAACGAAGGCTCGACCGCCGTGTCGTCGATGACGAGCATGTTCGACGTGCTGGATCCCCGGGACGTTGCCATCTACCGCGCGCTGGCCGGCGGTACGACGGCCGCGAACGTCATGCACGGCAGCGCGAATCCCATCGGTGGCCAGACGCTGGTCATCAAGCTGCGGTGGGGCAAGACCACGCGGGAGGACCTGGCGTTTGCGGGTGCCCTGCCCGGCATCAAGTTCGCGCTGGGCGAGAACGTGACCCGGCCGGCCCAGGCGCCCGACACCGCAGGGCGGCGATATCCGGCGACGCGCCAGGGCGTGGAGTACGTGATCCGTGACGCCTTCGTGCGCGCGAAGGCGTATCGGGTGGCCTGGCAGCAGTACGAAGCCCGGCAACCCCAGAGCGCCGACGCGCTGGCGCCCCGGCGCGACCTTCAGTTGGAAGCGCTTGTCGAAGTCCTCGAGGGCAAGCGGCTCGTCCACGCGCACGGTTACCGCGCGGACGAACTGCTCATGCTCATCCGGCTGGCCGAGGAGATGGGCTTCAAGATCGCCACCTTCCAGCACGTGCTCGAGGGCTACAAGATCGCCAAGGAGATCGCCGCGCACGGCGCAGGTGCGTCCACGTTCTCGGACTGGTGGGGCTACAAGATCGAGGCCGAAGACGCGATCCCACACAACGCCGCGATCATGGTGCGGAAGGGCGTGCTCGTCTCCATCAACTCGGACGACCCTGAGCAGATCCGCCGGCTGCCGATGGAGGCGGCGAAGACGATCCGCTACGGCGGCCTGACGGAAGACGAAGCGCTGGCGACCGTCACGATCAACCCCGCGAAGCAGTTCAAGATCGAGGCCCGCGTCGGGTCGATCGAGGTCGGTAAAGACGCCGACCTCGTGATCTGGAATCGCCACCCGCTCAGCACAGCCGCCATTGTCGACCGCACCTACATCGATGGCATCGCCTACTACGACCGGGTACAGGACCTCGAGCGCGTGGCGGCCGTGGCGAGTGAGAAACAGGCGGCCGCGGCTGCCGGCCGGAGTGAGCAGTCCGGGACACCTGAGGAAGCGGGGGCGCCCCCGCCCTCTGCCGCGGCCAGCGCCAGCCCTCAGCTCGCACGTCCCGTGGCGCCGCCCGAGCCGCTGTCGGTGAGCCTCAACGCCGGCGGGCCGACCTGGGCGATTACGAACGCCCGGGTGGTGACCGTGTCGGGACCGGTACTCCCGAGGGCCACGATCGTCATTCGTGGCAATCGCATCGCGGCCGTGGGGGCGAACGTGTCGGTGCCCTCGGGTGCGCGTGTCGTTGACGCCGCGGGCCTGAGCGTCTACCCCGGGTTGATCGACGCTTCCGTCGATCTCGGCCTCAACGAACCTGGGGTTCGCAGCTACGACGACGTGACCGAGATGCTGCCGTTCAACCAGATGCTGCGGACACGCGTGGCGTACCAGTCGGACAGCGACGCGATTCCCGTCACGCGCGCCGAGGGCATCACCACCGTCGCCGTCCGGCCGGGCGGTGGTCCGACCACGATCGGCGGCGAGGTGCCCGTCATGAATCTCGACGGTTGGACGTGGGAGGAAAACACCCTCCGCGCGTCCGCCGGTCTCGCGATGACCTTCCCGACCTCGGGAGGGCGCGGGCGCGGTGCTGGCGCCGGCGGCGGGGGAGGGGGCGGCGGCGACGCGGAGCCAACCGACCGGCTCGCCGAACTCGACCGGCTGCTCGTTCGGGCGCGCGCTTACGCTCGGCAGGGCCAGGAACGGGCCGTGGATTGGAACCTGGAACCCTTCGTTCCCGTGCTCGACGGCCGACAGGCGCTGTTCGTGAGCGCCACGACCGAGCAGGCGATCCGCGACGCGGTGGCGTGGGCAGGGCGGGCCGGCGTGCGGATCGTTCTGCAGTCGGGCGCGGACGCCCAGCGCGTCGCCGGTTTGCTCAAGGAACACGATGTGCCGGTGATCCTGTCGTCCATCCTCACGCTGCCTGCGCGCGAGGACGACTTCCACGCCTACACGTATCAGACGCCGGGCGTGCTCGCGAAAGCCGGCGTGCGGTTCGCGTTCTCGAGCGGCGCGTTCCAGTTCGCCCGCAACGTCCCGTTCCAGGCAGGCCGCGCCATCGCGTGGGGGCTCGATCCCGAGTCCGCTCTTCGCGCCCTCACGCTCGACGCCGCCAGGATCCTCGGCGTTGACCGCGAGGTTGGCAGCATCGATGCCGGCAAGCTGGCCAACCTGATCGTCGTCAGGGGCGACCCCACGGAAATCCGGTCCGAGCTTCGGCACCTCGTCATCGCCGGGCGTGACGTGTCGCTCGAAACCAAACACACCGAGCTCTTCAAGCGCTACATGGCGCGGCGCTAGGACGGGTCATGCACACAAGACGAGGAATGCTGGCCGCGCCGCTGGTTGTCGTGCTCTGCACGACGATGACGATCGGATCCTTTGACGCGGCCACCCCTGCAGTCGTGACTCGCTACGCGATTCGCGACGCGCGGATCGTCACGATGGCGGGCCCACTCATCGACAAAGGCACGGTGCTGATGCGAGACGGCCTCATCGAAGAGGTGGGTCCGTCCGTGGTCGTCCCCACCGATGCCATCGTGATCGACGGAGCAGGCCTGACCGTCTATCCCGGTTTCATCGACATGGCCAATGCGGCGGCGGTTGAAACGCCCGAGCCCGCGGCGGCCGGAGCCAGGGCCGGCGGCGCGCCCCCCCCCACGCTCGCGGAGTTGGAACGGACGCGGAGGGGCCTGCTGCTGCGGCCGGATTTCGAAGCTGCCCGGTACGCACGCGTCGAAGGCACCGCCATGCGCCGAATCGCGTCAGCGGGCATCACGAGCGTGCTGGCCGTACCGACGTCGGGACTCGTCCGCGGCCAGAGCGCCCTGGTGAACGTGATGGCACCGCCGGAGAGTCCGCAGATCAGCAGCCTCGCCGACTATCGGCGTGGCCTGGTGGTGGTGAAGTCGCCCGTGGCGCAGCACGTCGGGTTCAGCAGCGGGGGAGGTCGGGGCGGCGGAGGCGCTTATCCCGGTGCCCTGCTTGGCACGATCGCGTTCGTGCGCCAGGCGTTCTACGACGCGCGGTGGCAGCGCGAGGCCCGCGCCTATTATGAGAAGCACGGCGATCAGCCGCGCCCGGTGATGGAGCCCGTGCTCGACGCGCTGGCGCCGGTCCTGGATCGCCGCATGCCGGCCGCCTTCGATGCAGATCTCGCCGTCGAGATTGCCCGCGCGCTCGGACTGGCGAAGGAGTTCTCGCTCGATCCGATCATCGTCGGCGGCGCCGAGTCGGGCGATGTCGCCGCGGACATCAAGGCGGCCGGGGGTCGCGTGATCTTCTCGCTCAACTTTCCCACGGCACCTGAACGTGGGCGCGGCGGCGGCCGGGCTGGCGGCCGCGGCGCCGCGCCTGGCGATGAGCCGATCCGGACGATCCGCGCGAGACAGAACGCGCCGAAAGGCCCCGCGGCGCTGTCAAAGGCGGGGGTGTCGTTCGCGTTCACGTCAGGCGGTCTCCAGGATCTGTCGCTCGTCCTGCGGAACGCCGCGCGAGCGGTGAAGGAAGGTGGCCTGGCGGCCGACGCGGCTCTCGCGGCGCTCACCTCCGAAGCCGCGAAGATCGCCGGCGTCGAGAATCGTCTCGGCACTCTTCAGCGCAACCGGATCGCCAACCTCGTTGTGACCGACGGCGACTGGACTGAAGAGCAGACGCGTATCCGTCACGTATTCATTGACGGACGCCCGGTCGACATCGACAGCGCGCCCGCGACACCGGCCGCGGGCGGCGGACGCCGCGGAGGTCGCGGCGGACCAGGACGCGATTGACCCAGCGAACGTCCGTACCGAGACGCCAGTGGCCGCCCCGCTGGTCCATCTTCGCCGCCCCTGATCCGGGCGGGCACGATAGGCGCCCGATTCGCGACCTGGATCGCGCTGTTGCCCTGCGACACCTGGAGGCTGGAAGGTCCGGCGGGGCGTCCGCCGCGACTCCTCCTGCAGCGCGATGAGCGGGTCGATGGGCGCCGCAATGGCGCGCCGGAACGTCGCGGCCGTGTGACCAAACGCGCGAATCTGAATCTCCCCTCTGAACGGCCCGCGCCGGCGGAGGAGTACGAGCCGCTCGTCCGGCTCGCGTCCGCGGGCGATCGGCAGGCCATGGAGCGCCTGCTCATGCGGGCGCAGGAAGTGGCGTTCCGATTCAGTCTGCTCGTGTGCGGCCATGTCGAGGACGCCGAGGACGTGATGCAGGATGCCCTGCTCAAGACCTATCGCTACGTGGGACGCATCACGCATCCCGCGTCATTCCGGCCCTGGCTGTACCGGACGGTGACGAATGCGTGCCGGATGAAGCGCCGGCGGCGAGTCAACGAGCCGGCGCACCTCGTCTCGATCGAGGGCGGCACCGCCGATGCCGAGGGACGGACCGCACCGGTCGAGGTCGCCGATGCCGGCCGGACGCCCGATCAGCTCGCGTTGAACGCCTGGCTGGGCCGCCGGCTGCGCCACGCCCTCGACGAGCTGCCGCCCGCCTTCCGGCTCATCGTGCTCCTGCGCGAGATGGAGGGCCTCTCGACTCGCGAGGTGGCGGCCGTCATGGGCATCTCGGAAGACAACGTGAAAACGCGGCTGCATCGCGCGCGTGTGATGCTGCGCGAACGACTGGGAGACGTGTGATGCGCCAGCCGGCGTCCTGTCGGGTGCTCCTGGAGCAGTTGTCGGCGTACCTCGACCGCGACCTGCCGCCGCGCGACTGCCGGCGGATCGCGGCGCATGCCCGGACGTGCCCGCGGTGCGCCGACGTCCTCGCCGGACTCCGCGAGACCACCGACCTCTGCCGCCGGGCGGCGCATCGGCCCCTGCCGCCCGCCGTGCGCCAGGCCGCGCGGGATCGCATCCGGCGCCTGATCGGAAACCCGCGGCGGCGGGTGTAGGGAGCGCTCCCGTCGACGCCCACCCCGCGCGTCCGCGGCCCTGCCGGGACTCCCGCTACCGCGGGCGCCAAGCGGCCGCCGGCCCCGCCGGAGGGCAGGCCTGAGCCCGGGCGGCCGTCAGAAAGCCGTCAGTGGCGCCGCCTTGTTACCATAGGCACCAGCCCGATGTTCCACCAGACCGACGACGTCCGCATCCGCCAGCTGAAGCCGCTGATTCCCCCGGCCATCCTGATGGAGGAGCTGCCGCTGACCGAGCAGGCCTCCGTGCTCGTGGCGCGCACGCGGCAGGAAATTGCCGCCCTGCTCCACGGGAGGGACGAGCGGTTGCTCGTCGTCGTCGGCCCCTGCTCGTTGCACGATCCCGCCGCCGGGCTCGACTACGCCAGGCGGCTCGCCAGCGCCGCCGAGGAGCTTCGCGCGCATCTCCTCGTGGTGATGCGCGTCTACTTCGAGAAGCCTCGAACCATCGTGGGCTGGAAGGGCCTCATCAACGACCCACAGCTCGACGGGAGCTTTGCCATCAACGAAGGGCTGCGCCTCGCCCGGCGCTTCCTGCTCAGCGTGAACGCGCTCGGGCTGCCGGCCGGCACCGAGTTCCTGGATCCGATTACGCCGCAGTTCCTGGCCGACCTCGTGTCGTGGGGTGCGATTGGGGCGCGCACGTCCGAAAGCCAGGTCCATCGTGAACTGGCGTCCGGCCTCTCGATGCCGGTGGGTTTCAAGAACGGCACCGACGGCAGCGTGCAGGTGGCGATTGACGCCGTGCGATCGGCCGCGCACCCGCACCAGTTCCTCTCGGTGACGAAGCAGGGCGTCGCCGCCATTGTCGTCACGCGCGGAAACCCCGACTGCCACGTCATTCTCCGCGGCGGCACGACCGGGCCCAACTGCTCGGTCGACCGCGTGGCCGGCACGGCCGCCGATCTCGAGCGCGCGGGCTTGACGCCGCGCGTCATGGTCGACTGCAGCCACGCGAACTCCGGCAAGGATCACCGCCGTCAGCCCGCCGTGGTCCACGACGTCGCCTGCCAGGTGGCGGCCGGCAGCCACGCCATTGCCGGCGTCATGCTCGAGAGCTTCCTCGTGGCGGGCCGGCAGGAGGTCCGGCCGGGCGTGTCCCTGACCTACGGCCAGAGCATCACCGACGCCTGCATGGACTGGGACACGACGCGGCCGCTCCTGGACGAACTGGCGCAGAGCGTGCGGACGCGGCGCGATCTCCAGGTCGCTACGGGGCTTCAGCCGGGCGGACCGCAGGCCTGAAGGCCTGCGGCTACGGTTTCACCCTCAATACACCTCACGAATCGGCGTGACCGGCCCGTTGAAGATCTCCTTTGCCGGCTTCCGCGGCAACGGGGCGAGCTCGACGTCGGTGGCCGGCACCCGCGTGTCCGGCACCTGATCCAGGAGGTGCCGGATCAGGTTCAACCGGCCGCGGCGCTGATCGTCGAAACTCACGACGACCCAGGGCGCGTGGCGTGAATGGGTTCGGCGGAACATCGCATCGCGCGCGCGGCCGTACTCCACGTAGTGCGCGCGCGCCTCGAGATCGACGGGCGAGAGCTTCCAGCGCTTGAGCGGATCGGCCGCCCGTTCGGCGAGCCGCTCCTCCTGCTCGCGCTGATCGACTGCCAGCCAGTACTTCAGGATCAGGATGCCGTCGTCCACCAGCAGGCGCTCGAAGACCGGCGCCTGCGCGAGGAAGCGCTCATACTCGGCCGCCGTGCAGAAACCCATGACCTTCTCGACGCCGGCGCGGTTGTACCAACTGCGATCGAACAGCACCATTTCGCCGGCCGCCGGCAGGTGCGGGACGTAGCGCTGGAAGTACCACTCCGTGCGTTCGCGGTCGGACGGCCTGGCCAGCGCGACGATGCGGACCTGGCGCGGATTGAGCGAGGCCGCGATCGCCTTGATCACCCCGCCCTTGCCCGCAGCGTCGCGCCCCTCGACGACCACGACCATGCGGCGGCCAGTGTGGTGGAGCCAGCGGGCGAGGTTGTTCAGCTCGACCTGGAGCACCTCGAGGTGTTCCTCGTACGCCTTCTTCTTCACCCTCGATTGTCTTCCTGAACGGGCGCGCGCCAGTCTACGAGCTGACTACGACCCGCCAACGCGGAGCATCAGTGCCGCCGCGATGACGAGCACGATCACCACGGCCCATCCGATCGTGAAGCCCGAGAGGTCTTCCCGGTAGGTGTGCCAGAAGCCGCCGCGCTTGCGCCGGCCCAGGTGCAGGATGTCGACGAGCAGGAGCGGATCCGACCCCGCGGCCGTCGGGTCGATGTCCCGGTCGCCGTCGCTCGACGTCTCCAGCCGGCGGTAGAACGCGTTCATGTCATGCGCCGGCTCGGGCCTCGTTGCCAGGCTCACGCCGACGAGGAGGGCGGTGCCCACGCCCAGTGCGGCCAGGAAGACGTCCGGATCCCAGTGGTCGAGTCGCTCGCCGGTCCACGCGTAGAGCGCGAAGTTCGTCACGATCGCGCCCAGGATGCTCGCGAGCGCGCCCCAGCGGTTCGCCCGCCGCCACACGATCCCGCCGAGGACGCTGATCCCGATGAACGTCGCCAACGTTTCGGTGAGCAGAAAGCTGTACAGCACGCTCTCGATGAGATACAGCGCATAGACGACGCCCAGCATCGTCACGGCGACGCCGCTCACGCGGCCGACCCAGAGGTAGTGCGAGTCGGGCCGGCCTGGCGCGATGTGCCGGCGGTAGAGCCCCTCGGTGAAGAGCGCGCCAGAGTCCACCAGGAACGCCGAGCAGGTGGACATGTTCGCGGCCAGGATGGCGGCGATCATCAGGCCCAGCGCTCCGGGCCCGAGCAGGAGCCGGCACGCGAAGCCGAACGCGTTCTCCGGATCGCCGAGCGTCGCCGCGCTCGTGTGCCCCTGCGCGACGATCGCGGCGACGACGAGGCCGACCAGCATCCACCCGACGGTGCAGACGCGCTTGACCATGTTGCCGCAGAGCATGCCGATGCGGCACGTGCGCTCGTCCTTGCCCGTGCCGATGGCGGCGATCTGATGCGGCATCGCCATGATGCCGATCAGGCCGTTGACCGTCAGCATGGCGATCGCCCACGGGCCGATGCCCGAGGGGGTGGCAAGCGAGAAGAAGTGCGGCTCGAGCGAGGCGTGCATGCCCGCCAGGCCCCCCACCAGGCTCCACCCGAGCGGGATCAGCATGAACGACAGCACGATGATCAGCACGCCCTGGAAGAAGTCGGTCCACGCGGCCGCGACGAGCCCGCCCACGAAGCTGTAGAGAATGAACAGCACCGTCATCGCCACGACGATCTCGTTGACGCCGACGTCGCCGCCCGTCGCCTGGCTGATGACTTTTCCGGCGCCCTTGAGCATGCTGCCGGTATTGATGACGAGGTAGCAGGTCGCGAAGACGATGTAGATCCCGCCCATCCAGGAGCCGTAGCGGTCCTCGGTGAACTCCGCCATCGTGGTCCGGCGGATCCGGCGGAAGATGGGCGCCATGATCCAGTAGAACGGCGTGATGAACAGGTTCTTCCACTGGAACCAGATGGCCGACGCGCCCGATGTGTATACCGCGCCCGCGAGCGAGACGGGCATCTCCGCGTGCGTGCCGACGCCGAAGCTCTGGCCGATCATCAGCCATGGGCCGAACTTGCGCTGGCCCAGGAAGTACTCGCCGGTCTTCCGGACGTGGCGCCCGGCAATGAGGCCGATGGCGGTGATGATGACGAGGTACGCGACGATGACCGCCCAGTCGAGGAACGCTAGCTGCATGGCAACCTGTCAGGTGACGGGCGCCATCATACCCGGGGTTCCGTCGTTACGGCTGGCCCCCGCCTCGTCCGGGATTCGACGACCGTCCCGGTCGCGACGGCTGGGACGACTCGCCCGGGGCCGGCACGGCGGCTGGCGGTCCGGTGGGTGCATTGCCGCGGCCGCCGCCCGCGGAGGGTGGTGGACCGCCGCGGCGTCCGGCGCCGGCCTCCGCCGCGAGATTCGCCAGCACTTCCGGACCACGTTTCAGGGCGTCCCGCACGCGCTCCAAGGCCGCCGCCGGGACGTGTCCCGCCTCAACGAGTGCGGTGAGCGCGGCGATGGCCACCACCCGGCGTTCCCGCGGGGCGGCCCCCGCCACGGCCTGGAGGACGGCCTCGCTGATGCCAGACTCGAGGGCATCGGCGCCCACCGAGAGATCGGCGGCGCTGACCTCGGGCCGGCCCTTCAACAGTGTGCTGACCCGCTCCAGATGGGCCTGCCGACGCTCGATGACCGCCGCGATCCGCTCGAGCGACACGCCCTTCGCTTTGCCCTCCGCAATCTTGCTTTCGAGAAGCGCGACCGGAATGCCCACTTCAAGGGCCCGTGCGAGCGCGACGTTGATGCGCTCCTGTGGCGGCTGCACCTGTGCCAGCGCCAGTCCGTAGCTCGTCAGGACGAGCGCGACCACCGTGCCGGCCTTTGCGATCGTGTTCCCCATGGTCCCCTCCATCTACCCGCGCCTTTCTGAAAGACGACCAGGCGCGCGTTCGGTCACTTCCGCGTCGCCCAGTCTGATCTGCAATTGCTCACGCGCCCGAGCGACGCGCATCTTCAGCGCGCTCACCGAGGCATCGAGCAGGTCCGCCATCACGTCGTAGGGCTGGCCTTCGACGTAGTGCATCACGAACGCCTCCCGCAGCAGCGGCGGCAGGGCGCGCACGGCCCGCCCGAGGTCGGTGTGCAGTTGCTCGCGCTCGAGCCCCGCGCCCGGGGGGTCCGACCCGGCGGCAAAGTCCTGGTCGGCGTCGTCCAGGCGGACATTCCGCCGGCGGATGTCCTTGAGATAGTCGAGACAGCGATGGCGGAGGGTCTGGAACAGCCACGCGCGGAATCGTGTGGGATCGCGGCAGGCACGGAGCGCGACAAACGCCCGCACGAAGGCGTCCTGGACCAGGTCGGCCGCCTCATCGTGATCGAGCACCATTGACACCGCGTAGCGGTGCAGGCGGACCTGATGGCGCTGGACGATCGCGGCGAACGCCTGGGTGTCGCCGGCCAGCACACGGGCCACGGCCTCGGCGTCGGCCCGGGCATCCGCAGATGCGAGGAGATCAACGGCGGCGGACATCAGGACACCACCAGGATCGCGATGTGCCCGCCGAACCCGTCATCGCGCCGTCCCGCCACGGAGGCCGGCACGAACCACTGTCCGGTGTGGGAGCGGAACGCATAGTGATACACGCCGGCCGTGAGCGGCAGCCGCACGACCCATGCGTCGCCCTCGCGGCGCATCGGCACCGGCCGCCAGTTGCTGAAGTCGCCTGCGATCGACAGGGTGTCGCCGGCCGCATCGCGAACGTCCACACGAATCGTCACGGTGCCGGAAGTCGCCGACCGCGGCAGGGCGGAGAACGGCGGGCGGCCCAGCCGTCGTGTCACACCCACGCTCCAGCTTCGGCGCGGCGCGTTCCAATAGAGCGGGTCCGGCGCGTCCTGCCGCACGGCGGCCCAGAGCACGCCGCGAGCACCCAGAGGGGCTGTCAGCCCCACGCTCCAGACCGTGGGCGAGGCGAAGTCGCTGAGCCATCGCCCGGCCTGCAGGCGGATCTGAACGGGCAGACTGCCGACGCCTGTCGAAAGCCCCGCGCCCAGGAACGGATAGGTCGTATCGTCGGCGTGCACGAGCCGTGTCTCTGCGTCGAACTGTGTCGCACTGCCAAAGACGAGGCGCGCCCCGGTTTCGAGCACGCCGCGCCGGTCCCGCGTGTCGGCCTGTGTGAGGGTATAACCGCGCCAGCCGGCGCGAATGTCGACATGTCCGCGGCCGCCCGTCAGGCGGACAAACGGGAGCACATCGACGCTCGCGCCCGACCCGCTCTCGGGCACCAGGCGATCGCGAAAGAGAAATCCTTCCGCGGCGTAGTCCACTCCAAGCGTCGTCGGCCGGTGACGCCAGCGGACTGGCATCCACCGCCCACCCGCCCCCGCGGAGGTCCAGAACGGGTCGCCGGCGCGCACGGGCAGCGCTCCCGCACCGTACAACCAGGCCCAGGGCGTGGGGTCGTACCGAAGAGTGCCCATCACGTGCGCGCTGCCGACGTCGGTGGCCAGCGGATAGTTGATGCGTCCGGCCGAAACGTCCACGGCCCACGGCTGACCGCAGGCCTCGCGGAGTCCCGTTACCGTAATCAGCGCCGTCGCGACGAGGCCGATGACGGCCGCGCGACTGATCATGTCTGCGGCCCATCTGCCAGCACGAGGGCGAGCCGGCTGTTTCTTCCGCCGAAGCCGTCGTTGACCTGCGGCGCGTACGGATCGGCGTACCAGAGGCGGCCGTCCACCAGGAACGCGTAGTCATGCACCCCGAGGGGCACGGGGAGCATCGCGGTCCAGACGCCGGGTGCCGCTTCGCGAAGCTCGAACCTCGGCTCCCAGTTCGTGAAGGTGCCCGCCAGCTTCACGCTCGTTGCCGGGACCTCGAGACGGAACTGGACCAGGAGGGTTGGCCCCGGCGGACCAAGTGCATCTGTTTCGAGCATCGTGGCGCGCGGCTGAGGCCACGTCCACTGGAGTGCGACGCCAAGGAACAGCGTGGCCGTCAGCACCGCCCAGGCCGGTCGCACACGAAAGGAGACCTTCCGCGCGGTCCACAGCGCGTTCCCAAGATCGATCAGGGCCGACCGCCAGCGCGCTGCGGGGCGGGGACGCGTCAGGGCGACCCGACCCATGACGGCGGCCGTGAGATCGGGCGGCGGCTGGCCGTGAAGCGCGCGCCGGGTGGCGTCGATCGCCGCTTCGGTCTGGGCGGCATCCGCCCGTTCCGCGGGTGTCAGGGCCGACCGCTCGAGGTCGCCATCCAGATAGCTATCGATACGGCCCATAGAGGCTCCTGTCCAGTTATCGGCACGTGCTCCTGACAGGACGACTGAGGGGCGCCGACGGTCACAAGTGCTGCAAGCGCCGCCCAGATGGAGGGGGCGACCTCAGCCCAGGTGGAGGGGCTGACCTCAGGTCGGCCCAACGCGCCTCAGGTCGACAGGAACTGCACGATCGACCTGGCGGAGCTGTACGCGCCGTAAAGGGCGAGCGCAAAAAGGACGGCCATCACGACGTTCTCCCACGGCCGCGTCCGGTGCGCGGCACCGATGTAGCGCGCGCTCGCGGTAATCCACCACAGGCCGCCGGCAAGCACGGGCAGCAAGACCACCTGCGCGCTGTTGGCCACCAGCGTGAGCGTGACGAAATCGGGCATTCCCGGCAGCGTCCAGACGATCGGTGTGCCGAGACAGACGACCACAATCCAGCGGAACAAGGGAAGCCGTCTGTAATCGCTGCGGATGGGCTCGCCGGCCGGGGTGCGCGACCGCAGCCAGGCGTGACTGCCCAGGGAGGCGAGACCGGCGGCGTGGCCGATGATCGAGGTATAGATGGCCGCGAAGATGCCGGCATAGAACAGCACGCGTCCGGTCTCGCCCAGGGTCGTGCTCAGGAGATTGGGCAGGTCGTCGAGCGTCCTGATCTGCCTGTCCGGAAACAGCAGCTCGGCTCCGAGCGTCCACACCGCCAGGTTGAGCAACACCATCATAACGATGCCGAGGAGCAGATCGTACCGTTGCACGCGCAGGTACTGCGGGCCGCGCCAGCCCTTCGCCTC
>CAZFAT010000082.1:0-3009 GCA_964517075.1 uncultured Solibacteraceae bacterium
CCGGCCGCGCGGCCGTGGAGGATCCGCTCACGATCGGACTCGGTGAGGCGGGGGATGCCGTGATGACGGAGCGGTTCTGCGACGACGTGCTGCGCCGGCGCCGGCCCGCGCTTGCGGTCCTGTGGCTGTCGGAGCCCGACAACACCGGTCACAAGTCTCCTCTCGGCTCGCCCGAGCACCTGCGGGCGATCGCCGCCGCCGACCGCTGCGTGGCGCGCGTGCTGGAGACCATCGCGGGCGACGGCGACGACACGCTGCTCGTCGTGTGCTCCGATCACGGGATGGAGACGACGGGCCGCACCATCCCGCTCACGCGGCTGCTCGTCGAGGCGGGTCTGAAGGACGCGCTCGACTCACGGGACATCGTGGTGGCGCCCAACGGCACCGCCGGCCTCGTGTACCGCTCCGCGTCGGCCAAGGCGGGTGTGGGCGATCTCGTCGCCTTCCTGCGCGCTCAGGAGTGGGTCAGCCGCGTCTTCGCCGGCGACGACCTCGCGCGCGTCGGCTTACCGTCCGACGAGCTCGCGGTCGCGATCACGCTCCGCACGGAGGACCGCGTCAACGCCTTTGGCGTCCGCGGGTACGGCGACATCGTGGAGGACCTCGACGGCAAGGACTACACCGGTTTCGGCCAGCACGGCGGCTTCGGCCCCAACGAGCAGCGGCCCTTCCTGTTCGTGCGTGGCGCGGCCTTCACACCGGGCGCGCGCAGCACCGTTCCCGTGTCCGCCATCGACATCGCGCCCACGGTCCTCCGCCATCTCGGCCGTCCTCATGACGACATGGATGGCCGGCCGCTTCACCATCGGCCCGTCGATCCCCAGTCGGCGTCGCCAGAACAGTGACGGAGGCCGGGTAAGAACGACACTTCGCTGCGGCTGACCCGTCAAAGTTCCCGTACGACGGACATCTGCCCATCCGTTTCTGGACGCACGGTACGGAAGTAGAAGATTCAATCACCTGCATTCTCCGTAGTTCGAACGGCATGGATATGGCCGGCCAATTGCTGGGCTTGCCGCGTGGGTTGCCCGACGTGTGGCGGACGATCATCACCCAAAACAGGAGACAGCATGCTCAACGACCGAGTCCGGACGTGGTCGCGCCGCATGGCGCTGGTGACCGCAGCGGTGTCGCTCATCACCCTGGCGGCGCCGGGGAACATTCGCGCTTACACCGGAGATGAGTCCGTGCAAAAGCCGCCCACGAGCGGCTCCTATACCTACGGTGTCTACGGCCCGAACGAAACGGACTTCCCGAAGATCGGCCCCATATACGACAAGGGCGGCACATCCGGCGCCGATCCTGTCTTCGGCGGCAAGGTGCGCCGGATCACCAACGATTTTCCGAAACCGTCGCGGAGCGATATCTACTCGAAGAACGGCTTCTGGAGCACGGACGGCACGCTGATGTACCACCACACGCCGTCGGAGACGAAGACGATCATCCACACCGGTACTGGCTCGAGCGTAGCGGTGCCCGGCGAGTACAAGGGGTTCGATGGCTCTTTTGCGCCCGATGATCCCCCCGGCGGACCGTACACCTGGTACCACTTTGTCGGCAGCCGCCTCATGAAGTACTCGATCGCGATCGTGTCGGATGGGGAATCGCTCGTCGCGGACGGGCCGACGGAGGTGCTGGAATTTCCCGAAACGCTTGGTGGACTCGGTGGCTCCGTGGACTGGATCGCCAACAGTGGCCGGTACATGGTTCTCAACATCGGCGGCGTCCTGAACGTGTGGGACCGCGTGAAGAACCATACGTATGGGCCTGAGGAACCGGTGAACGCCAACGTCATTGTTGCCAACGGCGGCTGGATCGGGATTTCCCCTGACGGTAACTATGTTGTGGTCTCGACCGAAGACAGTTCCGGCAGTGACCAACAGATTTCGTACGCGATCAACCACTCCGCGGCGAAGATGGAGGCAGGCAAACTGTTCTGGACGCTGTGCGGCAGCCATGGAGACCTCGTCAGCGCCGCCGACGACAGGACCTACCTCGTCACCTTCGACTGTTACGGCAGCAGGTTTGACGACATGCTGCCCGCGATCTATGCCGTCGACGTGGATCCGGCGACCGCCGTCAGCCCGAGTAACGATCCCGACAGCGCGGTTGACGAGGCGGGCCGTAACGCGCAGCGATCGTCGAACACGATGCTGTTCGAGACCGCCTGGGGCGAAGACGGTCACTTCTCCGGCATCTCCCGGGGTGCGCTGCGCGACTGGGCCTTCATCTCCATCGAGTCGGGCGAGGACACCTTCGGGCGCGAGATCGTGCCGAGCAGGAGGAATCCCGATTGGTGGACCCGGCCGTACATGCAGGAGATCGTCATGGTCAACGTCGTGAGCGGTCAGGTGCTGAGAATGGCGCATCACCGCTCGCGATCGGTATTCGACAACTACTACTACCAGCCCCGGGTGTCAGCGACCTGGGGTGACTGCGCTGGCGTCTCCGCAGGGTGGGCATCGAACTTCGGCCAGCTCCAGAAGAACAAGCAGGGCCGACTTTTGTCGAAGCCGTACGCGGGCTACGCCGACATCTACGCCGTCGACGTCGCCGCCACCGACGTGCTGGGGGATCCTGTCACGGCCTGTGTTCCGTAATCAGCACGACAACGGCGGGACGCCTCCGAGGGCGTCCCGCCCTTTCGCGCCGCCGCCCCGCTTGATCTAGAAGTGAAAGTGCACGCCGAGACCCAGGTACTCGACCTCCTGCCGGTAGAACTGGCCGTTCGGGGAGTGGCCGCGGAAGTACTCCAGCAGAATCTGGAAATTCCGCCCCGGGAACACGCCTTCGAACTGCAGGCCAGCGCGCGCGGACACGTCCGCTTCCCAACCGTTTTCTTCCCGGTTCGTTCCGCCGCCTGAACGCTCGGGGTGGGGGAAACGCGCGAGGTGACGGCGGCCCGGGTGCGCTTCCCCGACCTGGGTCTGGAGCCGCTCGCCCAGCGCTACACGCGCATCGCCGAGCAGCGGTACCGCTACCCCATGTTTCCTTCTTCCGACGATAGCT
>CAZFAT010000083.1:0-5008 GCA_964517075.1 uncultured Solibacteraceae bacterium
GTCGGCGGTCGTCTGGGCCTCCTGCACCGGCCAGAACGAGTCACGATTCACCCACTGGTCCTGCACGGTCTTGCCAGCAATCAGGACCTGGTGCCAGGCCGTGAAGATCCCGCGGTGATGGATGTGGTCAGCCGGAAAGTCCTCAGTGATCACGCGGCCGTCGAGGTCGTGGAGCGGATGAAAGTAGTTCGACCGGGCGGCCGTGCCGTCAGGCATGGCCTTCCGTTCCTGCTGATAGAACATGACCTTCGTGTCGCCCTCGGTGAACCAGTAGCCTTGCGGGTCCTTGACAATACGCACCGGCGCCTGCATGTCGACGGCCGCAACGAGCGCCGTTGCCGCGAGCAGTCCAGCTCCTGCCAGGACGACCAGCCGCGTGCGAGTCATGCTGCCCTCCATTGGGATATCGGTAGGCGAAGTATAGTGCAGCGCCCTAGCTGAGCCAGCGGTCCAGGTGTGCCGCCACGAACGCGTCGTCCGAGAGGTTCGCGTAGCGCGCAAGCACGCGGTCGATCTCCTCCATCTGCCCCGGACTCAGCTCCTCATGGGGATCGAGACACCAGCGGCCCGCGAGCAGGCCCTGGCGTCGGAGCACCTCGTGAATGCCCGGAATGCATCCGGCGAACCCGTGGGCAGGGTCGAACAGCGCCCGATTCACGTCAGTCAGGGCGGCGCCGACACCGAGCAGATCCAGAGTGGCTGGGTCGCTGCCGCCGGCGGCGGCGACGCGAGCCGCTCGACAGCGATGCAGCACGTGCACGGCGCCGCGCGTCCAGACCGCCCACTGGCCGAGCAGGCCGCCGGCGAAGTGGAGAGGCGGCGCCGCCGCATCGGGACCGGGAAACGGCGTCACGAGGTCCGCCACAATCGCGTCGTCATTGCCGGTGTAGAGCGCGACGTCGCGCCGGCCGCTGTCGCCGACCGCCTGGACGACATCCAGGGTGCGGTACCGATCGAAGGGCGCGACCTTGATGGCGACGACATTCTCGATCTCGAGGAACGCGCGCCAGAACGCGCGGTCGAGCACGCGGCCCCCCACCGCGGGCTGAAGATAGAACCCGAACACCGGCAGCACCGCGGCCAGTTGGCGACAGTGCGCGACGAGTTGCGCGTTGTCCGCATCGCGGAGCGCCGCGAGGCTGACGAGGATCGCGTCGTAGCCGAGTGCGGCCGCCAGTTCGGCTTCGGCCAAGGCCTGCGGGGTGGGCCCCACGACGCCGGCGACCATGACGGGCCGGCGACGATCGGCCTGCTGCCAGTCACGCATCGTGCGAACCGCCAGATCGAGCACGGGGCGCAGGAGACCGACCGCGGGATCGCGGATCGCGAACTGCGTCGTGTGAACGCCCACGGCAAGGCCGCCCGCGCCGGCGTCGCAGTAGTAGCGGGTCAGGGCGGCCTGCCGCCGTTCGTCGAGCGCGCGCGCCGACGTCAGCGCCAGCGGATGCGCGGGGATGACGAGGCCCTCATCCAGCCGCTCGCGCAGGGCGGTGAGGTCGGCGCTAGAACCGGCCATCGGTCACCTCGAAGTGCGTGGGCTTGTTCAGTGACGAGCCGCCCGTCCAGACCCAGTGGGCGACCCATCGCTGCAACACGTCGAGGGACACCAGTGGCGCGCCCAGGCGCTGGTGACACAGGCTGGCATCGCTCAGCAGCGCCAGCGGGCCTTCCTTGTTCACGAAGACGGGCGCGCGGCCGAAGATCGCGCCGAACCATTCGGCGGTCTCGCGGACGCTGATCCGATCCGGTCCGGTGACGTTGAGCACGGCCGGCGGCGAGTCGCACAGTTCGAGGCCCCTGAGCGCGTAGCTGTTCGCGTCGCCCTGCCAGATCGCGTTGAAGTAGCCCATGGTGAGGTCGATGGTCTGGCCGGCGAATACCCTCCGGGCGATGTCGACGAGCGTGCCGTACCGCAGGTCGACGGCGTAGTTCAGCCGGAAAATCAATGCGCGCAGGCCCCGCTCGCGCGAGATGAACTCGATCACCCGTTCGCGGCCCAGGCACGACTGCGCGTACTCCCCGGTCGGCGCTGGCCACTCGTCCTCCGTGGCGCCCTGGCCATGGGCGGGCATCAGCGGATAGACGTTGCCGGTCGAGAAGACCACCAGCCGCGAGGTCGCCAGGTGCTCGGCGACATGGGCCGGCACCAGCGTGTTCGTGGCCCAGGTGATATCGGTCCGATCGGTCGTGCCGAACTTGCGGCCGGCAAGAAAGAGGACATTCGGGACGCGTGGCAGCCCCGCGATCGCCGCGGGGTCCAGCAGATCGACGGGCAGCGTCTCGATTCCGTCCCCCTGGAGGGCGTGACGGGCCGCGGCCGACGAGAACCGCGACGCGGCCATGACGCGCACCGGGTGGCCGGACTCCCGCACAGCCCGATGCACGCGCCGGGCGAGTGACGGGCCCATCTTGCCGCCCGCCCCGACGATCAGCACGTCTCCACCCAGCCGCGACGCGCAGGCGATGTCCGCCTCGGAGGGCTGGGTGAGCACCTCCTCCAGTTCGGCCTCGGTATGAATGCGCTCAGGTAAGTTCATCGTTGATTCCGTACGTGATGGTGTCGTCCGGCCGGTCAATACCGCCGATACTGGTCGAGGTCCACCCATCGGCCATTGATCATCACCCGCTCGACCGAGCGAATGGCCGAAATGTCGGCGGCCGGGTTGCCGCCGAGCACTACGAGGTCGGCAAGAAAGCCCGACCGCAGGCGGCCAAGGTCGTCGGATCGGTACAGGAAGGCCGCCGCCGTGGCGGTGGCGGCGGTGATCGCCTCGAGCGGCGTGAAACCGCTCGCGACCAGCAGTTCAAGTTCGCGCCATGGTGCCTCGCCGCGGCCGGCGAACGGTACGTCGGTATGGCCGCCCATGACGACACGAGCGCCTTCCAGGGCCGCGCGTCGTGTCGCCTGCTGCATCTTCCCGAAGCCGTCGGCCATCACCGGAACGAAGTCGGGAGCCGTGCCGGCGGGCGGGCGGTCGGCCCGGCGCTCGAAGACCGCAAGCGTCGCGTCGAGCCACGGCCGGCGCTCGCGGAGCACCGCATAGAGCGCCTGTGCCTCCGGGCCCTCGAGATCCACCGACGCGAACAGCCGGTAACGTCCGTCGCGACGGGCCTCGCTGTTCTTGAGCACGGCCTGTCGGTACACTTCAGCCTGCCGGCGCGGGGCGAGGCTGACGCCGAGCGACGTGATGTGCTCCAGCCCGTGGAGTCCGGCTTCGATCAACTCGCGGGCATTCAGGACTTCGAGGTGCGCCGTGCACGGAACCCGGTGGAGGTTGCAGACCCCGATCACCGCCCTCGCGCTGTCGAACGGCAATTTGAAGTAGATCTTGAGCGCCTCGGCGCCTTCGGAGATGTTCACCTCCGCCGCGCGACGGGCTTCTTCGGGGTCACGCGCGACCACCGAATCGGCCGGATAGGCGGGATTCTCGCCGTCGATGTGTGGGCCCGTGGTGACAATGCGCGGGCCGGGCAACCGATCGGCCGCGATCATCCGGCGCAGCTCGTCGAAGTTCCCGTTCCACTGGCCCGGATCGCGGAACGCCGTGACCCCATGACTGAGCTGTCGGAGCGCCAGCTTCGGATCCCGCTCGATGTGGAAATGCGAATCGATCAGGCCCGGCACGACCGTTCGGCCCGACAGATCGATCGACTCGACGCCGGCCGGCACCGGCACGCGGGCGGTCGGGCCAATTCCCGAAATCCGGCCGCCGGCAATCACGATCCGGGCATCCTCGACTGGCGGTGCGCCGGAGCCGTCGATGATCCGCACATGGTCGAGGACCAGCGACGGCGTCTGCGGCGTCCGCGCGCTGGCCACCGCCAGGGCGAGACTGACACCGACGCCGAGCCGCCCGATCCTTCTCAGTGTGCGCATCGACTCCTCGGCGGCGGCACGCGATGGCTCACCCGAATTCCGGTCCCAGAATCGCAAACTCGGTCAGGACCGGTCCCGATGACGCCGCCGGCGGTCCCGCCGGCGTGCGCTCCAGCCGCATCCGGAAGAGTGGCCGCTCGTCCGCAAACCCGCGCGTGCGCAGCCAGCCCGCGAACGCCGGGTCGCCTTCAGCGGCATCGATCACGAGCGACCGGGCCGATGCGGCGCGGTGCGCCGCGCTCACCAGCGCGCGCGCGGCGGAATCATCGTACGCGACGACCGGCCCGATCTGATCGAACAGGCGTCCGCGGCGACCGAGGCAGTACTGTGGCACCCCGCCGGCGCCAGCCAGCATCCAGCCCGACGAGGGCGCCGCGTCGAGCGCCCATTCCAGCACGGGCCGCCGATCGCCGCCAAAGACGTCGCGATCCACGGCGGCAATGGCCGGCATGTCGGCGGCGGTCAGCGGACGCAGGGCGCGCGGAGGACGGGCCTGCCCCGCCGCTTCTGCGGCCTCGCGCGCGCTGGCGGGGGCCACGAGACGGGTCAGGCGAGCTTCGTCCCGGAATCCATAGGACTGATAGAGCGGATAGCCGAGCGGCGTGGCGTCGAGGCGGATGAGCCGATCCGGCGGAATGGCGGTCACGGCCGCGTCGAGGAGCCGGCGCCCGAGGCCCCGGCCGCGCCACGCCGGATCGACGAGCATCATCGCAATCCAGCCGAAGCCGCCGTAATCGATGCCGATCGCGGTGCCGACGACGCGGTCGCCGCTCCAGGCCGCGAAGCAGCCGTCGGACGCGCTCGCCAGCAGCATGCGCCAGTCGTCGATCCGCTGGTTCCAACCCGCGGTCGAGCTCAGGACCAGGGCGTCGTCGAGGTCGTCGCGCGTGAGCCGACGAATCGCGGGCTCGCCGGTGGTGCTCGTCAACGGAGCTCCGCCTCGTACTCACGAAAGTAGGACGAGTAGTAGCTGTACAGCCGCTTCGCCTGCATGGCCCGTGTGGGCTCGGCGGCGAGGTCGGCCTTGACCATCTCCTCCCACCGGCGCACGAGGCGTACTCTACACGGACCGGCCGGCCTCGATGGGCCATGGAGAAGGGCATGGTGCGCCCGGGCCGATTTGAACGGCCG
>CAZFAT010000084.1:0-34526 GCA_964517075.1 uncultured Solibacteraceae bacterium
ATCTACGAGGACGAGGCCGCGAGCGGTTATCCGCGGCTCAAACTTCTGCTGATGAAGGAACTGGCCCAGTATAACGTCCGGCGCCACCAGGGGGCCGCCATGCCGCGCGAGATGTACGTTGCACTGCTGGAACCCCGGTAATCTCAACGGCATGCCTACGAGTCGGATGAGGCCGAGGCCCCCGCGACGAACGTCGCAGCGGCTTTCGTGGGTGCACAGATTTCGCCGCAACTCCCTGTGAGATACTGCCCGCTCCAGAGCCTTTGATGAGCGCGGCCGTGTCGTTGCCGGAGGATGTCGTGCGCGCATGCGCGTTCCTGGCTGCCACCGGCGCTGTTGTGTGGACTGCCGTCGGTCAGAGGCACCCGGCGAGATCGGGGCATGCCGCGGTTATCGGCCCCGCGGAGGCGGCCAACAGGCTTGTACCACGGGCACCCCTGAGTCACTTGAACGGCCGGCGGCCTGTGTCCTAGCGTGGGATCAGGCCCAGGCCTTCCGCGGGCCACGGAGGTAGTGGCTATGCACAGGTTCATTGTCGTTCGCGCGTTCGGCCGATCGGATCGTTTCGCTGTGATCAGGTTAGATGTCGGGTGGCTGCCGGTCGCCTTACACGGACCGTTCAACGAGGATACGACTCGGTCTTACCTGTCGGAGGAGGGCTTGTCGGACCATCAGATTGATGCGGACGTCGCCCGGGTGAAGGGCCAGCCGGCGACGTGACGTGTGCCAACATCGTCCCGTCCAGCAGGCGCACGCAATATCGGTGAGACACGCGCCACGCGAACACAAGCCGCGCCGCCGGGTCACGGGTCAGCCCGAAGCGAGACTAAAGATCGACGTCACGGACGGGCGAGGCGCCACAGACCGTCGTAGAACGCGCGGCGCGCACCGCGGCTATTGGGCTCAGGTTTGCAAGGAGGCGGCCGTCGCGGCGGCACTCTTGCCTGCCCGGGTCGCGCGTCAGGAGATCAAATGCGTCTCAAGTTCGCCCTGATTGTCTTGGCGTGGGGTTGCATCGGAGCCGAGCGAGCGTCGGCATCCCCTATCACTTGGGGTGCGACGGGCACGATAGACAGCGTGTTCCGCGGCATAACGCTCCCGTGGGAGGAGCACCTGGCGTTGCCCGACTTCATCGTCCCCGGGCTCCCGTGGGTGCTGACGTTCACCTTCGATCCCGACACACCAGGAGTTGAACGCTCCTGCCCAAACTCCTTTTTCTACGGCGGCGCGATCAGCGACACTCGCTTCCAGCTCGGCGGATTCACGTACACGCATTCGCAGCCGGAGGCCGCTGACATTTTCACGAATGCGGACCTGCCTGCCACAGGCTGCGGCAGCGGCGGAATCGTTCAGTTCCATTGGAATGGCGGTCTAGACCAGTGGGTCGGAACTCCCGGCGCGCCGGTTCTCTATACTGGTCTGATGATCGCCTCCTATTTCGACGAACAAGCCTGCGACGGGAGCCTGCCTGCTGTTCCCGGGGCGTTTCCGTCTTCATGCACAGGGCAATTCCTCGCACTCGCTGGGTTGGCGATTTGGTCGGAACCGCTGGATTTTGATGAAGACCGAGGCACCTTCGTCTCGTCGTCTACGTTCGCACCGCACGTCGTCCCTGAGCCGGCGACGTGGATCCTTATTGGTTCGGGTTTGGCGATAGCTGCCGCGAGAAGGCGCAGATCTAGACACGGCTGATCGCTGCAAGCGCGAACGACGCGCCGCGAAGTCCGAACGTCACGCGGCAGGATCTGACTCCGCCCGCTCGCCTGACACCGCTTCGACACCGAGAGGCGCCGACGCGAAGCACTCAGCTCGCGCGTCGAACGTGGGCGAGGAACGGACCGCCTTGGACGACGTCCACCCACTGGTGGCCGCAGGGGCAGGACCGTGCGAACTGCACCGTGTGTGACGCCTGGCTGGTCGCGGTGCCCGTGGTGACGGCGTCGAGGCCGTTGCACCGTGGGCAGTACCGTGAGACGTCGCGGCGGATCGTGGTGGGAGTTGGGGGCGGCATGGGGAGATGCATGACGCCAGGGTAGGGCAGACGGTGCCAGTGGCGCTGTCTCAAAAGGTACACTCGGCCGATCCCACGCCTGGCCGCAGGATTTGGCAACATGCAAGCGATCATTTGTCGCTGGCGCCCGGTGCGGCTAGGCTGACCCCGCCGACACGGGCCGGGTGGCTGCCCGCGTGGCGAGACATGCGAATCTGAGCCACGTCCCCCGGGGTTGGGTCCCCGCGGAAGGTGGCTGGCTGCCGAAAAAGTCAAACACCCCGCGAACCGAGATCGACACGAGATCCACGACACACCCGTCTGCCTACCGCTGATCGCTCAGCTCCTCACGCTCACCCGTCCACGCACGCGCCCCCACCGCTCGGGCACAGCCCCACCCGACGCTCTTCCGCATGCCCGGGGAAAGATCGCCAGCGGCTCGAAAAGTGAGCGGGGAGGAAGATAGGCTTGACACACTCGGACGACATGTCATACAGTGCCCTCGAAGTCAGTTATGGAGGTCCCCAATGAAGAAGTCACACTCGTCTCAGTCAGCGTCGAATCCGGTTACCTGTCAGCACTGCGGACACCGTTACGACGCGACCCGGTCGACCAGTCCGGCGCCCTACTTGTTCTGCCGAGCGGTCTGCGAACGACGCTGGCTCGCGGCGGAGGTAGGGCATCTGTTTCGAGCCGACGCCGCGGCGCGTGCCGCGGGCCTCTCGGCCTGACGCGACATTCCCCCGCGCCTGTATGGGCCGATCGACACTGGCGCGTGTCTTCACCCGGAGATTCCGCGATGAAGGCACACATCAAAGCACCACGACCGCCCGGCCGATCGGACGTGAGGTAACGCCGATGACACCTGTCAGAAAAATGGGCTCGTTCCGTTTGTCCGATGACCTGCTCGATGCGATGGATCAGGTGCGAGAGAAGCACGGCACACCATACAGCGTGATGATCCGACGCGCCCTGCATATGTGGCTCGACGCGCAAGGTATTTCTGTCAAGCCCGCCGCGAAGCGGACGGCCGGGGGCGGGAAGACCGGAAGGGCCAAGTGAGGGCCGCTGTCTACGCCCGCGTCTCGACGTCAGACCAGACGGCCGAGAACCAGCTCATCGAGCTGCGCCAGTACTGCGCGGCTCAAGGGTGGAACGTCCGGGAGTATGTGGACACCGGGATCAGTGGAGTAAAAGACAGGCGGCCGGCGCTTGACAGTCTCCTGGCCGATGCCAGGCGCCGGCGCTTTGATGTCGTCGTGGTCTGGCGCCTGGACAGACTCGGTCGGTCGCTGCATCACCTCGTGACGCTGCTCGACGAGCTACAGGCGATCGGGGTGGGGGCTGTGAGTCTGGGAGAGGGGCTGGACTTCACGACGCCAGCCGGGCGCCTGAGCTTTCACGTCCTAGCCGCCCTCGCGGAATTCGAGCGAGGGCGCATCGTCGAGCGTGTGCAAGCGGGCCTAGCTCGGGCCAGGGCGCAAGGCAAGCGGCTCGGGCGCCCTCGGAGCGATGGGACGGCCCTGGCCCTGCCGGAGGGCCTCACGGTCCGCCGCGCGGCAGTGCTGTGGGGCGTGTCGCCCGCGACGGCCGCCCGCCGGCTGAGGGCCGGTCTGTTGCCCGGTGAGAAAACCCTGCCGGACGCGGGCGAACCTTCGCCACGTTTCCGGCCCGAATCGGGGAGGGAGAGATCAGGCCCGGGGGCCTGAGAAAACACTCGTTTGTCTCAGTAGTGAAGACCCCCGGCGCCGTGGTTGAGACGGCACCGGGGTTTCCGTTTGTTTGGCCTTGGCAGACACAAACGCGGCGCCGGAAGCGCCGCACGGAGGTTCGATTATGGCACTCCCGTGCCGTCTCCCGCTTGCTCTTCTCGTCTCGCTCAGCACACTCCTCGGATCGGTCCTCAGCCTGGCGATCGCCTTCGCCCTCGGAGGGTAACGCCATGCGCCACACCACACCACGTCGCACGCTCAGCATCGGCACGATCTCGTCAGGGACGCTGCGTCCGGAAGACTTGATCGAAGCGTTCCTCTCGGAGCTGCGTCCGCTCCGTTTGTCGCGTCAGGATCGGGCCGCGTTCCGGAAGCTTGAACGGGAGTATGAGGCGATCGATCCGGACGCCGATCCGACAGACGACGATCCCGATCCGGCTGAGGTGCTCTCAGACATCCTCGGCGAGATCGAAGTGATCGCGGAAAGCTACGTCCCCGACTACTGCTATCTCGGCGCCACCGAAGGCGACGGAGCGGAGATCGGTGTCTGGCCGGTAACGGAGGCATTGGAGCCAACCTCGCATCAGGGCGGATACGACGGGAACATATGGCGTTCCGCGAACCTACCAAACGAGAACGCGGAGGAAATGCACTCGTTCCGTCATTTGAACGGAGCGGGATCGCCTTGCACGTTTACGCATTGGCTCCACGTCAACGACCACGGCAACGCCACACTTTACCGCCGGTCCGGTCGGACCTGGCGTGAAGTGTGGGCTGTCGTCTGAGCGGAGGACGCAATGTATCCCAGCGTCAAAACGCTCTGTCAGATCAAAGACGTAACGCCGGCCCTCGCACGGGAGATCCGGCGCATCATGGCCGGCCCTGGCCGGGAACACGTGGAGGATCACTGTTCATGCCGTGAGCGGTACGACAGCCGCTGCCTTTCGCGCATGGAGCGAATCGATCGTGTCCTCGGCACGTCTGGTGTTGAAGCGATCCCGGCCGGACACAACGCGCAGTCTCCCACGATTGTCTACTGCAACGCGGGAGACACGTACGCCACGACGATCCTGAAAGTGAGCGGGAAGTTCCGTGTCGGGTGTTGGGGCGACTTGGTCGAGCGGGGGAGGTACGAATGAACCCCGAACGCTTGATCGGTCTCGCGTACGCCGCGGAACGCTGGCACTCGGGCCAAGGTTCCCGAGGTTATCGTCTGCTTTCGCGGATCGCCTGGCGGCCGGGGACTGATCGCGCCTGGCGCCTCCAGCCTCGTGACGAATGGGCCGAAGCTCGACGCTGGGCCGCCCACTACAGCCGCTACGCGCGCCGGCATCCGCGCGCGTTCTGACCTGGCCCGCCGCACGTCTGCCGTGTCGGGGCCGCCTGGCCCTGACACGGCGGTCGCTCAGGGCGGCGGGCCTCACTTTCGTGAAAGTCAGGTTTCGGAGAGACGGGCTCACTTTCTTCTGGGTGGGTGAAAGAGGCTCTGCCCAACATGCCATTGCCTTTTGTCGCTTTAGCCGGAATGACCGCGGCGGCTGTACTCCTGTTCATCGGCAACCAAGTCGCTTGGCGGAGGCAACTCGCTGGAAGGCCGTCTAACCCAACACCAGCGGCCGACGTTCCGGCCATTCCAAGCACCGGCGCGGAGATCGATGCGTTCTATCGGCAGTACGACAACGCATTGCTAGTCGAAACAGAGGATCACCTCAGAGCCCAGCTTGCGCCCTATCAGTCACCCCAGGATCGCGAGCGGTTCTTGCTTCGCTCGTGCGCCACCATCGTATTGCTTGGAACGTTCGAGTACGTCTGGCTGCTCATATACCGGAGCCAGTTGCGTGCGATGGGGCGCTAAATCGAAGCCCTCTAGATATAGAGCACGTGCGAGCGTTCTATGACGCGGCAGTTGAGGCCAACCCACACGGATACGCAAACTACCCGTTTTCGCACTGGCTCTCGTTTCTGAAGTCGTGGACCTTGGTGCGGGAGGACGGGACAGCGCTCAGCATCACCGTGAGGGGCAGAGAGTTCCTCAAGTACTTGGTTGATACAGGGCGTGACGCCGATCAGAGGTTTAACTGAGGCTATGAGTGAGGTCGTTACCGAACCGAATCCGAGACCACCGATCGACCCGGCGCTGCTCGGCGAGCGGGACGCCGCCACCTTCCTGGCTGTCTCGCCGCGGCTCCTCCGGGAACTGGTGCGGCGCGGCGACCTGCCGGTCATCAGGATCCCGGGCGCTCGGCGCATCGTGTACTCTGTCGACGCCTTACGCGCTGTGGCCCGGCGCTGGGAGTCGGCCTCGGCCGTCTGAGTCGTTGACAGCATGAGCCTTCGCAAACGGTGCAGTCGTTCGGTGCCCGCGACGTTGCCTGACGGCACGCCGAACCCGTTCGCCTGCGCCACGTCGCCGCGATGTGATCATGCGTGGTTCTATGATTTCCAGGTCCACTTTCGGCGGCACCGCGAGAGCACCGGCACGGCGGACAAGGCCAAGGCCCGAGACATCGAAGCGAAGGCCCGCGCCGCGGTGCTCGATGGCCGCCACGGGATCCGCCGGCTGCCAGACATCACGTTCCGCGATTTCGCGAAGACCTACCTCGAGGACCATGCGGTCCTACACAAGCGGGATCAGGGCGAGCGCGACAGCCAGGTCATCGCCCGCCTGAACCAGACGTTCGGCCCGCTCATTCTCCACGAGATCACGACGCATCGGGTCGAGCAGTGGAAGCGGGAGCGTCTCGGCGAGCGGTGGAAGTCGCACAATCAGGAGGGAAGACCCAACCCGATCAAGCCGGCGACGGTCAACCGGGAGCTGGACGTCCTGAAGTCCGTGCTCGCCAAAGCCGTGGAGTGGGGGAAGCTCGCGGAGTCGCCGGCGCGGCGCGTGAAGCGCCTGCGCGTCGAGAACCGGCGCACGCGGATCCTCACGCCGGCCGAGGAGCGCGCCCTCATCCGCGCGTGCCACGGGAAGTTCCGGGCACTCGTGGCGCTCGCGCTCCTCACCGGCGCCCGCCGCGGCGAACTCCTGGCCCTGGAGTGGTCGCACGTCACCAACGACGAGATCGTGTTCATGGAGACGAAGAACGGCCGGTCACGCCGGCTGCCAATGACGCCCAGCGTCCGATCTGTGCTCGCGGATCTCCCTCGGCTGCGCCCGTGGGTGTTCACGAACTCGAGGACAGGGGAACCGTATACGACAGTAGGGAAGAACTTCGAGCGGGCGCTGGAGCGGGCGGGCATCAAGACGGGCGACGTCAGCTTCCACACGCTCCGCCACACGGCGCTGAGCCGCATGATCGCCGCCGGCCACAGCGACCACACCGTGATGGCGATCAGCGGCCACTCGACGACGCGGATGCTGGAGCGGTACACGCACCCAACCCAGACGCTGAAGGTAAACGCCCTGGAGACCGGGGCCTACCTGGCTCCGAGCGGCACAAAACCGGCACAACCACCCGACGCCACGCGGCGGGAGATGAAGGAATTGCAGAAATTGCTCACGAAAGTTGGTGGACGGCGCGAGGCTCGAACTCGCGACCTCCGCGTTGCGAACGCGGCGCTCTCCCAGCTGAGCTAGCCGCCCACTCTTACTGATGCGCCGCTGCCCCGGACGAGGTCGCGAGCGCCAGCACGACCTCCAAGTCTAGCACGCACCGGCGCACCTGCTAGACTCGCGCGCCATGTCCCTGCGCGCCCGCGCCATCGTGGCCTTCCTCGCACTGCCGGGCGTCGTGGCGTTCATCGTACCGGCATGGTTGTCGGATGCGATCACGCAGTCGCGTGGCGTGCGCCTCGCTGGCCTCGTGCCGTTTGTCGTGGGCTCGGCTCTTCTGGCGTGGTGCGTCCGCGAGTTCTACGCGGCCGGGCAGGGCACGCTGGCGCCGTGGGATCCACCCCACCGGCTCGTGACCACTGGTCCCTACCGCTGGTCTCGCAACCCGATGTACGTCGCGGTTGTCCTCGTGCTCATCGGCTGGGCCACGATGTTCGGCACCTCGGTGCTCTGGCTCTACGCCGGGGGTGCGGCCGTGGCGTTTCACGTGCGCGTGACGAGGTTCGAAGAGCCCAGGCTGCTTGGGACGCATGGTGAGGCCTGGCGGCAGTACAGGAACCACGTGCGCCGGTGGCTCTGAACGCGCCAGGACCGGAACCGAGCATCCAGAACAGATAGACTCCCGGCCATGTCGCGTGCCATCCAACGTATCGGCGTCCTCACCGGTGGCGGTGATGCCCCCGGCCTGAACGCCGTCATCCGCGCTGTCGTCCGGACGGCGCATTCGGCCGGCATCGCCTGTGTCGGCCTCGAGGACAGTTTCGACGGCCTGATTCACCCTGGGAAGTCCCGACCGCTGACCCTGGAGGACGTGCGGGGCATCCACCGGCTGGGCGGCACCATTCTCGGCACCACGAACCGCGGGAATCCCTTCGCCTATCCGCAGTCCAATGGCGAGCCGCCCGCGGACTACTCTGAGCGGTGCGTCCAGAATTTCCGGGCGCTCGGGCTCGACGCGCTGGTCGTCATTGGCGGCGATGGTACGCTCGCGATCGCCCACGAGCTGCAACAGCGCGGCGTGCCGTCGGTCGGCGTGGCGAAAACCATCGACAATGACATCGCCGGGACGTCGATGACGTTCGGCTTCGACTCGGCCGTGGCGTTCGCCACGCTGGCCATCGATCGGCTGCACACGTCCGCGCACGCGCACCACCGCATCATGGTGGTCGAGGTGATGGGACGCTACACGGGCTGGATCGCCCTCCATTCGGGCATCGCCGGCGGCGCCGATGTGACGCTTGTCCCGGAGATCCCCTTCGACCTGAAGAAGATCGCCGCGCACATCCTGCAACGCGAGCGATTCGGGGCCAGGTTCAGTGTGGTCGTGGCGGCCGAGGGCGCGTATCCCAAGGGCGGGGAGCGGTCGGTCCGGATGGCCGGCACGGCCGACATGGTCGAACGCCTGGGCGGCATCGGCGCCCGCGTCGCGACCGATCTCGAATCGATGACGGGCAAGGAAGCGCGGTCGACCGTGCTGGGCCATCTCCAGCGGGGCGGCATGCCCACGAGCTACGACCGGCTGCTCGCCACGCGCTTTGGCAGTTACGCCGTGCGCGCGCTGCAGCGCGGCGAGACGAACGTGATGGTGGCGCTCGACACTCCCGATCGCCTCATCGTCGTGCCGCTCGAGGAGGTCGTGCACCAGGTCCGGACGATGCCGGTCGACAGCGACCTTATTCAGACGGCGCGCAGCTTGGGGATTGCGTTAGGGGACTAATGCCATGGAATCGACGAATGACGATTGGTTGATTGCCCGATCCACCAATCATCACTTCACTTGCCCAGCAGTTCCCCGTCCTTCTTCTTCTGAATGTCATCAATCATCGTCACATGCTGGTCGGTGATCCGCTGCACGTCCTCGAGCGCCCGGCGCTCGTCGTCTTCCGAGATCTGGTGGTCCTTGAGGAGCTTCTTGAGCCGGTCGTTCGCGTCGCGACGGACCTGGCGGACGGCGTTGCGGCCGTCCTCGGCGTAGCGGTGGACGAGCTTCGACATCTCCCGCCGGCGTTCCTCGGTCAGCGCCGGAACGGGAATGCGGACGACCTTGCCGTCGGAGGCCGGGTTGAGGCCGAGGTTGCTCTTCTGAATCGCCCGGTCGATGGCGCTGATCAGCGACGGATCGAAGGGCTGGGCGACGATGAGCGTCGGTTCGGGAATCGAGAGAGAGGCGACCTGGTTCAGCGGCATCAGGCTGCCGTAGGCCTCGACCTGCACCGGGTCCAGGAGGGTCACCGACGCACGGCCGCTGCGCAGCCCCGCCAGTTCGCGGCGGAGGTGCTCGATCGCCCCGTCCATCCGCTTCTTGACTTCGGCATTCAGGCCTTTCAGATCCTGTACGTCCATCGATGACTCCGTGCGTGCGTCAGGCCGAGACCGTGGTACCGACCGGCTCGCCCATGATGACGCGCCGCAGGTTGCCGGCCTGCCGGAGGTTGAAGACGATAATCGGCAGCTTGTTGTCCATGCACAGGGTCACGGCGGTCGAGTCCATGACCTTGAGCGACCGCTCGATGACCTGCAGGTAGGAGATCGTCTCGTAGCGCTCGGCGCCGGCGTCGAGCAGGGGGTCGGCCGAGTAGATGCCGTCCACCTTCGTGCCTTTCAGGATGACCTCGGCGCGCATTTCCATCGCGCGGAGGGCGGCGGCCGTGTCGGTCGTGAAGTAGGGGTTGCCGGTGCCCGCGGCGAAAATCACGACGCGTCCCTTTTCGAGGTGCCGGATGGCGCGCCGGCGGATGAACGGCTCGGCGACGGCCCGCATCTCCACGGCCGTGACCACGCGCGTCACCACGTTGATCTGCTCGAGGGCGTCCTGGAGGGCCAGGGCGTTGATGACGGTCGCCAGCATGCCCATGTAGTCGGCCGTCGCGCGGTCCATGCCGCGGGCGCTCGCCGCGAGACCGCGGAACAGGTTCCCGCCGCCGATGACCACGCCGGTCTGGACGCCGAGCGACTGGATCTCGCCAATCTCCCGGGCGATTTGTGTCGCGACCGCCGGATCGATGCCGAAGGACTCGTCGCCCATCAGCGCTTCGCCGGACAGTTTGAGGAGAACGCGGGTGTAGCGGGGCTGGGACTCGTCGGCCGGCACGGGCAAGAATTATAGCCGCTACTTCGCGTCGCCGACCTTGAAGCGGACAAAGCGCGCGACTTCGATATTCTCGCCCAGCTTGGCGATGGCCGACTGAATCATCTGACCGACGGTCGTTTTCGGGTCGCGGATGGACGGCTGATCCACGAGCACGGTCTGCTCGTAGAAGCTGGCGAGCTTGCCTTCGACGATTTTGTCGATGACCTGCGGCGGCTTGCCCGATCCTTCTATCTGCGCGCGGTAGATGGCGCGCTCGCGGTCGAGCGTCTCGGCCGGCACGTCCTCGCGGCGCACGTACTCGGGATTGGCGGCGGCCACCTGCAGGGCCAGCTCCCGGAGCAGCGTCTGGAAGTCGTCGGTCCTCGCCACGAAATCCGACTCGCAGTTCAGCTCGACGAGTACGCCAATCCTGCCGCCCAGGTGAATGTAGGAGCCAATGAGGCCCTCGCGGGCCGTCCGGCCTGACTTCTTTCCGGCCTGGGCCAGGCCCCGCTTGCGCAGGATCGTGGTGGCCTCCTCGAGGTCGCCTTGGGCCTCCTGCAGGGCGGCCTTGCACTCCATCATGCCCGCACCGGTGCGGTCACGAAGCTTCTTGACGAGTTCAGCGGGAATCGTGGTCATGAGCGGACTCGAGCTAGCGGGCCATCGAACAGGGGAGCCGGTCGTCTGGCCGGCGCGTGGTGAGCGGAACAGTTGCGGTCCGCTTCGTCTTGCCGCGCGGGGCGACCGATCAGGCCGGGGTCGCGGCGGCCGCCTGGTGCGCCCGGGCGGAGGCCTCGGGCTGCTGGGCGCCCGACTCGGCCAGGCCGCGGCCCGCCAGAACGGCGCTGGCGATCCCGGCCGCGAACAGCCGGATGGACCGCAAGGCGTCGTCATTGCCCGGAATGACGTATTCGACCTGGTCGGGGTCGCAGTTGGTGTCGACGACGCCCACCACGGGAATCTTGAGCTTGCGCGCCTCGTCGACGGCAATCTGCTCATGCCGCGTGTCCACGACGAAGACGGCGTCGGGCAGGCGCGACATCCCGCGGATGCCATCGAGGTTCTTGGCGAGCTTGCGCCGCTCCTTGTCGAGCCGCGCGACTTCCTTCTTCGACAGGGTCTCGTAGCGGCCGTCGGTGGTCATCGACTCGAGCTCACGGAGTCGGGCGAGGCTGCGCTGAATGGTGCTGAAGTTCGTCAGCAGGCCGCCCAGCCAGCGCTGGTTGACGAAGAACATGCCGCAGCGCTGGGCCTCCTCGGCGATGGCGTCCTGCGCCTGGCGCTTGGTGCCCACGAAGAGGAGGGTGCCGCCCTGGCCGGCGACGGTGGTGACGAACTCGACGGCTTCGCGATAGAGCCGGGCCGTGCGACCGAGGTCGATGATGTAGATGCCGTTCCGCTCGCCGAAGATGTAGGGCTTCATCTTCGGGTTCCACCGCTTCGTCTGGTGGCCGAAGTGGACGCCGGCCTCCAACAGGTCCTTCATCGCGATCGCACTCAAGCTGTCTGTTCTCCCATGCTGCGGCCTGTCGCTGACTAGCGCTTGCTGAACTGGAAGCGTTTCCGCGCTCCCGCCATGCCGTACTTCTTGCGTTCCTTGGCCCGCGGATCGCGGGTGAGCAGCTCGGCCTTGCGCAGCCGGGCGCGCAGTTCGGCGTCGAACTCGACGAGCGCCCGCGCAATGCCCAGGCGCAGGGCGCCGGCCTGACCGGCCACGCCGCCGCCGGCTGTCGTAGCCACGACGTCGAACCGCTCGGCGGTTTCGGTGACGACCAGAGGCTGGCGGATGGTGAGGCGGAGGGTTTCGGTGGGGAAGCTGGCTTCAATCGGCCGGGCATTCACGCTGATGGCGCCCGTCCCGGGCCGGAGGAACACGCGGGCGGTGGACGTCTTGCGCCGGCCCGTCCCGTAATACTGCGTCAGTGCCACGTCAGGCGACCTCGTACTTGGTGGGCTGCTGGGCGACGTGGGGATGATCGTCCGCCCGGTAGACCTTCAGCTTGCGGTACATCGCATTCCCCAGCTTGGTTTTCGGGAGCATCCCGCGGACGGCCTCTTCGACCAGCCGTACGGGATTCTTCTTCCGCACGATGGCCGCCCGTTCCTCGCGCAGCCCGCCCTCGTAGCCGCTGTGATACCGATAGAGCTTCTGTGCTTCTTTGCGGCCGGTCAGCCGCACGGTGGCGGCATTGACAATGACCACGTGGTCGCCGGTGTCACGGTAGGGGACCCAGGTCACCTTGTGCTTGCCCTGGAGCAGTCGGGCGGCGTGGCTGGCAATCCGTCCCAGCGCCTTGTTGCGCGCATCAATGATGTGCCACCGTGCCGGCGGAGCCGCCGGGGCCTGACCCGTGACCATGCGATCCCTTCAGCCGAATCTCAAGAACGGCAAACCTAGATGATAGGAGTCGAGTGAAAAATTGTCAATCTTCCGGCGCAAATCAGGGCTGCGGCCCCGCCCGCCCCCGCCCGTCGCCCGGCGGCGCCCGTTCCTTACAGAACTGAACGAGCCGCGACAACACTCGTTCAACTGACACCTGCGACCGGTCACTCGGGCCGGGCCGATCGGGCCGTCCCATCGGATCCGCGACTCGATCTCGATCTTGGCACCCGGCTTGCCTTAGAGCAGGCCGCTATGGATCTCGGCGCTGCCTTTCGTCCTCCTGTGGTGGGCCTCGACATCGGGTCGAGTGCCGTGAAAGCCGTTGTCCTCCGCCGGGCGCGTGCCGGCTGGTCCCTGGTGGCCGCCGGTGAGGCGCCGCTGCCCGAGGGCAGTCTTCACGACGGCACGGCCAGCGAGCCGACGGTCGTGAGCGAGGTGATCGGCGGCCTGCTCGACTCGCTGAAGCTCCGGCGGGCCCGCGTGGCCACCGCGCTCTCGGGTCACTCGGTGATCGTCAAGCGTCTGTCGCTGCCGAGCATGAGCCAGGCGGAACTGAGCGAAGCCATTCCCTGGGAGGCGGAGCAGTACATCCCGTTCGACCTCAGCGAGGTCCAGCTCGACTACCAGGTCATCAACCAGGGCGAGGCGACGAAGAACTCGCTCGACGTGCTCCTGGTCGCCGCCAAGCGCGACCGCATCGACGACCGGGCCGGCATCATCGCGCAGACCGGTCGGCGCCCGGTGGTCCTCGACATCGAAGCGTTCGCGCTCGCGAACGCCTACCGCATGAACTACCCCGAACGGACCGACGCGCTGGCGGCGCTCGTCCACATCGGCCGCGCGGTCACCATCGTCTGCCTGCTCGAACACGGGCAGCCGGCGTTCACCCGCGACATCGCGATTGGCGGCCAGGTGCACCTCGACGCGATTCTCCGCGAGCTCGTGCCGATGGGGGTCGACGAGCTGGCCGCGAAGCGCATCCTGCACGGGCAGTTTCCGAACGACGTCAGCCCCGACCAGGTCACGACGGTCCTGCGGGAGGCCAGCGCGCAGCTCGTCCAGGAAGTGCGCAAGACGGTGGATTTCTACCGGGCCACCGCGCCGGTCGAGAAGCTGAGTCGTGTCGTCGTGTCCGGTGGCGCGCATCAGGCCGTCGGCCTGGTGGACCTGTTTGCGAGCGAGTTTGGCGCGCCGGTGGACGTCTTCGATCCCTTCCGCCGGGTCTCGCGATCGAGCCGCACGGCCGGTGCGGACGCGGGGGGGCCGGGGTATGCCGTGGCCGTGGGCCTCGCGATGCGGAATGAGGGGGACCGATGATCAAAGTCAATCTCCTCGCGACGTCGCCGGGCACGCCCGCGACCCGCGAATGGCTGCCCCGCGAGCAGCGCTCGGCCATCATCGGCCTCTCCATGCTGGGAGCGACCCTGCTGTGCGTCGGCGCCTCCTGGTGGTATCTGAGCCACACGCGGGCCTCGCTCGACACGGCGATCGTGAACGCTGAGGCGGAAATCGTCCGGCTCAAGGAGGCGGCGAAGATCCTCGAGGCGACCAACGCGCGCCGCGCCATCCTGGCCGAGCGGCTGTCGCTCATCGAGCGGCTCCGGACGTCGAAACGCGCGCCGGTGAGTCTGCTCGAGACCGTCAGCCGCAGCGTGCCCGAGGGCCTGTGGCTCCTCGAGATGAAACAGACGGGGACGAGCCTGCAGGTCGACGGCCGCGCGTTGTCGCTCACCTCGGTGACGGACTTCGCGCAGCGGATGCAGACGTCCGGCCTGTTCGAGCATCCGGTCGAGATCCTGACGACCACCACCGAGCAGGTGGACCAGACCACCGTCGTCCGCTTCACGATCAGAGCCGAGTCGGCGAAGCCGCGAACGGCTGCCGTTCCCACCGCGCTGTCGGCGACGTCGGCGCCCGATCAACCGGCCGGGCGGCCGGGAGTCTAGCCATGGCGAAGAGTTTTCAGGAATTGTCTCCTCGCGCGCAGATCACGGTCTTCGCGCTGCTCTCGGTGCTCGCGGCCGGCGCGGCCTGGCAGGTCGTCATCAGCCCCGAACGCGTCCGGATCGCGGCCAGCCGCGAACGGTTGACCAAGCTCGAGGCCGAGGTGCGCGGCGCGCAGGCCATTGCGATGCGCCTGCCGCAGGCGCAGCGCGAAGTGCGCCAGCTCGAGGCGTCGTTGCGCGAGACGCAGGCCGTCATTCCCGAGGAAAAGGATCCGCAGGACGTGCTCCGGAACCTGCACGAACTCGCGAGCGAGTCGCTGCTCGACATCGCCAGCTTCAAGCCGAAGGCGATCGTGGCGAAGCCGCAGCACAGCGAGTGGCCCATCGAGGTGGGGCTCGAGGGCACGTATCACGATCTCGGGCGCTTCTTCGACCGGATCTCCACCATGGCCCGATTGATCTCGGTGTCGGACCTGCAGGTCCGGACCCGCACGAATCCCAACGGCCGCGGTACGGTCGCGGTCTCCTGCGTGACGACCACCTTCGTGTTCGACAAGGACCTCACACTTGCTGGCACCGGAGTCCAGCCATGACGACGACCAAGACCACGACTGCCCTGATGTTTGCGCCCCTCCTCGCGGTGGCCGTCGCGGCTCACGCCCAGACGCCCGCCGAGGCGCCCGCGCCGGGACCCGCCCCGGCGGTCGCCGCGCCGCCGCTCGTCGCGCCGCCGCCTGTCGCGCCGATCCCGATCGGCACGCGCGTGGGGGTGGCGCCGACGGACTATCAGGGGGGGGATCGACGGGATCCGTTCGCGAGCCTCATCGCGCCGAGGGCCAACGCGTCGGCTCCGGCGGGGACCGGGCGGGCGGCGCTCACCCTGCCCGACCTGGCGCTCGCCGACGTCACCGTCCGCGGCGTGATCCGCAGCGGCGATCGCATCCTTGCGATTCTGGAAGGCCCGAATCGCAAGTCGTTCGTCGCCCATCTCAACGACAAGCTTCGTGACGCGTCGGTGCAGAGCATCGACACGGCTGGCGTGGTGTTTGCGGAGGCTGTGAGCTCCGGGATGCGTCCGATCACCGTGCGCAAGACGATTCGACCGGCAGGAGAGGGGATTCAATGAAGAGCATTCGCCTTTGGACGACGGCCATCGCATTCGTGATGGCCGCAGCGCTCGTCGGGACACGGGCCGAGCAGGCCCCTGGCCAGGGCGGGGGCGCCAGCGCGCTGGCGCAGTTCAGCGGCACGCCGATTGACGTCAACTACGAAGGCGCCAATCTGCGCAGCGTGCTCCGGACCCTGGTCGAGATCGGCGGGGTGAACCTGGTCATCGATCCGAGCGTCCCGAACACCGCGACGGTCGACCTGCGCCTGACCCAGGTGCCCTGGAACCAGGTCATGGAAGTCGTGCTCAAGTCGCAGCAGCTCACGTCGGAGCTCGACGGCAACGTGCTGCGGGTCATGACGCGCGAGGCGCAGACCAAGGAGCTCACCGACCAGGCGATCCAGAAGAAGGCCAGCGAGCAGGCGCCCGATCTGGAACTGCTGAAGATGCGCCTGAACTACGCGAGCGCCAGCGAGATCGCCGACCTGCTGAAGACCGCCGGCTTCGCCACCGAGCGTGGCTCGGTCGAGTTCGAAGAGCGGACGAACATGCTGATCGTCAAGGACACGCCCCGGACGATCCAGGAGATCCAGACCCTCGTGACCGATCTCGATCGGCCCGAGCCGCAGGTCGAGATCGAAGCGCGCATCGTGCAGGCCAATAACGACGCGGCCAAGGCGCTGGGCGTGCAGTGGGGCTTCAACGGGCGCGTCTCGCCCGAGCTCGGCAATACCACGGGCCTGGCTTTTCCGAACCGCGGGGCGGCCGGCGGGCGGGTGAGCGAGAACGGCGCGCTGACCCAGGGACCCGGACGCGGATCGGACCCGCGCGCCTCGAGTCTCGAGCAGACGGGCACGGCCGTGAACCTGCCCGTGACCGGCGCGAGCTCGGCCATCGGGCTGGCGCTCGGCTCCATCAACGGCGCCTTCAGCCTCGACGTACAGCTCTCCGCGCTCGAAAGCCAGGGGTCGCTCGAAATCGTGTCCCGGCCGAAGATCACGACGCAGAACAACAAGCAAGCCGAGATTACGCAGGGCTTCCGCATTCCGATCCAGGTCGTCTCGAACAACACCATCACGGTCCAGTTCGAGGATGCGGCCCTGAAGCTCTCGGTGCTGCCGCAGATCACGGCCGCGAACACCGTCATCATGCGCATCCTGCTGGAGAACGCGTTTCCGGATTTCAGCAACAACGTCAACGGCAACCCGTCGATCAATACCCAGCGCGCCGACACGCAGGTCCAGGTCGCCGACGGGATGACGACGGTCATCGGCGGCATCATGCAGACGCGCGAGTCGTCGTCCACCGACCGGACACCCGGGCTCGGCCGGATCCCGCTGCTGGGCTGGTTGTTCCGACGCGAGACGAATTCCAGCGAGGCTCAGGAGCTACTGGTCTTCCTGACCCCGCGCATCATTCGAGGATAGGTGCATGAAACGCGACCGAGCGCACGTGTCGAGACCGAACATCGAGGGGCCCGTCCGGGGCCGCGCCCGCCGTGCCTGGCGCGCGGCCGGCCGCCTGGCGGCCGTGGCCACGCTGGCGGCGCCGCTGGCGAGCTGCACGGTAGGGCAGACGACGGGCGTGTCGCCCTCCTACCTGATCATCAACCAGCTGGGTGGCGCGTCGGGCGCCGAGCCGGACGCCTTCACGGGCACCCTGCAGTCCGACGTCGTTACCGACGGGAGCATCTACGAGGATCCGGGCCGCGTCATTTTCAGCCTGGGGCTCAAGGATCCCGGGACGGCCGAAGGGCCGACCACGCCGAGCGCGATGAACTTCATCACGGTGACGCGCTATCACGTGCGGTACCTCCGCAGCGACGGCCGCAACACGCCGGGCGTGGACGTGCCCTATCCGTTCGATGGAGCCATCACAGCCACCGTGGGCGATTCGAGCGCCACCGCGACGCTGACGCTCGTGCGTATCCAGGCGAAGGTTGAGTCACCGCTCGCCGCGCTGGCGGCACAGGGCGGCCAGGTCGCGATTTCGACCATCGCGGAAGTGACCTTCTACGGTAAGGACCAGGCCGGGCGCGACGTGAGCGTCACCGGCAACATCAGCGTGACGTTCGCCGACTGGGCGGATCCCGACTAGGCGCAGAAAACGAGCCTCAGGACCCCGCCGGGAACGGCGGGCCGGCCGCGCCGGTGTGGCCGCGTTCCAGAGTTGGAGTAGAGACGTGGTGATGAGACGAGTGCTTCCTTTCGTGATGATGGTCGCCGTCGGCGGCTGCACCCTGGACGACCAGAAGGCGCCGCCGCTGGCCGGGCCGTCCGGTCTCGGCCTCTCGCTGGGTGTCACGGCGTCGCCCGACATCCTGCCGCAAGACGGCGCGTCCCAGTCCGTCATCCAGGTGACGGCCACGGACAGCGCGAACCAGCCGGTCGTCGGGTTGCCGCTGAAGGCCGAGATCAGGTTCGAGCTGCAGGCGCTGACCGCCCAGGGCTGTCCTGAGGGCACCATCGACGCCGGCGCGGTCAGTCCCACCGTCACGCGCTGCGTCGGCCTGTCAGGCGCAACGATCACTACCGGCGGGGACGGTACGGCCTCGGCCGTCTACTCGGCGCCAGGATTCCTGGGTGCTGAGGTCATCGCCACCGTGGCTGTGACGCCAATCGGCTCCAACTTCAGCAACTCGCAGCCACGGACCGCGCAGATCAAGCTGTCTCTGTTCTGAGGTCGAGGACCGCGTCGCGTCGTCCCTCAAGCTCCCCATGGCTGGCATTGGTCTCAATCGCAGCCGGCAGGCGCCGGCGGAGGACACTCCGTCGTTTGGTGCGATTGCCGAGCGCTTCCGGCGCGCGGGCGATCTGGACCGTGCCATCGCCCTCTGTCACGAGGGCCTGAAGAAGTTTCCGAACCAGCTCTCGGCCCGGGTGACCCTGGGCTGGGCGTTCCTCGACAAGGGCGAGTACGACCACGCGCGGCAGGAACTCGAACGGGTCATCCGCCGGGCGCCCGACAACCTGGCCGCGATTCGCGGCTTGGCCGAGCTGCACGATCGGGCGGAGCACGCCGTGTCGGGCGTCGGTCCCGACGGCATGTGGGTGCCCGCCGAGGATCTCTCGGAAGTGCACGAAGCGCCTGTCGTTGTCGATGCGGCCGCGCCCGACGAACCCGAGCCGTATGAGCCGGCGATGCCGGCCGCGCCTCCGCCTCTTCCCATCCCAACCATCACGTCGGCGAACGACGATGTCAATCCGCTGTCGCTGATTGAGACACCCGCCCAGGCGGCCGTTGCACACTCGGGACACGCCGACGAGGCCGAACCTGTGGTGTCGGTTTTCGAGCACGTGATCGAGCAGGCGGCCGATGCCGTGGTCCCCGCCAGCGCGGAGCCGGTCGTTCAGAACGCCGCGGACTGGTCCGAGCTGGACGTCACACCCGCCGGGTCGCCTCTCGCCGCACTCCAGGAGGTTGAGGACGTCTGGGAACCGGCGATGCCGGTGACCGCGAGCGAACCGGCCAGCGACGCGGTGCTGTTGGCCGAGAACGCCGAGGTCGAGCTGGCGCGTGTCGCGAGCGAGTTCGGCGGCGCCGAGTCCGATCCGGTCGCCGCGGATGTGGTGATTGATCTGCCCGAGGCAGACGACGTGCTTGCGGGCGAGTTCATTCAGTTCGAGGCGGCCCCGCCGGTTGAAATAACCGCCGCGTTCGAAGAGGCCACGCTGGATCCCGTGCTCCCGCCCGCCGGCATCGCCGCGGCCGAGGAGCTCGAGGTTCTCGACAGCGTATTCTCTGCCGCCGCGAACGAGCCTGAACCCGACTTGGTGCTCCAGCTGGAGGAGGAGGATCCCCTCGATCCTCAGGCCGATCCGGTGCTCACCGTCGAGACGGAACCTGAGGGTGCGATCGCGGCCGCACTCACCATCGAGCAGGCACCTCACGAGGCACAGGAGATCGTGGTCGATCCGACGACCGCCCTGGTGGCTGTCGAGGACGCAGCGACCGCGGAAGCGGTCGCAGATGAGCCGGCGTCGGACGAGTCGGAGTTCGGCGAGACAGTGGCCGAAGCGGCGGCTGAGCCTGAGGCGGTGCGGGAGGTCGTACCCCAGGCTGAAGCTGCGCCTGCACTCGAGGCCGCGCCTCCCGTGGAAGTCGCGCCCGAGCCCGAGGTCGTGCCTGAGCCCGAGGTCGCGCCCGAGCCCGAGCAGGTTCTGGCGCCCGAACCGGCCGCCGCCGCGGCTGTGGTCGACGCGATTTCGGAGACCGAGCTTGAACAGCATCGCGTCGTCGATTCCGGCCTGGAGCTCGCCGAACCCGTCGACCTGCGGGCGGAGCCTGTCGCGGAGCCCGTCGCTGAGCCCATGGAAGTTGCGGGTGCGTCCGACGCGGCCGAGATCGAGGACGAGGTCGGGGACGACCCGATCGAGTGGAACACGCCCGACGTCGCCTGGATGCCGCCGGCCGGTGACACGGCCGGCGTGCCGGCCATGGCGTCGGCCGCTCACATGACGGAGGAGGAGATGCATACGCTCTTCCCGCCGCCCGCGCCCGCCCCAACCCGGGCGCCAGCCCCCATCGCCAGGCTCGAGGCGTTCTTGCAGAAGGTCACTTCGCGACGACTACACCTGAACCCCGACTCGGTGGCATAGTCAGCGGATGACCCACGTGCTCCGCCCGGACTGGGCCGGGCGGCTTCTGCGCGTCCAGTCGTCGCTTGCCGCCGACGGCCTCGACGCCCTCATCGTTTCCACCCCGGTCAACCTGACGTACCTCACGGGCTTCAGCGGCTCGGCCGGCCTCCTCGTGCTGACGCGTCACGCGGGGTACCTACTGCTCGACGGCCGCTATGACGGGGCCGCCCGCGACCGGGTGGCCAGCGGCACGCTGGCAGCGGTGACGATCGAACGCGTGGAGCCCCGGTACGACGTCACCCTGGCGGCGGTGCTCACTCGCGAGGGACTGACCAGCGTCGGCTTCGAGGCGGGGCACACCACCGTCGCAACGCTTGGGCGGTGGCAGGCGGCTGCCTCGGCGGTCCGGTTTCAGGCCACCGAGCGCATCGTCGAACGGCGGCGGGCGGTGAAGGATGCGGGCGAGATTGCCATCTTCCGCCAGGCGGCCCGCCGGCTGTCCGACGTGGCCCGGGACCTCGGTCGTCTGGTGGGTACGCATCGCACCGAACGCCAGATCGCGGCGGCGATTGACGATGCGGTGATGGGCGCGGGATTCGAGGGGCCGTCATTCCCCACGATTGTCGCGTCGGGCCCGCTGAGCGCCCATCCGCATGCCCGTCCAACCGACCGTCAGCCGGCCGCCGGCGACCTCGTGTTGCTGGACTTCGGCGGGGTGTTAGACGGATACTGCGTCGATTTGACGCGGATGGCGGTGGTCGGACCGCCAGGGCCGGAAGCGGCTGCCCTCTATGAGGGTGTGGCCGCGGCTCACCAGGCCGCGATTCAGGCGATCCGTCCCGGCGTCGCGGCTTGGACGATCGATGGGGCGGCCAGACAGGTGCTCGAGGATCGCGGCCTGGGGCCGGCCTTCGTGCACGGCACGGGACACGGGCTGGGCCTCGAGATCCATGAGGCGCCGCGCATCGCCCGGGTCGAGTCGGATGGCACGGATACGATCGAGGCCGGCATGGTCTTCACGATCGAACCCGGCGCCTACCGGGAACACGTCGGGGGAGTGCGGTTGGAGGACGATGTCCTTGTGACCCCTGACGGCAGCGAGGTGCTCACGGATGCACCGCGCGCGCTGTTGGTGGTCTGACCTATGGATCTCGACGACGTCAAACAGATTCTGGCTCTGGTTCGCGAGCACGATCTCGCCGAGTTCGAGCTCGAGCGCGATGGCCTGAAGGTCCGCGTTCGCAAGGCGGGCCGGGAACTGGCCATCGCGCCCCCTCTGACACCGGCAGCGCCCGCCGAGGCGTCCGTCCCGGTTCCGGCGAGCGGCCCCGCTCCCCTGACCTCCCAGTCTGAAGTCCAGGCGTCTGCGGCCGAAACACTGGATGCGGTCGAGCTGGGCGTCATCAAGTCGCCCATTGTGGGCACCTTCTATCGATCGCCCGAACCCGCCGCCCCGTCGTTCGTCGAGGTGGGCGATGTCGTGAAGAAGGGGCAGGTCCTCTGCATCATCGAGGCCATGAAGCTGATGAACGAGATCGAGAGCGATCGGGAGGGTGAGATTGTCGCGATCTACGTCGAGAACGGCAAGCCCGTGCAGTTCGGCGATCGGCTCTTTGCGGTCAAGGTGAGCTGAGGCCGGGACGCGCGCGGCGGGCCCGTGGCCAGCCGCCGGTGGACGCATGTTCAACAAGATCCTGATCGCAAATCGCGGCGAGATCGCCCTGCGCGTCATCTGCGCGTGCCGTGAGCTCGGCATCAAGACGGTCGCCGTCTACTCGGAGGCTGACGAGCACTCGCTCCATGTCCGGTTTGCGGACGAGGACGTGTGCATTGGGCCGGCCCGCAGCATGGACAGCTACCTGAACGTGCCCGCCATCATCAGCGCCGCCGAGATCACGGGTGCCGATGCTTTGCACCCGGGCTACGGGTTCCTTTCGGAAAGCGCCTACCTGGCCGAGGTCTGCGAGGCCTGCCACATCAAGTTCATCGGGCCCTTTCCGAACACGATTCGGCTGATGGGCGACAAAGCCCGCGCGCGCCGCGCGATGAAGAAGGCGGGCGTGCCGGTGCTGCCGGGCAGCGACGGCCCGGTCCAGGGGGAGGAGCAGGCCCTCAAGGTCGCCAGGGAGCTGGGCTATCCGGTCATCATCAAAGCGGTGGCCGGCGGGGGCGGGCGCGGCATGCGCGTGGTGCGCGCCGAAGACGAGCTGCCGCAGGCGCTGAAGACCGCGACGCGGGAGGCGGAGGCGGCGTTCGGTGTCGGCGACGTGTATCTCGAGAAGTACCTCGAGGCCCCACGGCACATCGAGATTCAGGTGCTCGGGGATCATCATGGCAACGTCGTCCACTTGGGCGAGCGGGAGTGTTCGATTCAGCGGCGGCACCAGAAGCTGATTGAGGAAGCGCCGTCGGTCGCCCTCACCGAGAAGCAGCGTCGCCGCCTCGGGGCCACGGTCGTGGATGCGGCGCGCGCTGTCCAGTATGCCAACGCCGGGACGTTCGAGTTCCTGATGGACAAGACCGGCCGGTTCTACTTCCTGGAAGCCAATACCCGCTTGCAGGTCGAGCATCCCGTCACCGAGTTCGTCACGGGTGTGGACATCGTCAAGGAGCAGATTCTCGTGGCGGCTGGACGCCGGCTGTCGTTCCGGCAGAGCGACATCGAAATCCGGGGCCATTCGATCGAGTGCCGGATCAACGCCGAGGACCCCGACACGTTCGTGCCGAGCCCCGGAGTGATTCATGCGTTCAGCGTGCCGGGCGGTCCCGGCGTCCGCGTGGACTCCTACGTGCACTCGGAGTGCACGATTTCCCCCTACTACGATTCGCTGATTGCGAAGATCATCACGCACGGCCGCAATCGCGAGGAAGCCATCGCGCGGATGCGGCGCACGCTCGAGATGACGGTCATCGACGGCATCAAGACCTCGATTCCGCTGCACCTCAAGGTGCTGGCCGATCCGGACTTTGTCGCGGGCCGGCTGAACACCGGGTTCATGGACCGCTTCATGCCGGAGAAGGCCCGCATGAGCGGCCGGCCGCTCGCAGAGAGCGCCTAGTCGCCGAGGAGCGGTTCCGCGCCCGGCGCCTCTTCGTCCTCCGCACGCCGCCTGGTTCTGTCCAGGCTGTACGCGATCCTCGACATCGATCTCGCCGGACGCCGCGGTCTGGAACCGGATGCGTTGTGCGCCGACTGGCTGGCGGCCGGTGTGCGACTCGTGCAGCTTCGGGCCAAGAGCGCTTCCGCCGCCGAAACGCTCGCGCTGGCGGAACGGCTCGCCGTCCGCGCCCGCGCCGCGGCCGCGCTATTCGTCGTCAATGACCGGTTGGATGTGGCCGTGCTGTCCGGAGCGGACGGGGTCCACGTCGGGCAGCAGGACCTGACGCCACGCGAGGTCCGGCGCGCGTGTGCCGAACTGCCTGTGGCTGCCACCCTCATGGTTGGCTGTTCGACCCACAACGAGCCTCAGCTCGTCGCCGGTCTCGAGGAGCCCGTCAGCTATCTCGCGATCGGTCCGGTGTTTGCGACGACGACCAAGGCCGAGCCCGATCCGGTGATTGGCCTCGAGGGTGTGCGCCGCGCCGCGACGCACACGCGCGCCGCGGGCATTCCGCTCGTGGCGATTGGCGGCATCGACCAGTCCAACGCGCGCGCCGTCATCGACGCCGGCGCGGACATCGTGGCGATGGCTGGAGACCTCACAACCAGCGACGCCGCGGCGCGGGCTGTGGCGCTGATTCGGCTCCTGCAGTGAGGGATGGAAGGGCCATCAATGCGTCGTCAGTGCCATATCATCTCTAGTGGATGACCTGCCGACGTCTTGACGGTACCGCCGCGGCTGCTGCGATTCGCGCGGAGCTCGCCCCTCAGGTGGCCGCGTTTGCCGCCAGGCGAGGTCGGCCGCCGTGGCTGGCGATCGTGCTCGTCGGCGACGATCCGGCGTCAGCCGTGTACGTGCGCGGCAAGGAACGGACGGGCGGGGAAACCGGCCTGCGCGTCACCGTCAGGCGCCTGCCCGCGGACACGCCGCTGTCGGAGGTTCTCGGGCTCATCCGCGCGTTCAATGACGACGACGAGTGCGATGGGATTCTGGTGCAGTCGCCGCTGCCGGCGGCGATGGGAGCGGACGCCGAGATGCGAGTGGTCGAGGCGATTGCCCCGGCCAAGGACGTCGATGGCCTGCATCCCTGCAACGTGGGCCTTGTCGTGGAAGGCCGAGCGCGCCTCGCGCCCTGCACGCCGTCGGGCGTCATCGAGCTGCTCGATCGCGAGCGTGTGCCGATCGCCGGCCGTCATGCCGTGGTCATTGGCCGCAGCGGGATCGTGGGGAAACCGATGAGCCTGCTTCTTCTGCAGCGCGACGCGACCGTGTCCATCTGCCATTCGAAGACGGCGAACCTGGCAGCCATCACCTCGCAGGCGGACATCCTCGTCAGCGCGGTGGGCCGGCCAGGTTTCGTGAAGCCGGCCATGGTCAAGCCGGGGGCCGCGGTCGTCGATGTGGGGACGACTCCCATCACCGACCAGGCACTCGCGGTGCGGCTCTTTGGCGAGAACAGCCCCCGTCTTGCCACCCTTGCCGCCAAGGGCTCGATCGTCGTCGGTGACGTCCACCCGTCCGTGACCGACGTCGCCGGCGCGCTGTCGCCGGTGCCCGGCGGTGTCGGGCCGCTGACGATCGCGATGCTCCTGAAGAACACGCTGACCGCTGCTGAAGGACGGGAAAGATCGACGTCGGGAGTTCATTAAGACGCGTCCGATCTGCACTGCGTCTTAGCCACCTGACGTCGATCGTTCGGACAGCTTCTGCCACACGGCCTCAACCTGCCGGTCGGTCTCCTCGAACGTGCCTGACGTGTCGATGACATAGTCGGCGAGACGCGCCTTTTCCTCGATCGGCCATTGGCTGGCCAGCCGGGCGCGCGCGTCGGCGAGAGACAGGGCGTCGCGCGCCATCAGCCGGTCAATCTGCTGCTGGTGCGTGCACGCGGCCACGACCACCTGGTCGAAGTCGTCTTCGCGTCGCGTTTCGTACAGCAGCGGAATGCTGGCCACCGCCACGGTCGCGCCGGGCCCTCGTGACTCGAGATCGTCGAACCACTGTCGGATTCCCCGGTAGACCACGGGGTGGACGATGGCCTCCAGGTCGGCCCGGGCGGCGGGGTTGGCGAAGACGATCGAGGCCAGCGCGGCGCGGTTCAGGTCGCCCGTCGGAGCCAGCACGCCGGCGCCGAAGCGAGCCGCCACCGCCGCCAGGCCCGGCGTGCCGGGAGTCACCGCATCGCGCGCCAGGACATCGGCGTCGATGACCGGCGCCCCGAGAGCGGCCAGGCGTGCGGCGCAATAGGACTTGCCCGTGGCGATCCCGCCTGTGAGAGCGACCCGCAGCAGTCGTGGCGCCAAGGACCGTTATTGCACCAGACCCGCCGGTATTTCCGCCTCGTTGTCCGTGGCCGGCGTGATGCGTTCCTCGACGAACGAGTTCCACTCGTGGCAGTGCGGGCACTGCCAGAGGAGTTCGGTGCTGCGGTAGCGGCAGCGGATGCAGACGTGCGGGTCCAGATAGAAGACCGACTGCCGGGTGACCTCGATGTACCGCGCCACGAGCTGTCGCGGCAGGTCCAGCGCCGAGAGCGTCGCCCAGATGGCCTGGTGGATCGCCAGGGCGTGCGGATTGTGTTCGAGCGCCTCGAACAGCAGCTCAATCGCCCGCGCCGGCTGGTCCCGGCCGGCGAGGTGCCGGGCGAGCGCAGTCCGCGCGCGCCACTCGCGCGGTGAGGCCACGGTCAGGCGCATGCAGAGTTCCTCGAATCGGCGGTCACCCCCGGCGGCCGCGTATGCGCCCTCCAGGCGGTCGAGCGCCAGATACGCCCGGTCGGGCGAGACGTCGATCGCGCGTTCCCATGTCGCGATGGCCGCAGAGAGGTCGCCCTTTTTCGCCTGGGCGTCCCCGAGGTGGAGATAGGTCGAGACCACGCCGGGATCGAGGTCAATCGCCGCTTCGAATCGCTGGGCGGCTTCAGCCGCCCGTCCTTCCTTCAGCGCCTGCAGCCCGATCTCGTTCTCGAGGAACGCGAGGATGAGCTGAGATTTCGGCTGGTCGGGCGGTCCCGCGATCTGGGCGAGCCGCTGGCGGGTGACGTAGGCCTCCTGCCACTGGTGCTGGTCTTCCTGCAGCTTCTCGAGATTGATGAGCGCCGCCTCGTTCTTGGGATCGAGTTTGAGCACGTCCGAGAACGCCGCGACGGCGCGATCCACGAAGCCGCCCCGGCGATAGTCAAGGCCCAGGCACAGGAGCACGTTGGCGTGTTCCTCACGGCTCAGCCGCGGCTGCTGCAGCAGCGCTTGGTGCTCCTGGATGGCCCGGCCGACTTGTCCCTTCTCGCGGTACAGATTACCGAGAACGAGCCGCAACTCGAGCGCGGCCGGATCCACCCGTGCGGCCTTCTCCAGTTCGTCGATCGCCAGATCCACCTGGCCGGCGACAAGGTAGTTGAGGCCCAGGATGAAGTGCGGCGACTGCCGCACGCGCCGGCGATCCACCCAGCGTCCTTCGGTGAGCTTGTAGCGCTCCCAGGCCTTTCCGGCGGCCAGCCCGATCAGCAGGGCGATGAGCACGCCGAAGAGGAGTCCGTAATCCTGCATGGTCAAACCAGATGGCGGCGGACGATGTCATCCCATCGGCCGCGGGCACGGAAGATGAGCTCGACGAACTCGCGCACCGCGCCGCGGCCGCCCGGCGCGCGGCTGACCCAGTGCACCCGGGTCCGGACGTCCTCGACGGCGTCGGCGGGTGAGGCCGAGAGCCCCACGCGGGCCAGGATCGGCAGGTCCAGCAGGTCGTCGCCCATGTAGGCGACCTGCTCGTCCGAGAAACCGTGCGACGCGAGAATGCCCGCGTATCCCTCCCGCTTGTCGGGCCCGCCCTGGGAGACGATCGTAATGCCCAGTTCCGTGGCGCGCCGCGACGTGGCGCCCGAGGGCCGGCCGCTCAGCAGGCCCACGGCGAGCCCCTCGTGCCGCGCCCAGACCAGCGCGGCGCCGTCGCGGATGAAGAACGTCTTGTGTTCGTCGCGCGTTGACCGGATCGCGACCCCGCCATCGGTCAGCACGCCATCCACATCCAGCAATAGTAGTCGCACCCGGCGGGCGCGGACATGGACGTCTTCAAGGGGGAGGGGCATGGGGGAGGTCCGGCGGCCTCCGCCTAGACCATCTGCGTCCGCCACAAGTCGTGGAGATGCACGACGCCCTCGGCGCGACCCAACTCGTCCACGACGACAACCGAGGTGATTCGGCGCTCTTCCATGAGCCGCAGCGCATCCACGGCGAGCAGCGTCCGACCGATGGTCACCGGCCGCCTCGTCATTACATCGGCCGCGCGCCGTTCCAGCAGATTGGATCCGGACGTCATGTGCCGGCGGAGGTCCCCGTCGGTGACCACACCCTGCAGCACGCCCTGAGGGTCGAGCACGCACGTCATCCCCAGCCGCTTGCTGGACATCTGGTGGATGACGTCCCTCATCAGCGCGTCGGGGCTGACCTTCGGCAGCGCGTCGCCCGCGTGCATCAGCGCCTCCACGCGCATCAACTTGCGGCCCAGCCGCCCGCCCGGATGGAGCGTCGCGAAGTGCTCCTCGCCGAAGCCCTTACGCCGCGAGAGCGTCATCGCGAGCGCATCCCCCAGCGCCAGCGTCGCCGTCGTGCTGGCCGTGGGGGCGAGGTTCATGGGGCACGCCTCCTCGGGAACTTCGCAGCTCAGCGTGATGTCCGCGGACTGACCGAGCGTGGATCGTGGATTGCCGGTCAGCGCGATGAGCTTCGCGCCCAGCCGTCGGATGGCTTCGAGCAGGCGAATCAACTCGTCCGTCTCGCCGCTGTAGGACAGCGCGATCACCACATCGCCGGCTTGTACGACGCCCAGATCGCCGTGCACCGCCTCGGCGGCGTGCAGAAAGATGGCCGGGGTGCCGGTGCTCGAGAGCGTCGCTGAGAGCTTGTGGGCGATGATCCCCGACTTGCCCATGCCGGTCACGATGACGCGACCCGCACACTGGTGCAGCAGATCGACGGCCCGCTGAAAATTTCCGTTGAGTTTGGGGATGAGCCCGAGAATCGCCGCCGCTTCGGTCTGCAGTACCCGCTTCGCGAGGTCGAGCGGATCGGACGAGGCCGACGGGCTGGACATCAGGACTGGCTCGTCAGCACCGGCTTGACGACCGCGTTGATGCGGACCAGTCGATCGAGCAGCGACGCGAGCCGGTCGAGCCGGAACGCGTTCTGGGCGTCGCTCCGCGCGCGGGCTGGTTCCTCATGGACCTCGAGGAACACGCCGTCAACACCGGCCGCCACGCCGGCGGCCGCCAGCGGCTCGATGAACTCAGCGAGACCCGCGGTGACCCCATCGCCAGCACCCGGCAACTGCAGGCTGTGCGTCACGTCGAAGACGACCGGGCTCCCCAGGCTGCGCATCATCGGAAATGCGCGCATGTCCACCACGAGGTTGTTGTAGCCGAACGAGAACCCCCGTTCGGTGATGAACACGCGGCCGTTGCCCGCGGCGCGGACTTTCTCGAGCGGGTGCCGCATGTCGAGCGGGGCGAGAAACTGACCCTTCTTGATGTTCACGACGCGTCCAGTTCGCGCCGCTGCGACGATGAGATCGGTTTGCCGGGACAGGAAGGCGGGAATCTGGAGCACGTCGGCCACAGCGGCGACCGGCTCGGCCTGCCAGGTTTCATGAATGTCCGTCAGCACGGGCACGCCCACTTCGCGGCGGACGCGGGCCAGCACCGGCAGGCCTTCCTCGAGACCGGGACCGCGAAACGACGACCCGGATGTGCGGTTGGCCTTGTCGAAGGAGGCCTTGAAAACGTAGGGCACGCCGGCCCGGCGCGCAATTTCCGCGATCGACTGGCCGAGCCGCAGCGCGTGATCGGCGCTCTCGATCACGCACGGCCCGGCAATCAGGACGAGTTCGTGCCGTCCCAGCACGACATCGTCGGTAATGCGGACCTCGGTCACGCTGAGATTATAGGGCCCTCGACCTGTCAGGCGCGGGTCCGGCGATCTCCAATGGCCGTCACGTTGGCCGCCACGCCCTGAGCCGCCATCTTCCGCCGATAGGCGGCTTCGACGAATCCGGCGAACAGCGGATGCGGTCGGAGCGGCTTCGACTTGAACTCGGGGTGGAACTGCACGGCGAGATACCACGGGTGGCCAGGCAGTTCCACGATCTCGACGAACTTGCCGTCCAGCGACCGCCCGACCACCTTGAGGCCCTGGTCGGTCAAGGCCTGTTCGTAGGCCGTGTTGAATTCGTAGCGATGACGGTGCCGCTCGTGGATGATGGCCTCGCCGTAGAGGCGGAAGGCCAGTGAGTCGGGCGACAACCGGCACGCGTAGCTGCCGAGCCGCATCGTGCCCCCCATGTCGTCGACGCCGAGCAGATCGCGCAGCTTGTAGATGACCTTGTGAGGGGCATCCTCGCGGACTTCAGTCGAGTCGGCCTCCTCGAGCCCGCAGACGTTCCTGGCGTACTCGACGACCGCCCACTGGAAACCGTAGCAGATCCCGAAATAGGGGATTCGCCTGGTACGGGCGAACTCGGCGGCGGCCATCATGCCGCGGCTCCCGCGATCGCCGAAGCCCGGCGCCACGAGGATGCCGCAGGCATCCTCGAGCCAGCGCAGGCCGTCTGATTCCTCCAGGGCCTCGGCTTCCACGTACTTCAGCTTCACTTTCAGGCGGTGGCGGAACCCGCCGTGGAAGAGCGCCTCGTTGATGCTCTTGTACGAGTCCTCGTACTCCGTGTACTTGCCGACGAAGTGCAGCGTCAGCTCATCGTCGGGCTGGCGGATGTGCTCGACGAGGTCCTGCCAGGCGTCCATGCGCGCCTCGGTCTGGGGCAGACTGAGCCGCTTCAGCAGAATCTGGTCCAGCCCCTCGCCGGCCAGGTTCAGCGGCACCTCGTAAATGCTGGAGACGTCACGGGCCGTGATGACCGCTTCTTCGTCGACGTCGCAGAAGAGCGCGATCTTCCGCTTCATCTCGGGGTCGAGCTGCCGATCGGTCCGGCAGAGCAGCACGTCCGGCTGGATGCCGATCGACCTGAGGTCGCGGACGCTGTGCTGAGTCGGCTTCGTCTTCAGTTCGCCCGCGGAGGCGATGTATGGCACGAGCGTCAGGTGAATGTAGAGCGTGTTCTCGCGGCCGACGTCCTGGCGCAACTGCCGGATGGCCTCGAGGAAGGGGAGGCTCTCGATGTCGCCAACCGTGCCGCCGATTTCCACCAGGAGGACGTCCACGTCCCGCGCCGCCGCGAGGACGCTGTCCTTGATTTCGTTGGTGATATGGGGAATGACCTGAACGGTGCGACCCAGATACTCGCCGCGACGCTCTTTCTGAATGACTGAGAGGTAAATCTTGCCCGTCGTCCAGTTGTGGCTGCGCGTGGCCACCATGCTCGTGAATCGCTCGTAATGGCCGAGGTCGAGGTCGGTTTCGGCGCCGTCGTCGGTGACGTACACCTCGCCGTGCTGGTACGGGCTCATCGTGCCCGGATCCACGTTGATATACGGGTCGAGCTTCTGGAGGGCGATCTTGTAGCCGTGCCCTTCGAGGAGGCAGCCGATCGAGGCGGCGGCCAGGCCCTTGCCGAGCGACGAGACGACGCCGCCAGTCACGAAGATGTATTTCACCGGCCGCCGTCGTTCGGTGTGCGCCATCTGTTCGCCTCGGGTCAGGCGTGCGTCGCGGCTTCAACGAGCCGCCGCACGCGGTCCAAATCCTCTGGGGTATCCACCCCGATTGTGTCGTCGTGGGTTTCGACGGTCGCGATCCGATAGCCGTGCTCGAGCACGCGGAGCTGCTCGAGGCTTTCCGCCCGCTCGAGGGGCGTCCGCGGCAGGCGCGCGAGCTTCAGCAGGAAGTCGCGGCGATAGGCGTACAGGCCCAGGTGTTTCCAGGCCGTGGCCCGATCCGCGTCGGTCCGGAGGTAGGGGATGGGCGCGCGGCTGAAATACAGGGCGTGACCGGTGGTGTCGACCACCACCTTCACGACCGAGGGATTCGTCAGGTCCGCGGGATCCCGGATCTCACACCGGAGCGTTCCCATCACTTCGTCCGCACGGTCGAGCACCGTGCGGGCGACGGCGTCGATTTGTTCGGAGAGAATCAGGGGCTCGTCGCCCTGCACGTTCACGAGCATCTCGCTCTCGAGCCCGGCCGCCACCTCGGCCAGCCGATCGGTGCCGGTGCGGTGCGCCGCGCTCGTCATCACCGCCGTTCCGCCGAAGGCGCTCACCGCGTCGGCGACGCGCTCGTCGTCGGTGGCGACCAGGACGACATCCACGGTGCTGGCGCGGGAGGCGGCGTGGTAGACGTGTTCGACCATGGGCCGGCCCTGAATCGTCGCGAGCGGCTTGCCGGGCAGGCGCGTTGACTGGTAGCGGGCAGGGATAACAGCGACGGTTCGAGCGGAGCGGGTGGAACGTGCCAGTTCAGCGGGAACAACTACGGGCACGGCAAATCGTAGCACGACTTGCCGTCGTCAGCGCGGCGTGAATGCGTCGCGCCACGATGGCGGGGACGCTGTCGGTATAATGTCCCGTTCTCGCGCGGCCGCTCGGCGCACCATGATGGTGCAAACCGCTGCCGGTCGAGAAAACACCGGGCGATCCTGCGCAGCGCGCGAAGTTTTCCACACGGTTTTCCACAATTTCTGTGAAGAACTCGTGACGGCGCGTGGGGGCGTGACCTAAAACGTCAGTCGATCGCGCGCGCGTTGTGTTGTCGCGTGCGACACGAGCGCCAATCGCGGACGCGCTGACTCAGAAAACGAAGGCGGATCGCAGGAATGTCAACAGAAAGTCAATCAATTGCGCGGGACGACGGGAAACTGACGGTGCCCGATCGTCCCATCATCCCGTTCATCGAAGGTGACGGGACCGGTCGCGACATCTGGCGCGCGAGCGTACGCGTGCTCGACGCCGCGGTCGCGAAAGCGTACGGCGGCCGGCGCGCGATTGAGTGGCTCGAAGTGCTCGCCGGCGAGAAGGCCTTCACGCGGACCGGCGACTGGCTGCCGGCGGCCACGTTCGACGCGTTCCGCCGGCACCTGGTCGGCATCAAAGGTCCCCTCACCACGCCGGTGGGCGGCGGTATTCGATCGTTGAACGTCGCGCTCCGGCAGGAACTGGACCTCTACGTGTGCCTCCGCCCGGTGCGCTATTTCAGTGGCATGGAGACGCCCGTCAAGCGTCCCGACCTCGTGAACATGGTGATCTTCCGGGAGAACACCGAAGACATCTACGCCGGCATCGAGTTCCGCGACGGGACGCCGGAGGCCGACGAGTTCAAGCGCGTGTTCAAGGCGGCCTTCCCCAAGGTCTTCGGCAAGATCCGATTTCCCGACTCGAGCGGCATCGGCATCAAGCCCGTGTCGCGGGAGGGTAGCGAGCGGCTCATCCGCGCGGCGATCGAGTACGCCGTTGTCAACGGGCGCAAGAGCGTGACCCTGGTCCACAAGGGCAACATCATGAAGTTCACGGAGGGCGCCTTCCGTGACTGGGGCTACGAGCTGGCCAAGCGCGAGTTCGGGGCGCAGGAAGTGGACGGGGGGCCCTGGTGCGCGCTGCCGGGCGGCCTCGTCATCAAGGACGTGATTGCGGACGCCTTCCTCCAGCAGATCCTGACGCGGCCAGGCGAGTACGACGTCATCGCCACGCTCAACCTCAACGGCGATTACATCTCGGACGCGCTGGCCGCCCAGGTCGGCGGCATTGGCATCGCGCCAGGCGGCAATATCAACTACGTGACGGGGCATGCCGTGTTCGAGGCCACGCATGGCACGGCGCCCAAGTACGCCAACCTCGACAAGGTCAATCCCGGCTCAGTCATCCTCTCCGGCGAGATGATGCTCCGCTATCTCGGGTGGACCGAGGCGGCCGACCTCGTGAGTCGCTCGCTCGAGAAGACGATCGCGGCGAAGACCGTCACCTACGACCTGGCCCGGCTGATTCCCGGCGCCCGGGAATTGAAGACGTCCGAGTTCGCGACCGCCATGATTGGCCACCTGTAAGCGTGCGTTTCCATCCTCTCAGCGCCGCCGGGCTTCAGCCCGGCGGACCGCGGGCCTGAAGGCCTGCGGCTACGTCTGGCGATCGTTCGAAGGGAGCAGTGGCGGATGAACCGAAAAGTGACGGTGGTCGGTGGGGCGGGCAATGTCGGGGCGACGGTGGCCCGGGCGGTGGCCGTCAAGGCGCTGGCGGATGTCGTGATCGTGGACATCGCCGGGGAGAAGGCGCAGGGCGTGGCCCTGGATATCCTCCAGGCGTGCCCGATCGATGGTTCGGACACGCGGCTCATCGGCACGAGCGACTACGCGCAGACGGCCGGTTCTGACGTCGTGGTCATCACCTCGGGCGTGCCGCGCAAGCCCGGCATGAGCCGGGATGACCTCCTGCAGGTCAACTACAAGATCATGCAGAGCGTGACGGAGCAGGTGGTCAAGTACTCGCCCCAGGCCGTCATCGTGCCGGTCGCCAACCCGCTCGATGCCATGTGTCAGGCGGTCTACCGGCTGAGCAAGTTCCCGCGCGAGCGGGTGGTCGGCATGGCCGGCGTCCTCGACTCGGCCCGCATGCGCGCCTTCATCGCGCAGGAGCTGAACGTGTCGGTCTCGAACGTCCACGCCTTCGTGCTCGGGGGCCATGGTGACACCATGGTCCCGCTCCCGCGTTTCTCGACGGTGGCGGGGATTCCGCTGCCGGAACTCGTCAGCATGGGGTATCTGACCCAGGCGAAGCTGGATGAGATTTGCACCCGGACGGCCAACGGCGGGGCGGAGATTACGAAACTGGTCGGCACGAGCGCCTGGTACGCGCCGGGCGCCGCCGCCGCCGAGATGGTCGAGGCGATCCTCAAGGATCGGAAGCAGATCCTGCCATGCTCCGTGTTTCTGCAGGGGGAATACGGGGTTCGCGACCAGTTCCTCGGCGTCCCGGTCCGTCTGGGTCAGGGCGGTGCGGAGAAGATCATCGAGATCAAGCTGACCGACGAGGAGGCGGCGGCCCTCCGCAAGTCCGCCGCCGCCGTGAAGGAGCTGACGACCGTCATCGGCGTCTGAAATTACGTCGGGCGTCATTTCATTTTTAAATGTCGCCCGACGTAATTTA
>CAZFAT010000085.1:0-8405 GCA_964517075.1 uncultured Solibacteraceae bacterium
TCGCGTGCCCCCCCTGGCCCGGAGCCGCTCCACCTCCACGAGGTAGGCCAGTTCAGGTGTGACAACGGTGGAGAGGTTCTCGAAGCCAATGGCTCGCCCGTCGCGATAGTGCTGAGCGGCACGCGCCATCGCCTCGCGGACGCGCGGCCATCCTTTCGCCACGGGTCCAAAGGGGTTGCCGAGGGTCACGTCGTCCGTCTGAGAGAACAGCGCCTTCACCCCCTCGCAGCTTCCCCGCATGAACTCGTCCATGCCCTGGTGGTACTTGGACAGAAAGTCCTCGAGGTCTCGCGGCGGTGTCATGGGCTGTCAACGAGGAGAATTTACGCCGCCGCCTGGCGGAACGCGCGAATGGCCTCGCCATGATTAAAGGCGTACGACAGGCGCAAGGACGGCCGTCAGAGTCGTCAGTCGCAGCATGGCGGTCCTCCAGGGAAGCGGAACGAGTATAGGGCCGGCCGGAACACGGCGGTGATCAGGTGATCACGCGTGATTCGTCGCGGCGCATCAGAAGGCGTACGGGAGCGTCACGCCAAAGGTGACCGTGTCGCCGGGCCCGGTCAGCCCGAAGCTGACCGAGGGCTCGATGTACAGCCCCTGGGCGAGCCATGCGGTCAGGCCGAACCGGGCGCTGAAGATCGACGGGCGTCTGACCGTCGCCCCATCGAGCGTCGTGGTCCTGGCGAACGCACCCGAGACGGCCATGCTGATGGCCACCGTGTCGTTGAGCCCGAGTCCGTAGCCCATGGCGAGATCGACGACGTCCGCGGACCGGAAGCGGGCGACCACCTCGCCGGACTCCTTCCGGAAGGCGCGGAAATAGTTGGCGTTGGCGAAAAGCACCACCGGATCGACGCTCTTGATGACGACCACGCCAACGCCGGCCGCGGCCGGCAGCTCCTCGGTCGGCACCTGACCGCTGAGGGTCACGATCGCGTCGGGCCGTCCCACGCGCTCGCGCAGGAACGTATGGCGAACGCCGACCGTGGTGGCTCCAAAAGCCGCGCGGTCCGTGCGGTCGAGCGTCACCTCGCCGATGTACTGTCGGCTGCGCTGCGCGCTGTAGGAGGTGCCGGCAAACAATTCCGTCTCGTTGAAGAGACCGACGCGTCCGACGAGCACCGTGGTCAGGGCCCGCTGCTCGAGCGTGGCGAGCCCTGCGACGCCGCCAGCCGACGTCAGCAACAGGTCGTCGCGACGGGCCAGGAACTGCCCCACGTCCACGACGACATCACCGGGGCCGAGCAGCACCCTCTGGCCGCGCAGGAACACGTCCTCGGCCGTTCGCTCCTGCGGGGCGTCGCCGATGGGGCCCTCCTGACGGTCCCCGTCCGACGGCGCGCCGGGACGAACGGAGGCGTCCGCCTGGTCGATCGCGGTGCCGCCGGCCCTGATGTCCGCCAGGCTCGTCGCGGCCCGTCCATCAGGTCCGCTCCCGCTCAGCCAGGTGATGAGCGCGGCGCAGCCGAACCGCCAGGCCGCTCCGATACGCTGGCCGGGCACCTCGCCGTTCGTCGCGACTCGCTCCAGCACGCTCTCGTCGACGCGCAGCAGCGCGGCGGCTTCGGCCAGCGTCAGGACGGGCCGTTCGCAGGGCGGAGCGTTTTGGGGGTGCGCCTCGGCCGTACCGAGGGCCGCGCCCCACAGGCAGGCCGCGACGCAGACACCCGGCCAGCGACCGCGCCGTCGAGCACTGGGGGTCATCGTCACCTCGGCAGGTCGGACGCGCGGAAGAGCGAGGGGCCCACCGCCAGCATCTCGCGCGCGGTCAGGATTTCCGGCCGCGCCATCCGCCGGGGACGCAGGGCCAGGGGGGACTCGGCCGTCGGGAGGCCACTGGTGGGCTCGACGACGAAGATGATGCCCCGGCCGTCGGTTTGGAGCCAGGTATCGAGAAACGAGTAGGCAGGCATGCGGATGTTGCCTCGCGACGGGTCTGCCAGATGCACGCGGTCGTCGGTCACGCCGCGCAGCACGGCGAAATGGGCGTAGCCGCGCGGTTCGATGAACACGATGACGGGCCCGCCGAGCTGCGGCAACTGGTCCGGCGACAGCCGAAAGCCCTGCGCGCGGTAGCCGCGCGCCTCGGCGACCCGCTGCAGGTGGAGGAGCGAGAATCCCGTCCGCCGGACGGCCGGCAGCTCGTCACTGGCCAGCAGGTCGAACAGTTGGCGGAGGATGTCCGCCTCGGTGACGGGCTCGCCGAAGCCGTAGCGCAGAATCGTCGCCAGCGCGGCGGCGCCGCAAGAGAAATCGAACCGCTGCCTGATGAGGTGCTGGTCCCGCAGGTCCTTCACGGTCCGGGCCGGCCGGTCGGCCCGCAGGCCGGCGCCAATGCCGATCTGGGCCACCGGCGTGGCCGGTGCCGACAGCAGGACGAGTGCGGTCAGGCAGCGGATGAGTCTCTGCGTGGCACGCACGCCGCCCCCTTCACTGAGCGACAGGACAGGGCGCGTCCGGCGGAACGCATCGTGCGACGGGCGGATCGCCGGCCGTCGCACGATCACCGGCTGCAAGCCCTTCGTCAGGTGCTCAGGGCAGAGGGCACTGCTGATGGCCCTGTGGGATCGACACAATGCCGCCACCGGGGCCACTGAGGCCAGTGGCGACGCACAGGCCTTTGTACGAGGGAGCGACAGCCACTCCGTCGCTGCCTCCCCACGCGTTACTCCAGTTGTTCTGCGTCTTGACGTCGCCGGCGAAGTGAATGCCCTGCGTGGGTCCGAACGGGGTGTCGGCGATGTTCTTCGACGGAGTGAAGAAGTGCACGTGCAGGCCCTTGACGGCTTCCAACTCGCTGGAGGCCATTGGAAGAGCCTTCACGCCTTTGAGCAGGGCGAACTCCTGCCCCGCAGAGACTGTCACGGGCGTCGACGGCTTGACGCCTTGCGATTGAGCGGCAAGCGACATCGGCCCGAGAACCACCGCCATAATGGCGGCGACGACCGATCCTGACACGATGGCATGACGACGCATTCGGTATCTCCCATCTTACGCCTGGAACAGACTGAATGAGCGAGCGGTCCGTACTTCGGGGAGGGCAAGATTCTGCGCTCTGCCCGTCACCGTGTCAAGGACCAAGGCGCGCCCGAGGCGGGTGCGCCAGGACGACTCACCGCGCGAGCGTGAACTGACGAAACTGCGATCGTGATCAGCGCGTCGCATTCGTTGCATGGCCCGCCGCAAATGCCTCCCGCGCCTCGCGGTCGTGATCGAAGCGGACCTCGCACGTGTCGTCTAGAAACATCACGGGCCCGCGCAACGGGTCGAACGCCGGCCAGTCGGGCAGGCCTGGGTGGTTCGGATTGCCGGACCGCGCGAACCGAATCCACGCATCGGCGACCTTTGCCGCCATCGTCCGGGCCCGGTCGGTGCCTCCGGTCCGGTTCGCGGGTCCGTGTTGAAGAACACGAACGGCAGTTCGCTGCGGTGAAACGCGCGCGGCAGACCGTCGAGGACGTCGGTCTTCCACGCAAACGTGTAGGCATACGCCGGGGCCGCGCGTTGCGCGGCCTTGCGTGTGGCCTGGGTGACGGTGCCCATCGAGTACCGCAGCCCCGTCGTGGCGTGTGCGGCAATCTCCACCGGTGCGGCGCGCAGGTATGCCCGCCGCAGGGCATCGACGATGCTGCCTGGGACCGGATTCGCCCGCTCGCTCAGGTAGGCACGCAGGTCCGCCTCGGACCACGCCTCGCGCGTCTGGTTGAAGCAATTCAGGCCACCGCCCTCGTTCAGCGTGTGCCCGACCAGCAGTGGCACGTCGGCCGACAGCGCCGGCGCCGTGGGATTGAACGGCACCGCGAGAATGATCCGGCCGTCGGCGACCGGCCCGATGTTGTCTGAGAGGCTGCGGGCCTGGAACCGCGCAATCTCGGCCGCGGCGTCGGTCGCAGACAGCCCGTAGCGCTCCGCCAGCAGGTCCGTCAGGACGGACGCGGTTTCGACAACGGCGTTCGCGCTCGCCAACACTATGCGCGGTCCCGTCTGGGCCGATGTCTGCGCCGCCACCAGCTCGCGCGGCACGCCGGCGGCGATTCCAACGAGAGCGGCAGCACTTCTGAGCGCGTCGCGCCGTGAGGGCAAGCTGGTACGGGACGGGACGGCATGAGCCTCTCCGCTCTCAGGTCGAAAGCCATGACGAGGAGGCCGGCATGAGCCACGAATTGTAGACGGCGCCTGGTCGAACCACCAACGGCCCGTCGGTGCTACTCCGCCCTGAGTGCGTCCACTGGACTAGGTCGCCGCGTGCCGTCTTGCGCGCGGCAGCTAGCCGACACCCGACGTCGGTTTGTCCCGCTCGATCGAATGGAGCCTGACGGGCAGGAGCGCCGCGTAGCGTCCGAAGTCGGCATCGGTGCTCAGGACCGGAAACGCGCGGCGTTCGGCGACCGCACACAGCAGGAAGTCCGTATTGGAGCCCTGGACGCCCGCGGCACGACAGGTATTGAAGTGCTCGGCGGCGCGTTCGTAATCCTCGTGGTCGAGGGGTTCGTCGGCGAACGCTCGCAGGTGATCCCGCAAACGGCGGAAGACGGTCCGGTCGCGGAGACCACTCAGCAGTTCCTGCCGAATGGGCCCGAGCATCGCGACACGGCCCTGACTGACCAAGCGCCGAAGTTCACCCACGGTCTCGTGCGCGGGCGCGCGGCGGCGGAACGCCAGCGACCACACGGAGGTATCGACGATCACTTTCATCGCCGTTTGCGCTGGGTTTTGTAGTTGTAGGCGGGGTCGTAGTCGACGGTCCCGAACATGTCGAGCACGCGCGCCTGTTTGCGCCGCGCGATGTACTCCTGAAGGGCCTCGGTCACGGCGGCCCTTTTCGTGGTCTTGCCGCCGATCTTCACGGCCTCTTCGAGCAGGCGATCGTCGAGCGCCAGGTTGGTCGCCACCCACACACGATATCACACATACGAGTGTGTGGGATCGGCCGAGGCGCGCGGCTGCTGCGTGGCCGCGCCGATGGAGGCCGACGGCCGTGGATCGCGGGGCGCGCGGTCCGGCGCATGAAAGATCTCCTACGGCACGGAGGTGTAATTTGCAGGCGCGAGGCTTGCTCGAGCTCATCCAGCAATTTGCGGGCGATAAAATGACTCGCCATCTCCGATGAACACGGCCTCGGCCTGACCGCCGCGCCGGCCTGGAAGAGGCTCCGTGGCCCGCGAGGCCGCAGCCGAAAGGGGGAGGGATAACGTGCAGGCGCGCGCGACCATCGGCCTGAACTGGTTCTGGATTGGCATCGCCCTCACGATCCCTTTGGGTGTCGGGCTGCTGGCGGCGGGGCTGCTCTGGTGGCGCCAACGCGACGCGCTGATTGGCAACGTGGTCGGCGCCGGGCTGATAGGCGGGTTCGTCCTGTTCTTTATCTGGCGCGAGTACCTCGAGCTCGCCCAGGTGCGCGCGGCGTGCGCGGAGCGTAACGTCGCGTGCCGGATTCGCCCGACGGATTTCAATCGGTATGCGATTTACGGGTGTATCGGGTTTGCCCAGGTGATGGGTGTGTTCATGATCGGGCTGTCTGTCGAAGAGCGAGTACGCCGGCAAACCCGGGCACCGGAGTGGCGCTGAGCCGCATGTACGAGCTCAAGCATCTTCACGCAGAACATCACCGGCGTGTCGAGCCTACGGCGCGGCGCTGAGTCTGTGTGGTGCATCCGAGGGCCCTCGCGCGGCCGACGAGCGGGGTCGAGGCCCGAGCACGCGCCAGCCGAGCGGGTCTGATGCACGGGCGACTACGTCGATGCTCCGCCTGCCGAACTTTGTCCGGACAGAGTCGCCGCCGCGCACGGCGCCCCGCCGCCGCTGACCGGCACCCGCGCGCCGAAGTCCCGCTCGGCCTCATAGGCGTTGTGGGCCCGGCACCGAAGCTCCAGGTTTTCGGCCGTCGTCGGCCCGCCGCGCGCGAAGGGCACCACGTGGTGGAGCTCCAGCCAGCCAGTCTCGCGGCATCGGCCGACCGCCCCGATGAAGGCGCAGCGTCCTTCGTCGCGCGCCCACACCGCGCGCCTGACCGCCGCCGGCACATGCCGCCGTGTCGTCGTCGCGCGGGGCCGCGCCTGAGGGCGACGTGCAGCGGCGCGCCTGGACGTCTCGAGCTGCTCGACCAGCACCGTCAACGCGCGGTCGACATGAGGGCCGGATCGCCGCTGGGCACGACGTGCCGCAGCAGGTCGCGGGCGCGGTCAAGCCTGGCGCGCGCTTCGGCGCTCAGGGTGATCCTGAGCAGGTACCGATCCGAGGCCAGCGGGAGCACGACGGCGCGCGGCGGCGCGGCCGGCATGGCCCGTCGCCCGTGCGGCCGTTCCTCCGGCGCGGCACTCGCCGATTGCAGTTCCGGGCGCGCAGACGCATCTGGCGCGGCTGCGTGGTTGTGATGGGCGGCGCGGCCGCCGTCTCGTCGACGACGACGCGCGCAGACTTCAGGCCAGGCGCCGACGGCATCCTCCGCAGACTCGACGCGATGTCCGGCTGCGGCACGAGCGACGCGACCAGCCGCTCGACGTCGCGCTTGCTCTTGTGGCGCGCCGCCTCAATCAGCGCTTCGTGATTCTCATCCGTCAGATGCGCCGCGAGCAGGGTGACGGTGGTGAGTGTCACGTCTCCGTCGGCCAACTGCGTGAAGATCATCGGGTAGCGACGTGCGGCGCGGGCGGCCGTGATGCGACTGTAGACGGCCGGCTCCGAGAGATGCAGCGCGCCGGTGCACCAGCCGAAGAGCGACGGGTAGCCCTGACCGAGGTAGAGCCGGCGCGAATCGACCTCGGCAAGAAGCGCCACGAGTCGGCCGTGGCGCGGCGTTCGGCGCCGGCCGCGCGAACGGCTTCCGCGAGGAGCGCCGCATCGGACAGTGAGGACGGCTTCATGGTGGTCATGCTTCCTCAATAACACAGGTCTTTTCGAGACTTCGTCGTCCCGCCAGCCGGCCGAACGGACGCCCGATACTCGCGCGCGTCGATTCGGGCCGTTGCGCCGCTCTGCCCGTCACGTCGTCTCCCCTGGAAGCGCTCTGACGCGAGGATGGCTCACACGGCGCGCGCGGCGGCGAATCCTGTCAAGAGCAATCGTCGCGAAACGAGCGCGCGTCGAAAGATTTCGGGCACAACAGTTGTGCCACCCGCGGGCCGTGTGAATCGCGCAGCGGCTCCATCAGATGCCCCTTGCCGTCGTGACGTCGTCGCTGTCTGGCGCCGCACTCGCCGCCGTCGACCCGCTTCCGATCTACGAGCTCGTTCTGCCCAGACCGGGGCTTTCGCGGGATGCGGCGGTAAGGCCCAGAGCCGTCATTCCGCCCGCACGCGTCGGCGGGCGCCACCGCGCGCAGACGCTACGCGGCGGTGAGGTCGGCACCCGTCGCATCGCGCACGAGCAGGGGCGGCATAGAATCCGAACGACATGCGACGCCGGCAGTTGGTGGAGATCGAAGATCTCGGCTGGTGTCCGCGCGTGATCCGCGACGGGGGCACGGACTGGCTCGGCTTCATGGCCAACGTCTCGAAGGTCTTTCTGCCGATGGCCACGAAGATCCGTGCCGCGATGAACGCGACGGGAACCACAGAGGTCATCGATCTCTGCTCCGGCGGCGGCGGGCCGTGGCTCACGCTCGCGCCGGAACTGGCGAAGAGCGGTCCGGTGAAGGTCGAGCTGTCCGACCTCTATCCCAACCTGACGGCTTTCCGTGATGTCGCGGACCGGACCGGTGGAGCCGTCGGATTCCGGGAGACGCCACTCAGCGCGTTGGACGTGCCGCCGGACATCCGCGGCGTCCGGACGATCTTTCTGGCCTTCCACCACTTTCCGCCCGCGCGTGCCGTCACGATCCTGTCTGATGCCGTGAGGAAGCGGCGCGCCATCGCCATCTTCGAAGGCGTCAATCACCGCGGCATCGGCCTGATCTCCATGCCGGGCCAGCTGCCTGCGATCCTCGTGTGTACGCCTTTCGTTCGGCCGTTCCGCTGGTCGCGTCTCCTCTTCACCTATCTCGTGCCGTTGATCCCGTGCCTGGTGCTGCTCGACGGCACGATGTCCCTTCTGCGTCTGTATCTCGCCGACGAATTGCAGGAGCTTGTCGCGAGCGTCCCAGGGCATGAGTCGTTCACCTGGGACATCGGCTATACGCCTTTTCTGCCGCGCCTTCCGATCGGCCCGGTGCATCTCGTCGGAGTGCCGAAGTGAGGGTCTGCGCGAATCGCGGCACTCGCAGCCGGCGGTCCACAGGACCCGTGCGGACGGTTCCGAGACCGGAACCAGCGGCCGGCTAGATCGGGAGCACCGACTCGGGGGGCCGTGATGTCGTGATCGGATCGGCGTGCCGATGCACGATTCTCCAGGCTCCTTGCTCCCACCGAAGAATCGTCGTCACGCGCAGCGCGAGATCACTGGCGTCTGCTCGCGTGCCCACCCTGGCC
>CAZFAT010000086.1:0-15424 GCA_964517075.1 uncultured Solibacteraceae bacterium
CGGCTTGCGACGGTTCGCCGCGCGCGTCGTACAGCTTGCCAAGCGCGACGAGGGGCTGCGGCGCACCGGGCGCAAGCCGCCGGGCCGTCTGCAAATCGCGGATGGCTTTGTCGTGCTGCCGTTCTTCGCGATACGCCTCGCCGCGCCGGTAGTGGGCCACCATCGACTCCGGCCGTACCGCAATGGCGCCGCTGAACGCTTCGATGGCCGCCTGACTTTGGCCGCTCGCGAGGGCCACTTCTCCCTCGGCGAGAAGGCGGCGGTAGAGCCGTTCGCGGTCCAGCCGCGGCACGAGCGTGGCGGCGGCCGCGACGAGGGTGGCGGCGACGGCGACCCCGATGAGGCGTTTCACGACGCCGATTCTACCCTTCGCCGGGAACCCCCCGGGCGCGGCGGGGTCTAACTCCACGAGGCCTGTTCCCGAGGGCGCGGTCGCCCCCGGGTTGCCGGCCGGCGAGGTGGCGCATGGCCGTCGACCTGCGGATGGCTTCAGCGGGTGTTACGATATCGGATACACCCTCCGTGAAGCCCTTCCGAGCGCTCACGTGGCCGGATGCCGGCACTGCGGACTCGCTCCTGGTGCAGCAATGCGTCGCCGGGGAGGAAGAGGCCTGCGCCCGGCTCGTGCAGGACCACCAGCGGATGGTCTACCAGCTGGCGCTGCACCTGCTCGGTGATTCGCAGGAAGCCCTCGACCTCTCGCAGGAAGTCTTTCTCCGCGTCTTCCGCACACTGCCCAGGTTCCGCGGTCAGTCCTCGCTCCGTACCTGGATCTACCGCATCGTCGTCAATCAGGCGTCCAACCGTCAGCGGTGGTGGAGGCGACGGCACCGTTCCCATCAGGTCGCACTCGAGACGCACACGGCCGCCCACGGCGAGTTGCCGGATGTGCGCCGCTCGGTGATGCCCGACTCGGTGCTGCAGCAGCGGGAGATTGCCGGCCGCGTCTAGGCCGCGCTCGATGGGCTCCCGTTCGATCAACGGGCGGCGATTGTCCTGCGGGAGATCGACGGCCTGACCTACGAGGAAATCGGAATGTCCCTCGGCGTGGCCGTGGGCACCGTGAAGTCGCGCCTCGCGCGCGCCCGCGCGACCTTGCGCGGAGTGTTGAGGGCCTAGCCATGATGATGGACGCTGACTGCCGCGCCATCCGCGAGGACCTCGACGCCTTCGTCGACGGCGAACTGCCGGGCGCGGCCCGGCTGCGCGTCTCGCAGCACCTCGAGCGCTGCTCAGCGTGCGAGGAAGAGGTGCAGGTCCGGGGAGATCTTGGCGAACTGCTCCGCCACGGCGCCGCCGCCGGTCTCGCGGCCCGCCGCCATATGGACGGCCTGGCCAGCGGCGTGGTCACGCTCTCGCGCGCGCAGTGGGCCGGGTCCTGGCGCGGCCTGGTCAATCGGGCGGTCGCCGACTGGCACTGGGCGATTGTCGGGGCGGGATCGGTGGCCGCGACCTTCGTGTCCACCATGTTCGTGTCGGTGATTCTGGCCTTTGGACCCGTGCCCGAGCGCGAGGACTCCCTGTCGGCCGTGATGACCAGTCGGGGCACGCCGGCCGGGTTCCTGTACGCCTATGCGACACCAGCCGGGGAGAACCGTGAGGCGGTGCTGCTGCAGTTGAATCGCGGCGACTTCGCCGCACCGTCACGCAGCGACCATCTGTCGCGGCGCCGGCCCGGCGGACCGCGCACGACCGCCGAACTCGTCGGCGATCTGAACGCCGCCGTCGCTCGTCAGGGGCGCGTGGTCGCGTTCGACATGATGGCGCCGCGCGATCGGCGTCGCGCCGAGGACCTGCTCAACGAGATCAGCCGCCGCATGGTTCCCGATACCCGCCCGGTCGGTGTGCTCGCCGTCGGCGTCGAGGAAGTCCGCCTCATCACCAGCACGAGCGTGACCGCTCGGGGACTCTAGTAGCCGCCGGGAAGTTTCAAGTTTGAAGTGAGAAGCCAGAAGTTGGAAGTCAGAGTTCAGTCTCACAACTCACAGCTCACAACTCACAACTCAAGACTACGCGCATCACGACGCCCGTAGCTCCCTACGGCCGTGCCGCTGGCTGCGACATGACGTTCTGTAGCCGATCGGTGGCGCGGACGACGATGCGGCGTGTATCGGCATCGGCGGGGAGGGGGACTTCGTAGCGCTCTTCAGGGGCGTCGGCGAGGCCGTCCACGGGATAGACGAGCTGCCACGGTCCACCGTCGAGCGAGTACTCGACCTTCTGGATCGGACTGCGGGCATCGCGGGCGCGCACGACCAGGCGCGCGGCGGCGCCCGTTCGGGTGATCTCGAACGACAGCGTCGGGGGTGTGTTGTCGATCTCGACGGCGTCACTCTCCCGGTCGCCCGTCAGCGCACGGTCGGCGGCGTTCGAGAGGCGGTCCGAGGCCAGAATCCGAATCTGATACCGGCCATCGGCGACGGTCGTCGTGTCCCACACGAAAATCTGGCCCGTGAGTCCCTCGCGAAGATCCCGCCAGGCGGTATCGCCTTCCCGCCGGTACTGCAGCGTGTACGACAGGGTGTCGTTGTCCTCATCCTCGCCGTTCCAGGTGAGGGTCTGCAGCCCTTTCTGGAACATGCGCCGCGTGGGCGCCGGCGGCGTCGGTCCGCTGTCGCCCGGGGGGCGGCGCGCGTTGGCAATCTGGTCGTCGAGCCCCGCAATCGCCCCCTCGTCGTTCGCAAACGGCCGCTGAAACACGACGCCGGGCGGGTGCACCGTGATGGCATTGACGATGGGCCGGCTGTTGCGGGCGAGGTAGGCGAGCGTCACCGACGTCAACGACGCCGGCTTGGCCGAGGCGGCCGTGGTGAAGACGGCTCGCCACTGGACGAACCGCGCCGCGGGGCTGGTGACCGCGGCGCCGTCGGGCGACGTATACGGACCCGCCCACTCGGACCAGGAGTCGTCGGGCGTCGCCGTATTGCCCGACCGCGAGAACAGCGACACGGGCCCGGTCGCGTCCCACCGGATCAGGCCCCAGGTCGAGACGCTCTTCGTGTCACGGACGGGAGAACGGTAGGTCGCCGGCGACTGCACGCCGGAGCCAACCGCCACCACGCGGCCCGGGTTGGCGGTGGCGAATCCGACCAGGGCGTTGGCCGGTGTCGTGGTCGCAAAGCGCGTGACCTGTTTCGCGTCGACGCCGGTCAGCAGCGACACATCCCGCGTGCGGTCGATCTTGAACAGCCGGCCCTCGGGGCCGGTGGCGACGAGGACGCTGCCATCCGGTTGCGCGGCCACGTCATACACGACATCGTCGCTGTTCCAGATGGCCTCCCAGGTGCCGTTGGCTTCGATGCGAAAGAGCTGGGACCGTCCGGCAGGGGTGCTGGTGCTGGTCGTCGAGCTGGGGCTGCTCGGGGCGCTCGTGCCGTCCTGCGGCTTCGACGTGCTGGACGCGGCGCCCAGCGTGACGGCGATCGAGGACGCCTCGCCGCTCGAGCCGCTGTCGCCGCCCGACACCGCGGCGGCAAAGAGGACGCCGTCGGCCGCCTGGGTGACGGCGCGCAACTCGGTGAGGCCCGAGTCGAGCAGGACGAAGGGGCGATCGGCTGAATCGAATCGGTACAGCCGTCCCGGTGTTTCGGTGCCCGCGAGCATGCGGCCACTCGCGTCGCGCGCGAGCGTCACGACGTGCGTGGCGGGGGGCCGATACAGCGCCTGCCCCGTGCCGGCCGCGTCCACCCGATAGATCACGGCGGGGTTCCCCGCGCCGACCCAGAGCCGCCCGCCCAGATCCACGGCGAGCGCCCAGATGTATTTCTCGTCGGGGTCGAAGAACGGCCGCGCGGGCGCGTCGCCGTCCATCACGTAGACACGGCCGTCGGGGCTGGTGGCCGCGTAGACGCGCGTCCCGGCCGCTGCCAGTGCGAAGACGTTCGTTTCCTCGGCATCGAACACGGTCTGTTCGTTCTGGCCCGGCCGCAGCCGGATGACGCGCCCGTCGCCGCCCGTGCCAGCCCACGTCGATCCGTCCGGCTGCTGCAGCAGACTCCAGATCTGCGCGGGCGTGGACGTCAGCCGATTGGTGAGTCGCGGACCCGCCGTCAGGACGCCGTTCAGTTGGATGTACGTTCCGTCCGAGGTGCCCTCGAGCAGGTCGCGCGCGGTCGCGACCGTCCAGAAGGTGGGACCGGAGTCGGCCGCCGTCAGGCTGCCGATTCCGACGGCCAGCGTCAGCGTGATGATCGCGGGCCATCGATTGCGGGCGATCAGCCTGCCGGGCGAACCGGGAACGCGGGGAGGGGGAGCAGTCAGCATGAAGGGATGGGCTGGCGGCCGCGACTCACGGCCGCGGCGTCAGGGTCAGCGTCAGTTCGCGGGCGCCGCGGACGAGGACATCGAGCCGCTCGTCCCATGCGCCGACGAGCGTCTTGGCGACCGGCGCCTGGGCGACGCTGGAGTCGGCGTCGAGAATCGATCGCACCGAGGCCGGGAGGGCCGGCAGCGTGTCGCCGCCGACCACCGTGCCGGTGCTCGTGCTGATGAGCCGCACGTAGAGCCGGTTGTTGCGCCGGACGTCGTTCAGGTCGCCGAGCAGATCGCGCCAGGTCGTCGGCTGTCCCGGCTGCAGTTCCCGCGCTTCGAGCGTACTCAGCGTGGCGGCGTCGGAGACGAGCAGCTTCAGCGGGCCACTCGCCTGCGAGGGCATCCGCACCGGCAGCGAGATCACCCGCGTTCCGCCCCGGAACTCCCGCAACTGCACCTGGAGCACGTGCGTGTCGCCGAAGTGCGGGCGCGTCGTGTCGAGCCAGGCGCGCTCGATCGTGGCTTCTTCACGGCGCTCGGACGTGCGGAGCTCGAGATCGAGCGTCTCCGGCATCACGCGGCGGAACGCGTTCTCCATCGCAACGCCCATCGGCCCCGACACGGCCGCCGCGGCGGTCATGACGGCCAGGTCGCCCGAGAAGAAGTCGTCGATCGTGAGCGCGCCGTCGGCGCCGAACGAGAGGGATCCGCGGACGGCGATGGACGCCGCGCCGGTCTGGCGCTCGTGCGCGACCAGGGCGTTCAGCAGCGCGACGTGTGAGAACAGCGGCGTCAGCGACGGATCCTGGAGCACGTAGAACGTGAAGCGCTGGGCCGGCGCCCGCTCGGACGTCAGCGTCAGCCGCACTTCGAGTTCCTTCGGGCCGGCGCCCAGCGTGCCCGCCACCGCCGTGGCCCGATCCTGCGTCATCGTACCGATGACCCTTCCGAGGCTCGCGATCTTCATCGAGCTGTCGAGGCTCGGCAGCACCGTGTGCACGTGCGCTTCAGTCATGGCGAACGACGTCGGGCCGAGATTCAGGAACGGATGGCCGAAGGCGTAGACGCGCGAGCCATCGACGTGCGTCACCGTTCCCGTCGCGCCCATCTCGAGGTCACCGCGCACGAGGCTCATGCCCACGGGATCGCCGGGACGCAGCGTCGGCGACACCGCCGCAGCCGGCCGCACGCTCTGTTCAGCCGACCCGGTCGCCGCCAGTCCGGGCAGCGCACCGGCCAGATCCCGGCTGACGGCCGGATCGAAACCGTTGAGCACCATGGCGGCGCCGATCGGGCGCAGCGCCGGCGCCAGCGCCGCCAGCGAGGCCGGGCCGATCACCTGCGTGCCGCGCGGCAGGCTGCCGAGCGGCGCCTCGGCGCGGTGCGCCACGCGCGCCAGGGCGGCCATCACCTGGTCGTGCGACGCCGGCCAGTGGAGCGCCAGATCCGCCGGCACGACGCGTGGTCCCCCGAAGTCGACGGCTGACGTCATCTCGCCAATCGGCGTGATGCCCGCGAGCGCTTCCTTCGGGAACGACCCGAGCGAGTAGGAGACGGCGCCAATCAGCCGTCCATCCACGTAGACCGGGCTCCCGCTCATCCCGCGAATGACACCCGTCTGAGCCAGGGGACCACCGTGGAGCCTGGCGAGGATCAGGTTACGACCGGGTCCGAGGACGTTGCGCAGCACGCCGATGATGTCGGCTTGGAAGTCTTCAAGGCTGTCGCCGGCGAAGATGGTCTTCCCCGTGCCTACCATGCCGGGACGCACGTCGGTGACCGCAAGGAAGGGAACGGTCTGCGGAGCCTGTGCGCGCAGCACACCCACGGCGAGGACGAGCAGGACAAGCGGCAGAGGAAGCCGGCTCATATTGAAGGTGCGGCCACGGGCCGGCCGGCCCGGGCGGCTGTTCTGATTATGGCACGTGGGCACGGCGGCCATTTGACCGATCGTGGGCGCTCTGCTAGTCTGCGGGCGCAATGTTGGCCGCCTTCATGCCCGTTGGGACTGCCGCACCGGCCTTCCGGTCGTATTGGTGGTCGGCCGGCCGGGCTGAAGGGGGCAGTGTGCGCTAAGTCGGATCAAGCGACCGAAAACGCGGCCTCTTCAGCCTGGTGCTGGAGGGGCTTTTTTTGTGTCTGCGGGAGCGTGCAGGGTGCCAACCGAGGTCGTGGAAACCGTCCGGGGCCAGTCGATGGCGGAGCTCCGCGCCGCGCGCGATGCGGTCCGGACGGCTGGCCTCGTCGAGCTCCGCCTCGACGGCGTGACCGACATCGACGTGGCCGCCGCGCTCGCGGGCCGGACGCGGCCGGTGATTGTCACGTGCCGTGCCGCCTGGGAGGGCGGGCAGTTCGACGGGAGCGAAGCGGAACGGCTGCGCATCCTGGCCGAGGCCATCCGGCTCGGCGCGGAATTCGTGGACGTCGAGTGGCGCGCCGCGCGGCAGGGGCTGCCGGCCGGCGACCGCACCCAGATCGTCCTGTCGCATCACGACTTCCGCGAGGTGCCCGCCGATCTCGCCGACCGCGTTCGCGCGATGCAGCAGCAGGAGCCCGCCGATATCGTCAAGGTCGCGGTGACCCCTCGGGGACTGCGCGATGCGCTGGCGCTTCGCCATCTCGACTGGGGCGACCGGCGCCACGTGAGTATTGCCATGGACGCCGCCGGTCAGGTGACCCGGCTGTGTCCGTGGATCTTCGGATCGTGCTGGACCTACGGCGGTTCGGCGGCGCCGGGGCAGATTTCGGCCGATGACCTCGTCGAGATCTACCGGGTGCCGCGTCGATCGTCCGCGACGGCGCTGTACGCCATTGGCGGTGCGCCTCTGGGCCATTCGGCCTCGCCCGCCATGCACAATCCGGCGTTTGCCGCGCTGGGCATCGATGCGGTGTACGTGCCGCTCGAGACGGCCGATGCGGATGAGTTCCTCGAGGCGGCGACGTCCCTCGGCGTGCAGGGCGCGAGCATCACGGCGCCGCTCAAGACGTCGCTGTTCGCACGCGTGCCCGCCGCCGACGATCTCTCGAGACGGACCGGCGCCGTGAACACGCTGCGTCGCCGGCCCGGCGGCGAGTGGGAGGCGTGCAACTTCGATGCGGCCGGATTCTTCTCCCCGCTCGAAGGACGGGCGTCCTCGCTCGTTGGCGCGCGCGCCGTGGTGCTCGGCGCGGGGGGCGCCGCGCGCACGGTGGTGTGGACGCTGCAGAACGCCGGGGCTACCGTCGAGATTGCGGCCAGGCGCCGCGACCGCGCCGAGGCGCTCGCCGCCGAGTTCGGCGTGCACGTCGCGTCCTGGCCGCCGGCAGCCGGCTGGGACCTGCTGGTGAACACGACGCCCGTCGGGACCTGGCCGGCCGTGGGGGAGTCGCCGCTCGCGCGCGAAGATCTGCGCGGCCGTTGTGTCTACGACCTGGTCTACAACCCGCCGGAGACCACGCTGCTGCGCTGGGCGCGCGACGCGGGGGCGGACGTCATTGGCGGCCTGGGGATGCTGGTGGGCCAGGCCTGTCATCAGCTCAAGTGGTGGACGGGCCGGGACGCGCCGGCCACAACGATGGAGGCGGGGGCGCGCGCGTTTCTGGCGGGCGCCCAACGACGTGCACATGACTGAGACCACCTTCGAGGCGTTCGTCGATCTGTCGCGGCAGGGCACGTTCGTGCCGGTCTGCCGCGAGATCATGGCGGACCTGCTGACGCCCGTGTCCGCGTTCCTCAAGATTGCCGAGCACTCGGACTACGCCTTCCTTCTCGAAAGCGTCGAAGGCGGCGAGCAGGTCGGGCGGTACTCGTTCCTCGGGAAGGATCCCTTTCTCATCCTGCGCGGCCGCGACGGCGTGGCCACCATCGAACAGGCCGGCGTGCGCGCCGAGCGGCCGGGTGCGTTCGTGGACGTCCTCCGTGAACTGATGGCCGAGTTCCGGGCACCGCTGGTCCCGGGGCTGCCGCGATTCACCGGGGGCGGGGTCGGGTACTTCGACTACGACGCCGCCGAATGGTTCGAGCCGGCGGTGCGCCTCGCCAAACCGCCCGCCGACCGCGATCAGGCCGGTTTCATGGTGTTCGACACCGTGCTGGCGTTCGACCACGTCAAGCACCGGATTCTGGCGATTGCGAACGCGCGACTGCGGCCGGGCGAGGATCTGCGCACGCTGTACGACTTCGCGCGCGCGAAGATCGACTTCCTCCAGGGCGAGCTCGGGCGCAATCTGGCGCGATCGGCGCGCACGCCGCCCGCCGGCCTCGACGTCCAGGCGAATCAGACGCGCGACCAGTTCGAGACCGCCGTGCGGCAGATTCAGGACGACATCATGGCGGGCGAGATCTATCAGGCCGTGCTGTCGCAGCGGCTCGACACGCCGACGACCGCCGCGCCGTTCGACGTGTACCGCGCGCTGCGTCACATCAATCCCTCGCCCTACATGTTCTTTATCCGCTTCGGGAAGGACAGCATCGTCGGCGCGTCGCCCGAGATGCTCGTTCGCGTCGAGGGCCGACACGTCGAGACCCATCCGATCGCCGGCACGCGCCGCCGCGGCCGTACCGAGCAGGAGGATCAGGAACTCGCCGATGAGCTGCGGCGCAACGACAAGGAGCGGGCCGAGCACGTGATGCTGGTCGACCTGGGTCGCAACGACATCGGCCGCGTGGCCGCGGTCGGCAGCGTCCGCGTGCCGCAGTTCATGACGCTCGAGCGCTACTCGCACGTCATGCACCTCGTCTCGCGCGTGGAGGGGCGGCTCGACGACGGACGGGATCGCGTGGATGCGCTGGTGGCCACGTTCCCGGCCGGCACGCTGACCGGCGCGCCGAAAATCCGGGCGATGCAGATCATCGGTGAACTCGAGCCCACGCGCCGCGGGCTCTATGGCGGCGCCGTCGGCTACCTGGACTTTGCCGGCAACCTGGACTTTTGCATTGCCATTCGCACGATCACCATGCGCGACGGCCGCGCCGTGATTCAGGCCGGCGCCGGGATTGTGGCCGACTCGCAGCCCGCGGCCGAGTTCGAGGAGACGCGCGACAAGGCCCGTGCGCTCATCCAGGCGCTCGAGATGGCCGATCGCGGCGTGGACGCATGAGCGCCCGCGCAGTCGCCGGCCCCGCGCGGCCGGCAGGAAACGCCAGTGGTCCTGCTGATTGACAACTACGACTCGTTCACCTGGAACCTCGCCCATCGCCTCGGCGAACTGGGCGCGCGCGTCGAAGTGGTGCGGAACGATGCGATCACGGTCGACGAGATTGCCCGCCGCGCACCCCAACGCCTCGTCATCTCGCCCGGTCCCGGTCGGCCGGAAACCGCGGGAGTGACGGTCGAGGCGATCCGCCGCTTTGCCGGCCGGCTGCCGATTCTGGGGGTCTGCCTCGGTCACCAGGCGCTCAGCGTGGCCTTCGGCGGACGGGTCGATCGCGCGCCGGCGCCGATGCATGGCAAGACGTCGATGGTCGTCCATGACGGATCGCACCTCTTTGCCGGCCTCAGCGGTCCGTTCGAAGCCGGCCGCTACCACTCGCTCGTCATCCCGCGCGACGCGCTGCCGCCGGACTTCGTGGTCACCGCCTGGGTCGAGGACGATGGCGTGATCATGGGCGTGCGTCACAGGAGCCAGCCCATCTTCGGCGTGCAGTTCCATCCCGAGTCGGTGCTGACCACGGTGGGGCACCGGCTGCTGCAGAACTTTCTGGAGGCCTGACGTGTTTCCCGAGTTACTGGAACAGCTCCGGCGGCACGAGGATCTGACCAGCGATCAGGCGGCGGCCGCCATGGGCGCCATCATGGACGGGGGTGTGCCGCCGGCGCAGATCGCCGGCCTGCTGATGGCGCTCGCGCTCAAAGGCGAGCGGCCCGTGGAGATGGTCGGCTTCGCGCGCGCCATGCGCCAGCGCGCCGTCCCGCTCCCCGCGCCGGTCGAGGCCGTGTTCGACACCTGCGGGACGGGCGGCGATCGCTCGCACACCTTCAACGTCTCGACCGCGGCCGCGCTCGTGGCGGCCGGCGCGGGGCTCCGCGTTGCCAAACACGGCAACCGCGCCGTGTCGAGCCGCGCGGGGAGCGCGGATGTGTTCGAGGCACTCGGCGTGTCGCTCGAGGCACCGCCCGCCACGGTGCTGCGCGCGCTCGAGGTCGCGGGCCTCGCGTTCTTCTTCGCGCCGGCCTGGCATCCCTCGATGCGCCACGCCGGGCCCACCCGCAAGGAGCTGGGGGTCCGCACGGCCTTCAACCTGCTCGGCCCGCTGACGAACCCGGCCGGCGCCACCCGCCAGGTCGTCGGCGTCGCCCGGCCCGAGCACACTGAGCTGCTGGCGCGCACACTCGGCGCGCTGGGCACCGATCGGGCGTGGGTCGTCCACGGCGCGGGAGGTCTGGACGAGCTGTCCACCCTGGGCCACACGAAAGTCTCCGAACTCCGCCACGGATCGGTGAACACCTTCTACGTCCACCCAGCCGATGTCGGCGTGCGCCGCGCGTCGGTCGAGGAACTCGCGGGTGGTTCCGCGGAGGAGAACGCCGCACTGGTCGAGCGGTTGCTGGACGGCGAACCCGGACCGAGGCGCGACATCGTGCTGCTGAATGCGGGCGCCGCGCTGCTGGTCGCCGATCGCGCGGCGTCGCTGGCGGACGGCATCGGGCTCGCGGCGGAAAGCCTCGATGCGGGTCGCGCGCGCGAGGTGCTCGCGCGGCTCCGGGAGGTCTGCGCCCGATGAGCAGCGACTTGCTGGCCGCCGTCGTGGCCGCCGCGCGCCGATCGGCCGAGGAGCGTGCCCGTCGGGCCGATGCCGGCGCCCTCGAGCGGCTGATTCACGCCAGGCGGCCGGACGGATCGGGATTTCGCGCGTCGCTTCGCGACGCGGGCGTGCGGATCATCGCCGAGTGCAAACGCCGGTCCCCCTCGCGCGGCGTCCTGCGGCCCGCCTACGACCCCGTGGCGATTGCCCGGTCGTACACCAGCGCGGGCGCCGCGGCGATTTCGGTGCTGACCGAGCCGACGTTCTTCGACGGGTCGCTCGACCACCTGCGCGCGGTGCGAGCCGCCGTGCCCACGCCACTGCTGTGCAAGGACTTCATCGTCACCGACCATCAGGTGGTGGAAGCGGCGGCGGCCGGCGCCGACGCCGTGCTGCTGATTGTCGCAGCCCTCGACCCCGCGACCTTGACGCGCCTGCTCGCGCTGGCCCGATCGCTCGGCCTGGCGGCGCTCGTCGAGGTGCACGACGCGCGTGAGATCGACTGCGCCGCCGATGCGGGCGCGGATGTCGTCGGTGTGAACAGCCGCAATCTCCGCACGTTGCAGGTCGATCGGGCGGTGCTCGACGAGTTGGCGCCAGCGCTGCCATCCGGCGCGGTGGCGGTCGCCGAAAGCGGCCTCAGGACGTCGGAGGATCTCCGACGGCTCGCGGTCCGCAGATACGACGCGTTCCTGATTGGCGAACGGTTCATGTCCGAGCCCGACCCCGGCGCGGCGCTGGCCAGTCTGCGCGCCGGTGTGGAGGCGCTCACGTGAGCCGGCCGCGGGTCAAGATTTGCGGGATCACGCGGGTCGCGGACGCCGAGTTGGCGGTGGCGCTCGGGGCTGACGCGATTGGCGTGGTGTTGTGGAAGGGGAGTCCCCGCGCGGTCACGGCCGTGCAGGCGCGCGCCATACTCCGCGCGCTGCCGCCGTTCGTCAGCCGTGTGGGCGTGTTTGTCGACACCGCACCCGGCACCATCCGCGCGATCGTGGAGGAGGTGGGGTTGGACGTGGTGCAGCTGCACGGGGATGAGCCTGTGGAGGACTATGTGGACCTGCCGACCCGGCTCCTCAAAGTGGTCACCCTGACCGACGACGGCGCTGTCCAGGCGGGGGCACGCTTGCCGGCGGGCGTGACGCCGCTCGTGGACGCGGCTGACCGGGAGCGGCGCGGTGGGACGGGCCAGCTCGCCAACTGGGCGCGCGCCGCCGCCCTGGCTGCCCTGCGACCGGCGATTCTTGCCGGTGGTCTCACCCCCGCGAACGTCGAGCAGGCCGTGCGCGAGGTGCATCCGTGGGGCCTCGACGTGTCCTCGGGCGTGGAGGACGCAGCAGGCGTCAAGAGCGAGGACCGGATGCGGGCGTTCTTCGACGCGGTGCGGCGGGGTGAGGACCGATGATCAGCACACCGGGACCTCGGTTCGGCGGCCGGGATCCGGATGCCCGTGGCTACTTCGGCGAGTTCGGTGGCCGGTTCGTGCCGGAAACGCTGATGGCGCCCGTGGACGAGTTGACCGCAGCCTACTTCGCCGCCCGACGCGATCCGGCATTCGTCGCCGCGCTCCGCGATCTGCTCGTGCACTATGTCGGGCGGCCCACGCCGCTCTACGAGGCCCGCCGGGCCGCGGGCCGGTCCGACGTGCGGCTGTGGTTCAAGCGGGAGGATCTGGCGCACACCGGCGCACACAAGATCAACAACGCGATCGGGCAGGCGCTGCTCGCGCAGCGGATGGGGAAGACGCGCATCGTGGCCGAGACCGGCGCCGGACAGCATGGCGTCGCAACGGCCACCGCCTGCGCGCTGCTCGGCCTCGAATGTGTCGTCTACATGGGCGCCGACGACATGGCGCGACAGGCGCTCAACGTCTTTCGCATGCGCGTCCTCGGCGCGCGGGTCGAGTCGGTCGACGCCGGCAGCCGCACACTGAAGGACGCCATCAACGAGGCGATGCGCGACTGGGTCGCCAATGTGGACTCGACCTACTACCTCCTCGGCTCGGTGCTCGGTCCGCACCCGTATCCGCTGATGGTCCGCGAGTTCCAGTCCGTGATTGGCCAGGAGGCGCGCGCGCAGATCCTCGACGCCGCGGGCCGGCTGCCCGACATTGTCGTCGCGTGCGTCGGTGGCGGCAGCAATGCGATGGGGATCTTCGATGCGTTCATCGACGATCCGGGCGTCCGGCTCGTGGGCGTCGAAGCCGGTGGCCGGGCGCTCACGCCGGGCGATCACGCCGCGCGTTTTGCCGGTGGGCAGGCCGGCGTGCTGCACGGCACTCGCAGCCTGCTGCTGCAAGACGCCGCCGGCAACATCCTGCCGACCCACTCCATGTCGGCCGGTCTCGACTACCCGTCCGTCGGACCCGAGCACGCCTGGCTGGCCGCGTCCGGCCGGTCGGAGTACGCGTGGATCGACGATCACGACGCGCTGGCCGGTTTCGAGTGGCTGGCGCGCATGGAAGGTCTGCTGCCGGCGCTCGAGTCCGCTCATGCCGCCGCCTGGGCGCGCCGCGAGCTGCCGGTCCTTCCACCGGGAACGTTGATGCTTGTCAACCTGTCGGGTCGCGGCGACAAGGACGTGGAAACCGTGCGCTCGCTCCTCGAGCCCGCGGCGACGGGCGGTCGCCCGTGAGTCGCCTGGTGGCGGCGTTCACGGGCCCGCGCGCGGGCCGGCTCGTCACCTATCTGACGGCCGGCGATCCCGACCCGGGCCGGTCGCGGGCCGCGATCCTGGGGCTCGCCCGGGGCGGCGCCGACGTCATCGAGGTCGGCGTCCCGTTCTCCGATCCCATCGCTGACGGCCCCTCCATTCAGCGTGCATCGGAGCGCGCACTCGCGCACGGCGTCACGCTGGCGACCACGCTCGATCTGATTGAACAGGTGCGCGCGGCCATCACCGCGCCGCTCGTGCTGTTCACCTACGTCAATCCCGTCCTCCGGTTCGGCGTCGACACGTTCGTCCGGCGGGCTGCCGACGTGGGCATCGACGGTGTACTGCTGCTCGATCTGCCCATCGAGGAAGCGGCGCCGATGGGGGAGGCGCTCGCCGGCCGCGCCATCGATCAGATTTTTCTCGTCAGCCCGACGACGACGACGGATCGGCTGCGGCTGGCGGGCCGGCTGGGCCAGGGGTTCCTATATGCGATTTCGCGCCTGGGCGTCACCGGGACGCGCTCGGCCGTCGCGGCGACGGCCGAGCCCCTCGTCTCGCGGATCCGCGAAGTGACCACGCTGCCCGTCGCGTTGGGGTTCGGCCTGTCCCGGCCCGAGCACGTGCGGGAGGTCACGGCCTTTGCCGACGCCGCCGTCGTGGGCAGCGCCATCGTTGACGTCGTGGCCCGCGCGGCGGCGACGCCCGGCGGCGACGTCGCCGCTGACGTGGAACAGTTCGTCCGCTGGCTCAAAGGGGCGCCCGGCCAGTGACGGTAGAATCAGCGAGGCCCGCGAGTGAGGCCCGGACGGCGCCGGTGCAGGTCAGTGACATGGTCGTGGTGATGCAGGAGCGGGCGTCGGAAACGCAGATTCAGGCCGTCATGGCCCACCTGACGGCCATGGGGTTCGACGTCCATCGATCGAACGGCGCCACCCGGACGGTGCTCGGCGCCGTCGGCAACGGCAAGGGCGATCCGCAGTTGCTGCGCGTGCAGCCCGGCGTGCACGAGGTGCTCCGAATCACGGAGCCGTACAAGCTGGCCAGCCGGACCTTCAAACCTGAATCGACCGTGGTGCACGTGGGCGACGTGGCGGTGGGTAGCGACGAAGTCATTGTCATGGCCGGCCCTTGCTCGGCCGAATCGGAAGAGCAGGTCGAGGCCACGGCTTCGGCCGTGAAGCGCGCGGGCGCCAAGGTCCTGCGCGGCGGCGCGTTCAAGCCGCGCAGTTCACCGTACAGCTTCCAGGGGCTGGGCGAGGCGGGCCTGCGCATGCTCCGTGCGGCGGCCGATCGGCACGATCTCAAGCTCGTGACCGAGGTGATGGAGAGCAGCCAGATCGATCTGGTCGAGCGCTATGCCGACATCCTGCAGGTCGGGGCGCGCAACATGCAGAACTTTTCGCTCCTGCGTGAACTCGGGCGATCGCGCAAACCGGTGATGCTCAAGCGCGGGATTGCCGCGACCATCGAGGAGTGGCTGCTGTCGGCCGAGTACCTGCTGGCGGGCGGGAACACGGATGTCATCCTGTGCGAGCGTGGCAGCCGGACGTACGAGACCTACACGCGCAACACCCTCGACATCTCGGCGATTCCGGTGGTCCAGGCGCTGAGCCACCTGCCCATCATCGTCGACCCCAGCCACGGGACCGGCCGGCGCGACAAGGTGGGGCCCATGGCGCGCGCGGCCGTGGCCGCCGGCGCCGCCGGCCGGCAGATCGAGGTGCACGGCGATCCCGCCCACGCGCAGGCGGGCGGAGCCCCGTCGATCTTCCCGGCCCCGTTCGAGCGGCGGTGGGG
>CAZFAT010000087.1:0-3066 GCA_964517075.1 uncultured Solibacteraceae bacterium
CGTCGTAACCGGCCGTGGCGCGCTCGCTGAGGACGTGCACACCGCGATGGACGTTCGCGTTGTCGCGTTCGTAGTAGTGGCGGACGGCGTCGAGGACCGCGGCGGGCTTCTGTGCGGTGGCCGCGTTGTCGAGGTAGACCAGCGGGCGGCCGTGGACCTCCTGCGCGAGGGCGGGGAAATCGGCCCGCACGGCCGCGACGTCGAACGGGTGCGGGGCGACAGTGGTCTGCATGCGTTTCGCGCCCACGCGGGCGCCCCTCCAGCCGGCCTATCCGAGCGCCAGCTTCGCTTCGACGAGCCGCATCGCCGCCTCGCTGACGGGCGCGTGCCGGATCGCGTCCAGCACGTCGCCCGCGAAGGCGTGAATCAGCAGGTTGCGCGCGGACATCGCGTCGATGCCGCGCGAGCGCAGATAGAACATCGCGTCGTCGTCCAGCTGGCCGATGGCGGCGCCGTGTGTGCACTTCACGTCGTCGGCGAAGATCTCGAGCTGCGGCTTCGTGTTGATCTGCGCCTCGTCGCTCAGCAGAAGCGCGCGGTTGGTCTGCTTCGCGTCGGTCTTCTGCGCGTCGGGACGGACGATGATCTTGCCGTTGAAGACCGCCCGGGCCCGGCCGCTGAGGATACCCTTGTAAATCTCGTGGCTCGGGCAATGCGGCCTCGCATGGTCGATCGTCGTGTGGGTGTCGGCCAGACTCTCGCCCGTCGCCACATAGAGGCCGTTCAGCGTGCACTCGGCGCCCTCGCCGCCCAGCACGGCCGTGATGTCGTTGCGCGAAATCCGGCCGCCGAGCGTGAGCGCGTGCGAGGTGAACGACGCCGCGCGATCGAGGTGCACCGTGAGGCTGGCGATGTGAAAGGCCGCGTCCGGTTCGCGTTGGAGCTTCACGTGGTCGACGACAGCCGCCGGGTCGAGTCGGATCTCCGTGATGGCGCTCGTCAGGACCGAGTCACCCCCCAGGCCGGCATAGCTCTCGATGAACGAGACCTCCGCGCCCTCGCCGACGTGGATCCACACCCGCGGCAGCACCAGGGCACCGAGCTCATCGCCGGTCGTGACCGACAGGATGTGGAGGGGCTCAGCGATGTGCGCACGCGGTGCGACACGGACGTGGACCACGTCCTCGAACAGAGCGTCGTTCAGGTCCACGAACGGCCGCGACAACGATGACGGACGTTCCTGAACGGGAGCGGCGAGGGCGCCCGTGGGCGTGCCGTCAGCGAGGACGTGGACCATCACCCCGGCGGGAAGCGCGTCGAGCGACGACAGCGCGCGCGACACCCGGCCGTTGACGAGGACGATCCGGTGGCCGAGCCCGCCCAGCAGGTACGGCTCGACGGCCGCCGCGGACGGTGTCGCGGTCCGGGCGCGGACGAGCGGCAGGGCCGCGATCGGCGCCACATTCGTATGCTTCCACTCCTCGTCGCGGGTGGACGGAAAGCCGGCGGCCAGGAACCGCTGGAAGGCCGCGTCGCGGGCGCGACCGGTCGCCCCGTCGCCAAAGACCGGCTCGCGGCGCAGCGTCTCGAACTGGCTGGCGAGCCCCTCGTATCGTTCTGCGACTGCCGTCATTACGCCTTCGCTCCCGCCGGTTCGGCCTCAATCCAGCCGTAGCCCTTCTGTTCGAGCTCGAGGGCGAGCTCCTTGCCCCCGGACCGGACAATGCGGCCGTCGGTCAGGACGTGCACGAAGTCCGGCACGATGTAGTTCAGCAATCGCTGGTAGTGGGTGACGACCAGGATGGCGCGGTCTGGACTCCGGAGCCCGTTGACGCCATGGGCGACGATCTTCAAGGCATCGATGTCGAGCCCCGAGTCGGTTTCGTCGAGCACGGCCAGGCGCGGCTCGAGGACGGCCATCTGGAAGATCTCGTTCCGCTTCTTCTCGCCGCCCGAGAAGCCCTCGTTGACCGACCGGTTCAGCATCGACTGGTCCATCTCGAGGAGCGCGGCCTTGGCGCGGGCGATCTGCATGAACTCGACGGCGTCGAGCTCGGGCTCGCCGCGGTACGTGCGGACCGCGTTGAGGGCGGCCTTGAGGAAGTAGGCGTTGTTGATGCCGGTGATCTCGACCGGATACTGGAACGCCATGAACACGCCCTCGCAGGCCCGCTCCTCGGGGGCCTGCTCGAGCAGATCCTTCCCGTCGTAACGGATGGACCCGCCCGTGACCTCATAGCCCGGATGGCCGGCGAGCACGCGCGCGAGCGTGCTCTTGCCCGAACCGTTCGGCCCCATGATGGCGTGCACCTCACCCGCGTCGACCGACAGCGTGAGGCCTTTCAGAATGTCCTTATCCTCCGCGCGCACGCGAAGGTCCTTGATCTCTAACAGCACGTCTGCGACTCCCCTACTCCGCAGCGCTGAAGCCCTGCGGCTACGACCCCTGGAACCTTCGACCCCTGGAACCTGGAACCTTCGTCTAGCCCACCGACCCTTCGAGACTGATCGACAGCAGCTTCTGCGCCTCGACGGCGAACTCCATGGGGAGCTCGCGGAAGACCTCCTTGCAGAAGCCGCTCACGATCATGTTCACGGCGTCCTCGGTCGCGATGCCGCGCTGGCGGCAGTAGAAGATCTGGTCCTCGCCGATCTTCGAGGTGGAGGCCTCGTGCTCGACGCGGGCCGAGGTGTTCTTGATCTCCAGGTACGGAAACGTGTGCGCGCCGCACTTGTCGCCGATGAGCAGCGAGTCGCACTGCGAGTAGTTGCGCGCGCCGTGGGCGTTCTTGCCGATGCGCACCGCGCCCCGGTAGGTGTTCTGGCCGTGGCCCGCCGAGATGCCTTTCGAGACAATCGTGCTCCGGCTGTTGCGGCCGAGATGAATCATCTTCGTGCCGGTGTCCGCCTGCTGCCGGTTGTTGGTCGTCGCCACCGAGTAGAACTCCCCCACCGAGTGGTCGCCCTGGAGGATGCAGCTCGGGTACTTCCACGTGATGGCCGACCCGGTTTCGACCTGCGTCCAGGTGATCTTCGCGTGCGACATCGCGCGGCCGCGCTTCGTCACGAAGTTGTCGATGCCGCCGCGTCCCTCGGCGTCGCCCGGATACCAGTTCTGGATCGCCG
>CAZFAT010000088.1:0-4371 GCA_964517075.1 uncultured Solibacteraceae bacterium
CGCGGCTGCGCCAGCTCGGCCATCATGTCCCCCAAGTCGCGGTCGAAGCGCTCGGAAGCGTTCATGGCTGGCCTCCACGGGCTGCCGACAAGGCTGGGTCAACGGTCTCGCCGAACGAGCGCCGGAGGGTTCCGATCGCCCTGTGCAAGCGAGACTTGGCGGCGCCGAGCGAGATGCCCTGGGCTGCCGCTGCCTCGGGCAACGACAGCCCGAGGTAGTAGTGCAGGACGACCAGCGCCCGATGTTCGGGCGAAAGACTGGCCAGGGCGCGGTCGAGCGCGTCACGGTCGGCGAAGGTCGCGATCGGATCGTCGCGGCCCGAGACGTCGATCGTGGTCATGTCGACCTCGATCACCCGTCGTCGCCTGCGGCGTGCCTCGTCGATCGCGGCGTTGGACAACAGTCGATAGAGCCAGGCATCGAAACGGTCCGGATCGCGCAATCCGGGAAGGTCGCGCCAGGCGCGGATGAGTGCCTCCTGGACCGCGTCGCGCGCGTGCTCGCGGTCGAGGAGGATCAGGCGGGCGGCCGCGTCCAGGCGCGTGGCGGCTGATCGGGCAAGCACGGCGAACGCGTCGCGATCGCCTCCCCGTGCCCGCTCGACGAGAATCCGCTGGTCCACGTCGCCCCAAGGTGATGCACGCATCTGGCGCACCTAATGAGTATGGCGACGGTATCGGGCGATTCGTTTCAGGTCGTCAGATCGGGGATGGTGAGCCCGCACTGATTCGAACCGTGAATCTAGTACTTTCCTGCGCGGACCCCGGGATGGCGGCTCTCGTAGCATTGGCCGCGAGCCGCGCCGGGTGTATGGTCATCTCCGCTCACAGTCCCACGCGAAGGAGCCGGCTGATGCCCGTCGACCGTCGATCCCGGGTCCGTCGTTCGATCACCCTCCCGTTGAGCCTCGCGCTCGCGTTTGGCCTGCTGCCGTCGGCCGTCGCCGCGGCCCAACCTGAGCCGGTCCGGCTTGCGACCTTCAATGCGTCGCTCAACCGGAACGCGCCGGGGCAGGCCCTGGCCGACCTGTCGAGCGCGGGCAACGCCCAGGCGAGTGCTGTCGCGGAGATCATCCAGCGGACGCGGCCCGAGATCCTGCTCATCAACGAGTTCGACTACGAGCCGGACAACGCGCTCGCGAATGCCTTCCAACAGAACTACCTGTCGATCCCCCAGAACGGGGCCGCCGGGATCGTCTACCCGTATGTCTTCGTTGCGCCGTCGAACACCGGCGTTGCGTCGGGGTTCGACCTGAACAACAACGGGGTGATCGTCAATACCCCCGGCGAACCCGGGTACGGCGACGACGCACTCGGTTTCGGCAACTTCGAGGGCCAGTTCGGGATGGCCGTCTTCTCGCAGCACCCGATCGACTACGCAGCGGTCCGGACATTCCAGCACTTCCTCTGGAGCGACATGCCGGATGCGCTCCTGCCGGACGATCCGGCGACACCGGCACCGGCCGACTGGTACTCGCCGGAGGAGCTGGCGATCTTCCCCCTGTCGAGCAAGAGCCACTGGGACGTGCCGATCCAGGTCGGGCGCAGGACCGTGCACTTCCTCGTCAGCCACCCGACGCCGCCGGTCTTCGACGGTCCGGAGGACCGCAACGGGAGGCGCAATTACGACGAGATCCGGTTCTGGGCGGACTACATCACGCCCGGTCTCACGTCCGGCTACATCTACGACGACGCCGGTGGCAGCGGCGGCCTGAAACCCGGTGAGCTGTTCGTCATTGCCGGCGACCAGAATTCGGACCCGCTCGACGGCGACAGCATCGCGGGCGCGATCCAGCAGCTCACGGAGCACGACCTGGTCAACGTCAGCCTGACCCCGGCGAGCGCGGGCGCCGTCGAGGCGACACTGCTTCAGGGCGGCGCCAACACGACCCACCTGAGCGACCCCGCGTTCGACACGGCGGACTTCGCCGACGGCGCACCGGGCAACCTCCGTGCCGACTACGTCCTGCCGCGGAACAACCTCAAGATGCTCGACGCGGCAGTGTTCTGGCCGGTCCAGGCCGATCCGCTGTTCCGGCTCACCGGGGTTTTTCCGTTCCCCAGCTCGGACCACCGGCTCGTCTGGATCGACGTTCGCGTCCCGGGCAACTGACCTCGGCCAGTCGGCGGTTCCGGCGGGAACGTCGCGGCAGGCGCTTCGGCGCAGTCGATCGCCACGCCTGGCGGAATGGCCGCCTCCTCCGGGAGCTCGTCATCGATCCGGCTCGCGATTACCAGCCGCGCCTACACTCGTCCTCGATGTCGTGAGAGAGCCGTCCACGACGTCCTGAGACCTTGGCGTCCCCGGCAGGATTCGAACCTGCGACCTTCCGCTTAGAAGGCGGTTGCTCTGTCCACTGAGCTACGGGGACGTGGTAGGCGCGTCAGTTTACGCACGAAACAGGAGGATTGACGCCGGTCAGGCATGCCGACCGGCGCTCGTGGCGTCAAGCGCGAGCATGTCGAGTCCTACATCGCCCGCCGCCGGGATGAAGTCAAGCCGACGACCCTCTCGCTCGAGTTCCGGGCGCTGCAGCAGTTCTGGAAGTGGGCGCTCGAAGAGGACGAGGTCGACCGTTCGCCGATGGAGCGCATGAAGGCGCCGCGGGTACCCGAGTCGCCGGTCCCGGTCATCTCGCCCGACGATTTCCGCAAGCTGCTCAAGACGACAGAGGGCCGCGACTACATCGACCGGCGGGATGCGGCGATCCTGCTGCTCATGTTTGATACCGGCGTCCGACGTGGCGAGGTCGCCGGGTTGCGCGTCGATGACGTTGACCTCAAGGGCCGGCTGGCCTATGTGACCGGCAAGGGCGGCCATACGCGCGCCGTCCGGTTTGGTGCCAAGACGGCCATCGCGCTCGACCGCTATCTGCGGCTCAGGCGTGGCCACCGGCACGCGACCTCAGAAGCACTCTGGCTCGGCCAGGACGGACCGCTGACAGGCTCCGCGTTCGCCCAGATCATTGCCAGGCGCTGCGTGACCGCTGGCCTCCCTCGGCTGCATCCGCACCAGCTTCGGCACACCTTCGCCCACGAGTACCTTGCTGACGGCGGCCAGGAAGGCGACCTTCAACGGCTCGCCGGCTGGCGTTCACCGCAGATGCTCCGTCGCTATGGTGCGAGCATGGCCGACGAGCGCGCACGGGCGGCCTACAGGAGCCCGGCGGACCGGCTGTGATCCGCTACTGCCCGGCCTGCGGGGTGCGCCTCGTCACGGTCGAGGCGTCGCCCTACTACTTCCGTGACGACACGGGGGCCATTCAGCCCGGCCTACGGGTCGTTCGAAGCGTGGGCGAAGGTCCTTCAACGGATTCGAGACGATCTGGCCCACGGTCGGACCCTCCTTGATGTCGAGCCCGACCCGGGAGAAGCGCTCCGTACTGTCCAGCGGGTCAGGGAATTCGCGACCAGCGTCTGGGTCGCGGCGCGTGAGGAGAATTCGGCCAGTTAGCCCGGCTTCGCGCCATGAAGGTGACCCATTTCGTGACGGGTGCCTCGCGAGCGGACGATCCGTATCCGCATCACCACACGCGACCGAGATCCTCGAGCGACGGAGGCGCCACCTAACCCTTGCCAGCCTTGCCAATCCTCTCGATCGCGTTGTCCACGACCGCCAACCAGGCCGGGGCCAAGGCTCGAAGCCGCATCAAGGCACGCAAGGCCCTGGGTTTGCTTCCGCTCACGCCAATCGCTTCGATGACGGCGATGGCGAAGCCGGGCGAGTGGCCGGATCGGACCCAGCCGATCATCGCGGGGATCGCGGGCGCCATATGCCGCGACTTTATCCCGGTACCGTTCGACCCGCTCGCTTGGGGACGCGCGCCCAGCCTCATCGAGCACGATGACCAGGGCGGGGTCGACCTCGATCCCATCCGGGTCCTCCATCATCCGTCCGAACGCATCAAGCCGGTCCCGTACACGGTCAAGCTCGGCGCGGCTGAAGAGCGGCTGGAACTCGGGACGGAGGACGTAAGCCTCTACGGTGAGGTCGAGTCGGCCGGCTTCCTGAAGGTGCGCATAGCCCTCGGATGTGGCGTTTGCACCGAGGAGTCTTCGGGCTGTCGCGACGCCACCGAGCCTGCGGAGCATCTGCAGATAGCGCGTCGCCCAGTACCCGACCTCCCGCCCGGCGCGCTCGTAGATCTCCATCATGGCGTCTTCGAAGCTGGCCTCGAGAGGCCCCGGCTGGTCGAACTCCTCGCCTTCATCCTGGCCCTTCACGCCACAACGTTACGCCGGGCGTGTTCGAACTCGGTCCGAAAGTAGGTGAGTTTGGTCGGGGCGAGAGGTTCTGAAACACCGATCTGTTGGGTGTTTCCACCGCTCGACGCGCCCGGCGCGGGAGCGGACGGCGCCTCCGGTGATCCGG
>CAZFAT010000089.1:0-3383 GCA_964517075.1 uncultured Solibacteraceae bacterium
CAGCGCCGCACGACCGGACGTCTCTGCACGGTCTCACCCGACGTCGTCTCCTGGGGCTCGCCGGATTCCTCGGCGGCAGCGGGTGGCTGTCGTCGCGGGGCGCGTCGGCCGCCGACGGGGTCCAGACGGCCGCGCAGCGGGCGGCGGCTGTCGCTCCCACCGCCAACCCGTATCAGGCGCTCGGCGTCCGCCCGCTGATCAACGCGCGCGGCACGTTCACGATCCTCGGCGGCAACATCGAGCTGCCGGAGGTGCAGGCCGCCAAGACGCTGGCCAACCAGCAGCACGCGCACCTGGACGAACTCGCGGCGGCGGCAGGCAAGCACCTCGCCGAGTTGACGGGCGCCGAGTGGGGGATGGTGAGCGCGGGCTGCGCGGCGGCGATGTCGCACGCAACGGCCGCGTGCCTCGCCGGCGGCAATCCCGAGATGCACGTGCGCATCCCGGACTTGCGCGGGTTTCCCAAAGACGAAGTCATCATCCCCACGTCCTCGCGCAATCAATACGACTCGGCCATCCGCGCGCTCGGCGTCAAGATCGTCGAGGTCGATTCGATCGACTCGCTGCAGCTGGCGCTCGGTCCACGGACCGCGATGATCTACCTGATGGCCGACAACTCGACCGAGACGGGCCCGATGTCGACCGAGGCCATTAGCGCGGTCGCCAAGACGCACAACGTGCCCGTACTGGTGGACGCCGCGGCGGAGGTCCTCACCGTGCAACCGAACGTGCACCTCGCGCGCGGCGCGACCCTCGTCTGCTACAGCGGCGGCAAGGCCATTCGCGGGCCGCAGAGCGCGGGCATCCTCCTCGGACGAAAGGATCTCTGCGAGGCCGCCTGGGTGCACAGCGCGCCGCATCACGGCTACTCGCGCAGCATGAAAGTCGGCCGCGAAGAGATCGTCGCGATGGTCGTCGCGGTGGACAGCTGGGTGAAGCGCGATCACGCCGTTGTGTCGAAGGACTGGATCGCGCGCCTCGAGCTGATCGCCAATCGCGTGAACAAGATTCCCGGGGTCGTCACGACGGTGCGGCCCGAGCAGGAGAGCCGCAATAATCGCGCGTCGAATCTCACGATCCGCTGGGAGTCGCAGAAGCTGGGCATCACCGGCACCGAGGTCGCCCGCATCCTCGACACCACGGAACCGCGCATCGTCGTGGCCGGCAGCACCGGCGTCGGCGGCGGCGGCGGACGAGGCGGGGGCCGGCGTGGCGGCGGGCAGGGCGGCGGGTCAGCGGGCGGCGGACAAGGCGGCCCGGCGCAGCCGGCTCCGGCGGGCGACACCAGCCTCTCGATCAACCCGCACACCCTCGCGCCCGGCGACGACAAGATCATCGCGGAGCGGTTGTTTCAGATCCTGTCGGCGCCACGCACGCTGAAGCCGGCCGAGCCGGTCGCCGAGCCGGCGGCGGATGTGTCGGGCGCCTGGCAGGTCGAGGTGCAATTCGTCGCGAGCAGGCGCACCCACGGGTTTCAGTTGCTGCAGGCCGGCAACCGGCTGACGGGCAGCCACCAGGGCGAGTTCGCCACGCGCGACATCACCGGGACGATCAACGGCGACACCGTCACGCTCTCGAGCAACCTGGCCGCTCGCGGCGACACCGCCCCGTTCCGATTCACCGGCAAAGTGGCTGGCGACACGATCGCAGGGACGCTCGATCTGGGCGAGTATCTGGGCGCGACGTGGACGGCGAGGCGCCGAGGGGCAGGGCGGGGGTAGGAGGTTGCTGAAGAACTTGGCAACCTCGAAAACTTCTCACTTCTGGCTTCACACTTCTGACTTTTCTGAAAGGTGACCATGGCGAAGTCCGCTCGTCGAGCATTCCTGACAGGTGCGCTGCCGGCGCTCGCACTGGGCGCGCCGGTCGCTGCCCGGCAGTCCGCCGGCGCGCCATCGCAGGGCAAGCGTATTTACCGCCGGCCCACGACGACGCCGGCGCCGCCGTACAGTTCCGAACTGTCCTACGGCAACCTGGTGTTCGTATCAGGCAAGGGCGTCGGCGTCGGCTTCAAGGGCGACATCAAGGTCCAGGCCGCGCGCGTGCTCGATCAGATCGAGGAGTCGCTCAAGGCCGCCGGGTCGTCCATGGACCGGGTGCTCAAGGTCAATGTGTACCTCTCGGACATCAAGCTGTTCGAGGGGATGAATGAGGTCTACCGTCCGCGGTTTCCCGTCGATCCACCGGTGCGCACGACGATCGGCGGCGTGGTCATGCCGGACGGCGGACTGGTCGAGATCGACTGCATCGCCTACATCTGACAGGACGACGGACATGGGAACACATTGGCGCAGCTCCTCTATTCGGCGTGTGAAATTCGCAGTTCGACGGTCAGTCGTTTGCGTCGTCCTGCTGGCCCTGTCGGCCGCGGCCTGCGGCCAGGCGGCGCCGCCAGCGTCAACGGTGACTGAGGCGCCTGCGTCCGCTGCGGCGCCGCCGCCGACGGCCGCGCCCGCGGTCCCTGACGATCCGCTCATCGCGGGATTCAAGAAGACGTATCCGGCGTCGGTATCGGATGCCGTCGAGCTCGTCACCGGCGTGAACGGGACGATGAGGCACGACATGACGCTGGTGACGGGCCAGTCGATGGTGGGCCGCGCGGTGACGTCGCTCGTCAAGCCCGCGCCGCCCGACCAGGCCACGCCGGCGCTGTCGACGAAGCACTCGGTCGAGATGATCGACAACGCGCTGCCGGGCGAGGTCGGCGTCATCGTGATGGAAGGCGCGGACGGCCTCGAGATCGCGGCCATGGGCAATCTGATGGCCACGGCCGCGAAGGAACGAGGCATGGCCGGCATGGTCCTGGACGGCGCGATTCGGGATATCTGGGACGTCCGGCGCATGGGGCTCACCGTGTACGCCCGCTCGTCGTCACCGCGGACTGCGGTCGGCCACTACGCGACAGTCGGAAGAAACGTGCCGGTGACCTGCGCCGGGGTCGTCGTGCGCGCCGGCGACATCATCGTCGCCGACGAGGACGGGATCGTCGTGGTGCCGCACGAGCGGGCCGCCGAGATCCTGAAGCGCGCGCAGGAAATCGACGAACGCGAAGCGGGCATGTTTCCGTTCATCCGCGAGTTCAAGTCGCTCACGAAGGCAATCGAACGATTCAATCGAATATAGGCCGGGGGACATTCGTCCCCCGGACCCCCTCGCGCCGTCGCTCGCGGGGGCCCCAACGCCCCGCTCCGCTCCGGCGGGGCGCGCCTGTGGCGCGCCGGAACGCGCGGGGGACGGTCGCCCCCCGAACCCCTGACTCGCTCGCTCGCGGGGGCCGGAGCCCCGCTTCCGCTTCCGTCTGTCAGGCGGGTTCCAGATCCGCCACGAATGCCCTGACGATCGTGGCGAACGCCTCGGGCGCTTCGAGGAACGGCAGGTGTCCG
>CAZFAT010000090.1:0-7163 GCA_964517075.1 uncultured Solibacteraceae bacterium
GCTATTGGGTTATTGATCGGGTTATTGATTGGGTTATTGATCGGGTTATTGATTGGGTTATTGATCGGGCCCAACCGTGATGAGCTCGAGCACCTGTCCCCGCGCGAAAACGGCCGCTCGAGTCGGGTCCACACGACCTTCGAACCGCACGGCCATGCCGTCCACCTGATAAACCGCGTCGAGGCCGTCGCGGATCTCGAAGTACCGGGTTCCCACCTGAATGATCCAGATCGGCATTCCGATGGCCGCTTCGTGACTCCGAATCTGGCCGGATCCCTCCACGAACTCGTCTTGAGCGCGGCGACGAGCGACGCGGCCGGATGAAGTGCTCTGGCTCGCGCGTCGCCGCGGCGCGTGATCGTCGTCGTCGGGACCGGCGGCACCAGTCGAGGGCGGTGCAGGTCCGAAGGGCGGTCCCGGTTCGGGCGCCGGAGGGGTGGAGGGAGGGGGTTCGGGCGGCGGGGGCGGAGGCGGTGCGGGAGGCGAGGGCCCCGGCGGGGACGGCAACGGCGATGGGGACGGCACCGCGGCCGTCCGCTCGTCCGCGCCCACGTCGGGGGCGCCGCCCGTGCGCGCATCACCGTCCCAGTCCACCGGTGCGTCGCTCGTCGGCACGGCCTGGTCGATGGCCAGGCTCGCGCCGGGCTGCAGATGCAGGTCGGCGCCGAGCGGATCGACGAACCAGCCCGGCTGCGCCGTCCAGACGTTGCCCTGAACGATTCCACTGGCGCCGTCGCGCGCCTGGGCGCCGCGATCGCCGAGATTGTTGAGGATGGTCGCACCGGTCGTGTCGGGGAACCGGTACTCAACGGCATTCGGATACTGGCCGCGCAACAGCACGGTGTTGTGGACGACCTTCGTGCCGGGCGAATCGAAGACGCCGATGGCCACGTCCCCGCCCATCCCGGCGTTCCTGACAATGAAATTGTTGCTGATGACGCCGCCCGTGTGATCGTCCGGTGTCCGCTGAATGAGCCCGAACGCAATCTCGCGATGGCAATCCACGAAGGTATTGCCGTCGGCCCGGGTGCCGCTCGATCCGTTCCACATGAGAATCGCCGGGCCCGCAAGCTGCCCCTGCGGCGCGCGAATGCGACGGAACAGGTTGTGACGGATGATCCAGTCGCGCCCCCTGTGGACGTCCACGGCATTCGTGTAGTCGCTGGGCGCCGTGTTCGTGTACTCGAACACGGAGTACTCGACGACGCCATTGTCGACGCCCCCGCCCGACCCGTCGGGATTCGCCTTCAGGAACTGCTCACCCGCGTTGACGACCCGCACGTTGTAGACCCGCGGCGACTCGGTGCCCGCATTGAACATGATCGGGTGCTGATAGATGTCCCGGATGGTCAGATTCGCGATGGTCAGGTTCGTGACGTTGCCGCCCGTCCAGATGCCGAACGGCACACTGCCGTCGGGCACGCCCATGCCGCGTCCCACGATCACCACGTCGTCGCGATTGTTCGTGGCGCCCCGGATTGTCACGTTCCCGAACGTGCCGTTGATGAAGAGCGTGCTGGTGAGTTGATACGTCCCCGGGGCGATGACGATCGTCCGGTTCGACGTGAGCGACGCCACGGCCGCCTGAAGCGCGGCGACCGTCGAGACGGTCACGACGGATCCGGACGGGGCGGGCAGCGGGGGGGCGGAGTCGGCGGACTTGGCGAGAGGTCGCGGCGGGGCTGGCAGCAGGATGGCCACCACCACCGCCGCGACCATGGCACGACCACAGGAACGGGGAGCCAGCATCGTTCAGGAAGCGCGCTCGCCGAGCGAACGCAAAAGACACGCCAGCGGGCGCACGCGCAGCACGCCCGCGGGCGTTATTCCCTCGTCCGCGCGGGAGCCGGACGCCGCTGCGACGCGAACCCTGACGTTACGCTCCTGCAGAAGAAAGTGCGCGACTGTAACCGGTGACCGGTCAGCGCACCGTCACGGACGCCGTCGCACGTCCGCCCTTGAGGCTGTCGTAGGCGACCGTCAGCACGCCCGTGCCCTTCACGAGGTATTCGATGATGCGCGTCGTCCGCCCGGGATGACCGTTGCGGACGAGAATCCGCGACAGATCCTTCTGATCGATCAACTGCGTGCTGCCGGGGCGGAAGCGATCGCGCACCCAGCCGGCGGAGAGCAACTCGAGACCGCGTCCGCCGGCCGTCAGCAGGTCGGGCCGGACGACGTGGTTGTCGGCGGCCTTGGCGAGAATCGTGGGCGTGAGCCTGGCGTTCTTCAGCTCCACGCGCACGCGGGAGACGCCGCCGCCGAGCGGTTCCACCCAGGTCTCGCCCGCCTTCATCTGCGGCATCTCGTCCGCCTGATAGAGCGAGAAGGCCATGTTGCGATGGCACAGCTCCTCGTTCATGAAGCGCGGCGGCACGCGCCCCTGCGTCTTCTTCCACCCGCCCATCTCGACCCGGCCGAACTGCGGGTGGTCGTAGGGCGCCCACTCGACGAACTGGTCGCCGAACTCCAGATAGTCGTCGAAGTGGAGCGGCGCCGTGCGCGGCGCGATCGGACTCTCGGAATTGCGCTGCTGCTCCTGCAGGTCCGGGCTGTTGAAGTACTGCCCGCCGTTCCAGAGCTCGTTGGAAAACGAGAGCATGCCGAGCCCGTCGTTGGTCCAGTCGATGAATCCGCCGTGCACGGTGTAGAGGCCGCTCCAGATCACGAGGTAGCGGTAGTACGGCAGCATCCGCTCGCCTTGACGTCCGAGTTCGTCGTACACGGAGAGGTCCGCGCGCGGGTACTCGCCCTGCCACTCCGCCCCAGGCCCGCGGAGGATCATGCCGCCACTGTTGTGGTATGACTGCACACCGGCGATGTTGGGGTGCGCCATCAGGAAGTCGTTGACGGCGCGCGCCTCCGGCAGCTGGAACGGGTAGTTCATCGACCCTCCCTGGATGTAGTTGGGCTGCCAGTTCGACGCCCAGTTGCGGTTGGGATCGTAGCCGCCCACCGCATCCTCAGTCACCCGGCCGTCGCCGTCGTTGTCTTGGCCCTCGGTCCCGAGCAGCACCCAGTCGCCCGTCTCCCCCGGCGGCACCGCTTCCATCAGCCGCCGGTCGTGCGCGCTCACACGCATGTTGCCCTGGCCGGGGACATGCTTGCGGATCTGCTCGATAACGCCGTTCCCGTTCAGATCGTCCACGTCGTCTTCATCCGCCACGCCGTCGTTGTCGTCGTCGACCGGGACGTGGCCCGTGCGCGCGCCAGCGCCGGTGCCCTTCAGGAAGTGGTCGCGGCCGTCCGGATTGACGGTGGGCACGATGTAGAAGACGCGCTCGTCCACAAGACTCTTGATGCGCGGGATCCGGGCGTAGTGCTCCATCAGATACCAGACCGTGTAGAGCGCGACCTCCCCACCCTGGATCTCGTTGCCGTGAACGTTGGCTTCGATGTACATCGCGGGCTTGGACATCTCGGGCCCCGTGTCGGGGTTGTTGATCGTCATCAACATGATGTCCTTGCCGGCGTGACTGCGGCCGATGGACGAGTACTTCAGGAACTTCGGCCAGGCCTTCTCGAGGCGGAGCAGGTCGGCTTTGATTTCGTCGGTGTCGTGCCAGCGATTGAAGTCCAGCCGAACCTTGAAGTGCGGATCGGACCCACTGGCCGCCGACGTTGCCGGCGATTGGGCCCGGGCGGGCACGCCCGACGTAATGGCCGCCAGGGCAAGCGCCACGAGGGAACGAACCAGCATGCGCGTCATTTGAGGGTCACCGAGCGTTCGGCGCGTCCGCCCTTCTGCGAGACGACCGTCAGCACCAGCGGCTGGCCGGGCTTCGCGCGCACGATCCACTGATACGCCTGGCGCCGGCCCGAACCGGCGAGCGCGGCAATGAAGTTGGTCTTGGGATCGCCGGAGACAATCGCGTCGGGGGCGACATCGAGCTGGACCATGACGGGGGCCACCGACCGCGAGGTGACGCCATGCGCGGTGGCCGTCGGCAGGTAGCCCGTGTTCGCGACTTCCGCCTTGACCCGATACAGGCCCGCGCCGAGCGGATCGGCCGTCAGTTCCGCCACGCCGATCTTTGGGAACAGCGAAGTCAGATAGATCGCGAACTCGGCGTGCGATCTTCCGAGCCCGTCGATCCGTCCGGCGGGCGGATTGACGATCGCGTACGGTTTGAAGCCGCCAATCTCGACGGCACCGAGCGTGGGGTGTGTGAACGGCGTCCACGCCAGGAAGCCGTCACTCACACCCTGAACGAGGCGGCGATCGAATGCCGCGCTGCCCGACGCCTCGTCGCCGCCCTGGGCGCCCGCCGATGCTCCGCCCTGACGACCTCCGCGGCCCGCCGGTGCGGGAGGTCCACCGCCCCGACGTCCTCCGCGGCCGCCCGGTGCGGCCGGCTCGGCGGCCTGCGACGGGGCCGCGTCCTGAGACGTGTCGCCGCCGGACGCGCCGGGCTGTCCAGGTGGCGCCGGCTCCAGACCCCACCCTGGCGTGGAGAACGACGGCACTCCGAACTGGTAGTAGCCGTACTCGAAGAAGGCGCCGGCCGGCGCGCGGGTCACGGGTGCCGCGCCGATGCCGGTCAGGGCGCGATACCGATCGCTCACCGTGCGGAAGTACTCCACGTCGTCACCGTTCACCGTCGTGGCCGGCGGGCGCGGCGCCTGCTGGCCGGGCGGGCGTGTCTGCGGGGCGCCGCCCCCACCCCGGCCGCCGCCCGTGACGCCGGGACCGGCGCCGCCGCTGAACTGGCCGACCTCGCGCGCGCCCGCGATGCTTTGATCCGCGAACGCCAGCAGGTCCAGGACATTGGGCGATCCGAGCGCACCCTGCCGGGTCGGCGCGGTGATGAGGCTGTCGCTCGCGCCAAACGTGAGCATCGCGGCCACGTTGCGCCGCGTGAGGATGTAGTCCATCACCGCGCGGGCTTCGGGCTCGCTCACCATGTGCGGCCCGGCATCGGCCGCGTAGTACGGATAGCGATGCTGGAAATTGCGATTGAGATCGACGCCGCCGGGACCATCCTCGTTGAGGAAACCATCACCGTCGTTGTCCACGCCTTCCCAATACACGCTCCAGCCCCCGGCTTCCCCGCGCGACGCGTCGGCGCGCGCCAGCAGGCGCGGGTCCTCGCGATGCAGCATGTACGGCCCCTTCTGGTCGCGAACACGCATGAGGCTGATGAACCCATCGCCATTGAGATCGTCGGGCCCATCCTCATTGACGCGCCCGTCGTTGTCGGCGTCGGTGGCCCGTGCGTTCGTCCGGCGGAACGACTTCACCTTGTCGAACATGCGCTCGGCGCCGTCAGGGTTGACGCGAGGCACGATGTAGACCGCATGTTCGTCCAGGACGCGCTTCACCTCGGCGCTGGTGGCGTACGAGGTCGCGAGATGGCGGGCGAGGTGGAGGGCGAGCTCGCTGCCGACGATCTGATCGCCCTCGAAGTTCGCGGCCACGAACAGCGCCGGCCGGGCGTCAGGCGGCGTGGTGCCCGCGGCCGCGTTCGCGATCTCCACGGCCCAGACCGACCGGCCTTCATGACTGCGCCCAAGATCCACGAGACGGACGAGACTGGCGTGGCTCTTCGCCAGCGCGCGGAGCTCGGCCGTCAACTCGTCGTAGGTGCGGTATCGCGCGGCGCCAGGCGTTTGCGCGGCCGGCACCGCGAAGAGGACCGCGAGGAGGAACGCCACGACGAGCCCGACGGCCTGGCCGATTCGGCGCCCGAGTGAAGGGACCAATCTCATCGCGCTGGAAAACGGAGGCTATCACAGCACCGTGGCCGCAATCCCCCGCCCGCACACGACGCCGCCACGCCGGTACAATCGCCACGCGCCCGTGAGACTCGTCCTCGCCCAGATGCTCGTCGAGCCCGGCCGGCCGGCCGGCAATCTTGCGCGCGCCGAGCAGCGAATCGGCGAGGCCGCCGCCCGCGGCGCGGACATCGTGCTCCTGCCCGAGTGCCTCGATCTCGGGTGGACGCACCCGTCGGCGCACGAGCTCGCGGCGCCCATTCCGGACGGCGGCGCATGCCAGCGCCTGATGGCCGCGGCGACGCGCCACCAACTGTTCGTCTGTGCCGGCCTCGTCGAACGATCGGGGGACCGGCTCTTCAACGCCGCGGTGCTCGTCGATCCGCGCGGGCGTGTGGTGCTGCACCATCGGAAGATCCACGAGCTGGACTTCGCGCGCGAGCTGTACGCCACCGGTGACCGCCTCGGCGTGGCGGACACCCCGTGGGGACGCATCGGTCTGATGATCTGCGCCGACGGCTTCGCGCCCGGTCAGATCATCAGCCGCACGCTCGCCGCGATGGGCGCGTCGCTGATCCTCTCACCGTGCGCCTGGGCCGTGCCGGCCGATCACGACAACGCCCGCGACCCCTACGGCGGCCTGTGGCTCGACAACTACGGTGCCGTCTGCCGCGATGCCGGCGTCGTCATCGCCGGCTGCAGCAACGTGGGGCCGATCACGGCAGGCCCGTGGGAGGGTCGGCTGTGCATCGGCAATTCGCTGGTGGTCGGAACCGACGGAGAGGTCTCGCAGGGGCCGTACGGCGTGGAGGCTGATGCGCTAATCGAGGTCGAACTTGAGTCATGATGAGCTGGCTCCACTGTCCGGCGCCACCCGCAACGATTACTCTGCCCTCGAAACCTTCATGCCATGACGAAGGTGATGAGGCTCTGTCTGCGTTCCGCCATGGTGGGTCTGCTCGCCGGTTCGCCGGCGCCCACCTTCGGTCAGACCGTCACTGATGCCCGCGTCTGGTCGGGACTCGTCGTCCAGGGCGGCACGGGCGCCGACTCGCCCTGGCGGTGGTCGTTCGACTCGCAGTTCAGAATGCGTGACGGGCTGGACACCGCCGACTCGATCAGCGGACGCGGGACGCTGATCCGCGACCTCACGTCGCGCCTGAGCCGGCCGCTCTCGGCCACGAGCCGCTTCACCGGGTTCGTCGGCGACAAAGTGATGGCTCATTCGCGCTCGATGGCGCGTGTAACGCGGGGGTTCGATCAGGACCGCATCTTCGCGGGAATCCTGGGCGCCCTGACGCGGTAGGCGGCACTCGAAGTCGGTTATGCCAACCAGTACCTGCGCCTTCAGTCCGGAACTTATCGAATGAGCCATGTGCTGGCTGCGGCGATGGCCGTCGCCACAGGACCTGGAACGGTCCCCGGTTCGCCTCCCCGACGCACCCGGT
>CAZFAT010000091.1:0-3576 GCA_964517075.1 uncultured Solibacteraceae bacterium
GCCGAGTCGCTCGCCGGCTGGATCGCCGGCGTGATCGCCTCGGTGCCCGTTCCCGACGCCGACACGCGCATCACCCTCGGCGATCTGGTCGAATGCGCCCGCACGTTCGTCACGAACATGGCGGCGCGGACGAGCGCGCTCGACCACGCGGCCGTGACGCGCCTCGACCGGGCCATTGGCGAGCTGGCCGCGCTCGGCCCCTTCCGCTGCCCGCTGCCACAGGCGTTGCGCTTCATTCGCGAACGCGTCGAGGGCCTCAGCGTCGGCGCCGATCGGCCGCGGCCCGGGCATCTCCACGTCTCGCTGCTCAGCGAGGCCGGTCTTGCCGGCCGTCCGCTGGTGTTCGTCGTCGGCCTCGAGGAAGGACGCGTGTTCCCGTCGGCCTTCGAGGACCCCATCCTGTTGGACGACGAGCGCGCGCGCATTCATCCTGGCCTCCGGCTGTCGGCCGACGTCGTCGATGAAGCCGTCCACGCCGCCGTCGGCAGGATGATGGCCATCGCCGCCACGCCAGCTGTGGAGATGTGCCTCAGCTACTCGTGCCGGGACCTGCGCCAGTTCCGTGAAAGCTACGCGTCCTGGGTCATGCTGCACATGTATCGTGTCAGCACGGGCGACCCATCAAAGTCCTACCGCGACCTCCATCACCATCTCGGGCCCCCCGTTTCCTGCGTGCCGGCGTCGGCTGACCAGGCGCTCGGGCCGGGCCGATGGTGGCTGCGATCGGTGGTTATTGCCGGCGCGGAGGCCGGCCGCGCGGGTGTGCTCGAGCGGTTCCCGTCGCTGGCCGCCGGCGTTCAGGCTGACAACGCCCGCGCGTCGAGTGCGTTCACCGAATTCGACGGCGATGTCCCGGCCGCCGGGCCCGTCCTCGATCCCTGCGGTCCCGACGTCGTCGTCTCGCCCACGCAGCTCGAGGAGGCCGCGAAATGTGCGTTCCGGTATTTCCTGCGGCGCGGACTCAAGGTGGATGCGATCGAGACCGGCGAACGCGATCACGACCTCTGGCTGAACCCGCTGATCCGGGGGTCGCTCCTCCACGACCTGTATGCCAGCCTGCTGCGGCGCTGCCGCGAGGCCCGGCGCAAACCGTCGCTGGCCGAGGACGCCGCCTGGTTGCAGGCGCGTGGCCAGGAGACGCTCGCCAGACTCGACCAGGAGATGCCGGCGCCGTCGGCCGACGTGAAGGAGCGCGAGTCGCGCGACTTCCTCGCCGATCTCGATCTGTTCGTCGCGACCGAGGCCGACACGGCGGCGGCGCGGACGCCCGTGGCCCTCGAGGTCGGTTTCGGCCGGCCGCGTGGTGACGACGATGCCGAGCCGCTGTCGATGGCGACGCCGGTCACCATTCGTGCCGGCGGATTGACCTTCCGTGTGGCCGGTCGCGTCGATCGGATCGACGAACTGGCCGATGGGACCTTCGAGATTCTCGACTACAAGACCGGCGGCTACTGGGCGGACGACTGGAAGGGCACGTTCGCCGGCGGCCGTCGCCTGCAGCACGCGCTCTACGGCCTCGCCGCGCTCGAACTGCTGAAACGGCGCACGCCAACGCCGGCGATCGCGGGCGCGCAGTACTACTTCTCCAGCACCAAGGGGCGGCTCGAACGGAAGCGCATCCCGGCGCAGTCGGCCGCCACGGTCGGGCAGGTGCTCGCTGACCTGCGCGACGTCATCACGTCCGGGCTCTTCATCCACACGCGCCACGAGAGTGACTGCAAGTTCTGCGACTACGGCGTCGCGTGTGGCGCCGCCGCGCACACGCAGGCCAAGGCCAAGCAGGGCGACGCGCGCCTCTCTCCGTGTCACAAGCTGGCGGGCCATGCATAAGCCCCTCGCCGATCGGCCCGCCCGCGAGCGCATCGTCACCGAGCTGGGCCGTAGTGTGATCGTCGAAGCTGGCGCCGGCTCAGGCAAGACGCACGAGATGGCCGCGCGCATGGCCGCCGGCATCGCCAGCGGCGACTACCTGGTCGGGCACATGGCCGCCGTGACCTTCACCCGCAAAGCCGCTGCGGAATTGCGCGGCCGGTTTCAGCTCGCGCTCGAAGAAGAGCTGAAGCGGACCGACGAGCCCGGAAGGGAACGGGTGCCGGATGGCCGTGCGGATCGCCTGCGCAGCGCGCTCTCCAATCTCGAGCGATTCTTCGCCGGCACGATCCATGCCTTCTGCGCACGCCTTCTGCGCGAGCGTCCCGTCGAGGCCGGCGTCTCGCCAGGATTCACCGAGCTGGACGACGTCGAGGATCGGCTGCTTCGTCGGCAGAGCTGGCGCGACTACCGGTCGGCGGCACGCGCGACGGGCGATGCGGACCTCGCGCTGCTGTCCGACGCCGGCATCCAGGCCAGGGACCTGGACGACGCGTTCGAGGTGGTGTGTCTGCACGAGGATGTGGCGTTCACGGCGGAGGAGGTGCCGCCGCCAGATGGGTCGAAGGTGTGGACGGCACTCGAGAAATTCTGGACTGACATCGAGCGCCACCTGTCGCAGGGGATCGCGGAGGGGACCACGTGCAAGACCCAGCAGGCGGCCGCCGAATTCCGGCGCCACTGGCGGTTTGCGACGCCGGCGCGGCGCACACCGGCGCGGCTGGCCGAGTTGGTCGGTTGCTGGAAGTTCACGCCCGACGTCACGCAGAACCGCTGGCCGTCCAGGGCGGTCGCGCTGCAGGTCAAAGCCTGGCACGAGGCGTTCCGCTCGGAGGTCGTCGAGCCTTACCTTACGGCGTGGCGCCAGTATCTCTACGCGCCGTGCATTCGCGTGCTGACGCGGGCGCGGGCGGTTGGCGCGGCCGAGCGGCGTCGCCGCGACGTCCTCAGTTTCAATGATTTGCTGCTGCTCACGGCGCGGGTGCTGCGGGAGAACGCGGCGGTCCGCGAGGCGCTGCAGCAGAAATACCGACACATCTTCGTGGACGAGTTCCAGGACACCGACCCGATTCAAGCCGAGATCATGCTGTCGCTCGAGGGCCGCGGCGCCGCTCCGGCCGGGGCCCCCGCCCGCACGTTGTTCGTCGTGGGCGATCCCAAGCAGTCCATCTACCGCTTCCGCCGCGCCGACATCTCCATCTACAACGACGTCCGTGCGCACCTGGCCGGCCCCGATGGATCAGGCATCGTGGCGCTGACCACCAACTTCCGCTCCGTGCCGGCGCTCTGCGACTGGGCGAATCGCGTCTTCGAGCAGACGTTCCCCGCCGAGCCGAATCCGTGGCAGCCGAAGTTCGCGCCGCTCGTGGCGAAACGGGATGCGGCGGATCGGCCCGCCGTGTACGGATTGACGATACCCGCGACCGTGAACAGCGGCGACGTCATCGAGGAAGAAGCCGCGCGCATCGCGCGCTACATTCGCGGCGAGGTCGATGCCGGCAGGCGCGGCTGGCGCGACTTCCTCATCCTCACGCGCAAGAAGAAGCGGCTGCAGCCGTACGCCCGCGCGCTCGAAGCGCTGCAGATTCCGATCGAGGTCAGCGGCGCCGGGGCGTTCGGCGAGTCGCGCGAGGTGCGCGAGGTGGCCGACCTGCTCCTCGCTTTGGCGGACCCGCAAGACAGCGTCGCGCTCGTCGGCGTGCTGCG
>CAZFAT010000092.1:0-13501 GCA_964517075.1 uncultured Solibacteraceae bacterium
CCTCGAGGCACGCGTGGCGGAGGTCGAGATCGCCGACGGGGTTCGCATCGAGGCCTGGACCTACAACGGCGGCCTGCCGGGGCCGCTGATTCGCGTGCGTGTCGGCGATCGTCTGATCGTTCACTTCACCAACAAGCTGCGGCAGCCGACGACCGTGCACTGGCACGGGCTCCGGATTCCGATCGAGATGGATGGCGTGCCCGGCGTGTCGCAGCCCGACGTCGAACCAGGCGGCACCTTCACCTACGACTTCGTCGTGCCCGATGCGGGGCTCTACTGGTATCACCCGCACATCATGTCGGCGGCGCAGGTGGGGTTCGGTCTCTATGGCGCGCTGCTCGTGGAGGACCCCAGGGGAGAGGCGTCGCTCGCCGATCTCGACGAAGTGCTGATGGTCCTGAGCGACATCGAGATCGACGAGAAGGGACGGCCCGCGGATCCCGAGTCCGGCGGCAGTACCGGCATGGCCTTCGGTCGCGAAGGGAACCGCATCCTCGTCAACGGCCGTGAGCGGCCGACCATGCGTGCCCGCGCCGGCGTCCCGCTGCGCTTCCGCATCGTCAATGCCGCGAAGAGCCGCTACATCGAGGTGGATCCAACGGGACCTCGCTTCACGACGATCGGCGTCGATGGCGGCCTGCAGGGAGGAACGGTGCTGAGCGAGACGCTGGTGATCGCCCCTGGCGAGCGGGTAGACGCGATCTTCACGCCTCCGGGCGAGCCGGGCGAAACGCTCGTCGTCGACTGGCGGCTCTTCAACCGCGGCTACGGCAGCGTCGAGGCCCGAGTGCCCCTCGGGCCGCTGTTCGACATCGCGCTCGAGGAGCCGGGATCGGCGTCGACCGCCCTGCCCGCGATCCCGTCGGTGACGATCCCGCCGATCGACATCACCGGCGCGAAAGAGGTGCTGGTGGAGCTGACGCTCGCGCAGAACGAGAAGGGCGAGTTCGAATACGGCATCAACGGGGTGCCGTTTCAGAAGCACAAGTCGTTCACGGCGCGACCGGGCGAAACGCAAGTCTGGAATCTCGTGAACCAGACGCCCTGGTCGCACCCGTTTCACCTTCATGGGTTCTTCTTCCAGGTGCTCGATGACAAGGGGCAGCCCGTGCGCCCGATGGCCTGGAAAGACACCGTGGACGTGCCGTTCAAGCAGTCACGGAAGATCGCCGTCCGCTTCGACGAGGATCGGCCGGGTGCCTGGATGTTCCACTGCCATGTGCTCGACCATGCCGACGGCGGCCTGATGGGCATGGTGCTCGTGGGCGTCGACGAGGACCTGGCCGACACCGCGCATCACGGTCACCGCCAGTGATGTTGGAGAAAGCCTTTTCACGAGCTGTGCGTCTCGAATTCCGCGATGCCTTTGCTGGATCCAGGATTGACGCAATGTTGCGTGGCGCCTGAGGTCTGACCTGCGCTGTCGCGCATGAAGGAACCTCCAGAAACCGCCGACCCTGAAGCATCTGGAGGAGGAGCGGGAGGCGCTTCGGCACGCTGCTGAGGAGGCGCGACACGCAGCGGAGGAGGCTCGCGACGCTACCATTGCGGCAGTCGCTGCCACAGCTGACGCGCTGAGCACGAACCTGGCTCAAATGCAATTCATGGAAGACGCGCGAAACACCATGAAACAATTGAAGTCTACGAAACCAAGCGACGTTCAATAGAACGGATATCTGAGCGACTGTACGCGGCGTCCGAACCGCCTGACGCTCAACAGCCACCATCGGCGTCGACGAGGCACTGGCCCGCGGCGGTCGCGGACGACGGCTGCGAAGCCGTCGTCCGCAGGTTGAGCCAATTCGCGGTACTACGCCGCCTTGACTGTCGTGGCGCCCGCCTTGACCGGCTCCTCGATGGCGACGCTACGAGGCTTGACCTCGGCTCGTACCGACAGCGGCACCGTCACTTCGAGCACGCCGTTGTCGAACGTCGCCCTCACGTTGTCGATGTTCACACCCTCAGGAAGCGGAATCGCGCGGGAGAAGCTCCCGTATTCACGCTCGCAGCGGTAGACGTTCTCCTTCGTCTCTTCGGTCTCGTGTTTTCGCTCGCCCGAAATCGTGAGGTATCCCTCGACGATTTGGACCTTCACGTCTTCCATCTTGAGTCCCGGCAGGTCCGCTTTCGCGATCAGCCGGTTGTCCTTCTCGAACACGTCGAGACTCGGAGACCAGACGGCCGTTCCGGTGAATCCGCGGGTGCGGAACGCCGGCCAGCCTGCCTCCTCGAATACCCGGTCGAAGTTCGGGGTCACCCGGCTCAGCACCGCGAATGGATCGAACCAGTCGCCGCGGCGTATGAGCTCGGTCGACTTTCTGTTGAACATGGTGCCTCCTTCCTCGCACGCGGTCATGCGACGACCCACGCGCAACAACGCGCGTCGATCAGAATCTCCGCGTGCGTATCCCTGAGAACGAGTGCCGTTGCACCAGGCGCGCCTCCGAGGAACCCTGCACATGCCAGCGCTCCGACGATGAACCCGTGGCGCTTGGTCCCCGCTTGGATGGCCCTCCGACGCCAAGGTGCAGCGGCGTCCCTCTACTCCCTCTACTAAAGCATTGACCGTGCCGATGTCGCACGAGCGGAAACAAGCGACATGGCCACTGCCTGCTCTCCATCGCACGTCCCAGTGCGGAGTCTTTCGAGTGTTCCGGGGAATTTCTCACCAGCAGGGCCGACTCGCATTTCAGCAGAGAGAACGCCGCCTACATGTCGAAGATTGAGGCAACGAAGGTTGAGGCGTCTATGACGTCCCATTCGCGGCTCAAGACATGGCCCATCGACGCTATTCCTCGCGCAGCAGGGAAACGGGATTGCCGTAGACCGCCGGCGAGCAGGGGCGTAGCTGGCGACCATCGCCACGGCCGCGATCACGAGGGTGACGCCGGCGTACGTCAGCAGATCCAGCGGGCTGACGCCGTAGAGCGATCGCCGGAGCAGTTGCGACGCGCCAGCGGCGGCAAGGACGCCGGCACCAAGGCCGTAGAGCACTGCACGCGCGCTCGTCGAGAGGACGGCAGCGATGACATCCTTCGAGCGCGCGCCAAGCGCGAGGCGGATGCCGATTTCGCGGCTTCTCGGTCGCACGGCGTAGGCGAACACGCCGAACATGCCCACCGTCGCCAGGCCGAGCCCGAACATTCCAAGCACCGAGGCTGCCAGCGGCGCCGGCCGGAGCCCGGACAGCTCGAAGTCGAGCCGGTTCCGCATCGGCGCCGCGGTGACCTCCGCGCGCGGCTCGACCCGCTTGATCACCTCCGAGAGGCCGGCGGCGCGCGCGGACTGGCTCCGGCGGACGAGCACGTTCGGGAACAGCGCGCCTCGCGGTCCGGTCAGCGGCTGAAAATAGATCGGCGGCGCGGGGTCCAGCCCCAGCAGCCTCGCGTCGCGGACGACCCCGATGACTTCCAGCGTACGGTCGTCGGCGACGAACGCGCGGCCGACGGCGTCTTCACCGCGCCAGAGCAGACGCGCGAGCGTTTCGTTGATGACGACGACGCCCCGATCGCGGTCGCCCTCGCCGAAGCTCCGCCCGGCCACGATCGGGATGTCGAGCACGCTGAAGTACGACGGCGAGACGTCCAAGCGATCGACCGGACGTGTCTGGTCGGCGGGCCAACCGGGGACACGCGCTTCCCCGGTCGATCGTCCAACGGCTGCCAGGGCCACCTCCGTGAAGCCAGCCGAGTCCAGAGCCTTCGACAACTCGGACACGAGAGGCAGCCATAGGCGCGAGCGTCCCTCGGCGCCGCCAACTCGCGAGCGGCGACGCCGACGACGGTGTGAGGCCGATCGGCAACGCGGACCAGTCGTCCGATGATGGACGGATCGCCTCCGAACTGCGTCTGCCACAGGACGTGGCTCAGGACGACGACAGCAGCTCCAGCACCACGATCGTCGTCGGCCGTGAGGACGCCGCGGCCGTGCTGCATGCCCACGCCGAGCAGATTGAAGTAGTTGCCGGTGACGAAGAGCGCCGTCACCGTGCGCGCGCCGGCGCCGCTGTCAAGAGTGACCGACATCCGTCGTTCCGCGGCGCCAGTTCGGCCGTGGTGGTTCGCGCCGCGAGAAACTCGACCTCAGGAATCGACAGGCCGGACAGCAGGTTCGGAACCTCCGGCACACGTCCCGAGACCACGGTCAGCCGGTCGGGGTCGGTAACGCCCGTCATCGGCCGGAGTGCCGCACCGCTCGGGACGGTCCTTGTGGCGAAGAGCTGAACGACCCGGTCGGGATCGGGCGGCCTCGTGGTCGTCCCGGCCGAGCCAGTAGCGGAGGCAGCCGAGCAGGCGTTCCCATGCCTAGGTGGCCAGCACCTGCTGGATGGCGAGGACGAGTCGATCGAACTCTCACGCTCCCGCGAGCCGCCTTTTGCCGGCGGCGGTAATCGTGTAGTAGCGCGCGCGGCGGTTGTTCTCGGAGGCGCCCCATTCGGCCTTCACCCAGCCGTTGAGCAGCAGCCGCTGCAGGGCTGGGTAGAGGGAGCTCTCGCCGACCTGGAGCACGTCCTGCGAGGCGTTCTTGAGGTGTCGCGCGATCCCATAACCGTGCATCTCTTCGCGGGCGATCGTCTTCAGGATCAGCAGATCGAGTGGTCGGCGCCGGTTGGCGACCGATCGCTCGATTGAACATGTGGCACAGCGCCACGCCATCCACGACGCCGCGGTGCACGCCGACGCCCACGATGCGCCGCGTCCAGTGGTCCATCACGACGAGCACCCAGTGTGTGCGTAGGATGGCCGACTTGCTGGAGCGCGCGTTTGACGACGCTGCGCGGTGACGTGGCACGGCGCCTCCGGCTCGAGGTGTCGAAGCGCCTCGTCCCACAGACGGATATCGGGACCAGCCTGTCGGGCTCGCCACAGGCGAGCGCAAGGACCCTTGACGTTCTATGTCTGCGGAAGCGGCCGGATCCCGTATACTGCAGCGTTGTCCCGAGGAGCAGGAGTTGGAGGTTGCCGATGAAACGCATGGTTCTCGTTGTCGTCGCCGTCATGACCCTTTCGACCGGCGCGTTGGCGCAGGAAGGTCGAGGAGCGCCACCGCCGTCACCCCCCTTGAGCCCGGGGGCTTCGCAGGCCGACGTCGATAAGGCGTTGCTCGCCGCCCCCGCCAATCTTCGCGGCCAGGCGACAGTCATCAAGTGGAAGCCGGCCGACTGGAGTTACGACACGCTGAGAAAAGGTACGAACCGAGCGGTCTGCTTCGACAAGTCCGGACTGCCCGGACAACTGCCCTTCTCCATCGAGTGCACCAGCATGGCAAACCTCGACCGCGTCGCGCAGAACATGCGGTTCGAGGCAGAACCGGACAGGGCCAAACGGCAGGCCGCCCTGGATGCCGCTGAAAAGGACGGCTCTCGGGCAAAGCCCGAGTTCGGCTCCGTCTGGTACCACCTGATGGGAAAGGACGAGGCGAGCGCGCGCCCCCATTCGACGGTCGCGGTCCCCGGTGCCACGACGCAATCGATGGGATTGCCGGATAATCCGAAAATGGGTGGCGTGTGGATCATGAACGCGGGCACGTCCACGGCACACCTCATGATTCCCGGCTATTAGCGCGAGGACGAGTGATGAAACCGGTGATCGTCGGTCTTTTCGTGCTTGCCCTGGTATCTGCGGGGCAGGGAAAGCAGACGTTCACCGGCGTCATCACCGACGACATGTGTCCCCTGGGCGACCACTCTCGCATGCAGATGGGACCGACCGACGCCGAATGCGCCAAGGCCTGCATCAACGCTCATGGCGCGACCTATGTGCTGTACGACGGCAAGAGCGCCTACGTTCTGAGCGACCAGAAGACACCGGAACAATTCGCGGCGCAAAAGGTGACAGTCATCGGCACACTGGAGGCCCGGACGATGACGATCCTAGTCGAGTCGATAGCGGCCGTGCGCTGAACCGGCCGACGAACGAGCGCCGTCAACGACCTCAGATTCGCTCTCCTGGCGAGTATGCCGGGCGCTTGTCACGGAGCGCCGCGAAACGCGGAATGCGGCAGGACGCGGTCCCGGTCGCTTGAGACCTGCACGGGGACCCGCCGAGAGGGGGTACAGTTTTGGGTACAGTCCAACCCGCTTCCGAACCCCCGTGCGCGTAAGCTGTTGAAAATATTGGCTCCTCGGGCTGGACTCGTGCCGAGAACGGCGAGCGAAGCGAGCCGGGCGAAGCGTGGAACCAGCCCGCGGGAGCCGCGACCGAGCGAAGCGAGGGAGTGGCTCGCCGCACTGGACGATTTTCGACTCTGGCTCATCTGCGCGGCGTGATGCGGCGCCTGGTTGCTGAACCCTTGAAGCGCGCTGCGAGCCGTCGATGTACGGGTTCGACGTGCGCGTCGCGCGCCCTCGTCCCTACCTGGAAGAAGACGACGTGCGTGAAGCCCTCTCCTATGCCGCGTGGCGCGTCGAAGAGATCGGCGTTACACGCGAGCGATCGGGCTTCAATCCATCTTGGCAGGCGGCTTGTACTGCGGGCCTTCAGCGCGCACCGCCACCCCCGGTCACTTGCAGAGCGGGCCCACGATACGGCCTCATCGCGACGCTACGACGAGCACAGCCGCGGCGGCGTATGAGCCACGCGGCCGCGCGACCGTTGAATACACTCCCTGCCTGATCGGGTCGTTGTCGTTGAAGGTCCGTCGCTTGGACACGTGGTCGCGATACGGTTGCCACTCAGCGAAGACTTCCCCGCTGATCTCGTCAGGAAAGAAAATCTGACTCGCCACGACTTCCTTGCCCCCGAGAAAGACCTTGAAGTGGACGTGTGGCGTACGGCCACCGTACCAGCTCGGGAATATCGTGCGGAACTGCACGTTGCCCTGCGCGTCGGTGAACTGAGTTCCTCGCAGGTACTGTTGACCGACGGCAGCCGCAGGAGAGATGCCGCCGACCCCGGATTGCTTCTCATACCCGGAATACAGCCCGACGGCGTCAGCGTGCCACACATCGACGCGCGCGTTGGCGAGTGTCGCGCAGTCCCCGGCGCGCACGACCTGCATCGCCAACTGCAGCGGTGCACCGGGCTGACCCGACGTGATATCGGCCCGGACCAGCCTGGGATCCAGGTAGAACGGTCCTTCGCCCGCCTCGGGCGTCAGCACGCAGCTGCGGGAGATTTGCGCCCATGCGTGCTCGGCGCCCATGGCCGATACGACGAGCCCCGAGAGGCCGATGAGGGCCCGGCGTCTGCCGACGTCCACCCGACTCGGCTGCCACGTGGGTTCCGACCGTTGTGCTCGAATACCTGTCATCGCTCACCTCTCAATCACGACGAGAGCATACCCCGCTCCTCACACGTTGCGACGACATGCGTCGTGCGACGGGGTGCGCGTCCGCGACGGGCAGACTTCGTTCCCTTCGGCAGCGAAGGGACGAGATTGGAGCGAAGCATTGCCGCAGGGCACGGTGGGCGCCCTGTCTCCATTGCTGCAGTTGCCATCCGATTCAGGCGCCGAAGGCGACCGTCAGCTCATCGGTTGTCAGACCGCACCTCACTGGCGGGTGTGTTCTGCTGAACCGATCCCAATAGGCTACCGACCGCCTCCGCGGTGAGGAGATCCGGGTCGCGCGAGAGGTGTGCCTCGATCAGATCGATGCGCCCCCGATGGAGCGCCATCACCGGCGTATCGGGCAGCTCGAGGCCGTGCTCGACGTACATCTCCAGGATGCGGTGCTTGGCTGGCGGGTTCCGACTTCGCGGCCGCCGGTCAGCTACTCGCGACCATAGACACGCCGGGCGCGAGAGCCTCACCCACTGCGCCTCAATTGCCAGGGACTCGCAGACGGTGGCCGCCACCAGCAGCACCACACGGCACGCGCCCGCCAGAAGGCGCTCATCGCGGGGCCACGCGCGCCGGGGCGACCGGCGCGGGAATGTCGCAAGGACGCGGATTCCATTTCGACGGGTCCGCCTCCTTCTTGAACTGCGAGCTGATCACGAACTCCTGCGTCAGATACTCAGGGTCCTGAACCACGGTGGTGACGATCAGCCACGTCCCGTCCTCCGGCAGGGTGAAGCTGTCGAAGAATTCCTTCACGACCGCGCGCTCGCTGTAGGGCACGCCGTTCGGACGCAGGTAGCCCGCGGTGAGGTTCGTGGTCACGACTTCGAGCGAGCCGCCGCGAGCCGCGGCGCCGCGGCCGAAGATTCCGCGATTCTGCGGTTGCCGGAACCACCGCGCCTCGGAATATCCTTGCAGGGTTCGCGCGCCCCCTTGACTCGTTCGTCCGAAGTGAAAGCGGCGGGTCTGGGAACCGGCATCGGACTCCATCACGAGCGTGGAATCGTTCTCCCAGCGGATGCGCAGGCGTCCGGGTTGGCGAATCACTCCCGGCGGCCCGAACGCCTTGCACAGATGACCGCCCGCGCGATCCGCGGCCAGGTCCCACGCCTCTGCACGCTTCCGTCCAACAGGATTCAGCGGCACGCTGGCGGTGTCGCCTTTCGGCGGCGTGACCATTCGCCACCGCCAGTCCTCGGTGATCACCGAGACCCATTGCCCGGTGAGGTCGATCAACGCGCCCTCGCGCGCGTTGCCAATCCCACCGGCGCGACCCTGTCCCATGGCGGACTCGGACATTGCTGTCGCGATCATCAGCACCGCCGCGGCTGCGGAACACGCCCGACTGCCTGGGAGGATCATGGCTTCGCCCTGCGGAGGTCGCGATAGATGGCGTCGATGAACATATCGCTCGTCCAGTCGCTCCGGCTCTCGAACAATCCGTCGTAGTCCATCGTCGGCCTGGCGCGCTTCACCTGCTCCGGCGGGAGTCCCTTCCCGACCATTGCGCGGACCCGATCGCGGATGATCGTCACCATGTCGCGATAGTTGGCGACGTCGGTCTCGTCGCTCAGCCTCCCGCGGCCCGGGATCACGACCGTGCCGCCCTCCTGGTTCTCTCCCGGCACCGTGAGATCCAGCACGCGATTCAGCCCCTCGATGATTCCGGCAATGGTGCCGCCGCGCTCGGGATCGAAGCGCGGATATCCCGTCGTATCGAAGATCGCGCCGGTGCAGACGACGTCCGAGCGGCGAAAGAAGACGATCGTGTCGCCGTCGCTGGTGGCCGCGGTCACGTGAAACAGCTGCACGGCTTCGCCGTTCGAGAAGATCGACCACTCCGGTGCGAAGTACGTATCGGTCGGCCAGGCGTCCGAGGGAACTGAGCCCGCGCTCATCCTGTTCAGCACGTTGAGGTGCGCGATGATCGACGCGCGCGCATCGAGACCACGCGGGTCGATCGAGTCGATGACGCGGATGTAGCGCCCCGCCTTGGAGATCGTCGCCGCGCCTCCGGCCTGCTGATCGCCGCCGCTGGTGAGCACGACGTGCCGAATCGGGCGAGGACTCAGGCCGCGTACGGCTTCGAGCACCCGCGCGCTCATTGCCGCGGGCTGCGTATCGACCATCAGCGGACCCTCAGCCCCGACTTGCACCGCGGAGTTGCCGCCGGGACCAACGAGCACATAGATGCTTCCCTGAGCCGGAAGGACCGTGAGATCTCCCTGGGCCTCGATGACAACCAGCGCCGCCACCACCACCGTGGCCGCGGCCACGCACCGCCTGACGAGTCGTCTCATCGTTCGCGGTCCACCGTGCGGAGTTGTGTCAGGTAGTCCGGATACATCGTCATCGCGCCACCGCGTGCGGCGCTCACCGGCAGGCCGTGCCGGCTGGCGAACTCGTCGAGATACCGGTTCTCGCCGGGCAGGTTGTGCGGCACCTCATCACGAGCCCGCTCGATCTCGACCGTCGGGATGCACGAGAACGGGCTCAGTTGAAAGCCCGCGTCGGCCACCCAGTTCGACGTGCGCACGAACGGCTCGGTGAGATACACCGGATCCTTGACGATGGTGACGAGCGTCAGGTAGTCGCCATGGCGGATGACGTACTCGATGAGGGTGGCCTTGTCGCTCCGCGGCACGCCGTTGCGGCGCAGCCAGCCCTCTTTCAAGTGAGTGGTTGTCACCTTGAGCATGTCGCCTTCCCACTCGCCGGTCGAGAAGCCCTGCCAGCTGTGCTGCGCGTAGGGCGACGGGCGTGGACGCCCGTCCATGTAGATCGTCCGGCGGGGCAGCATCCACATGAGCGTGGTGTGCCAGGAGATCACGTCCTGCGAGACCGGATCGACTGTGCTCGTGATCCGCATGCTCGCCGGACCGCGCGGTCCGTAGTCGGCCGGGTGCGGCTCGCACTGCCGCTCGAGCATCGTCCACTTCCCGGCGTCCCACGAGTCGGCGCGCAGGCGCGCCGCGTCGTTGATCGGCAGCCCGACGTAATCGCCGATCTCGGGGCCGGCGCCGCGTTCGGGTAGGTCTTCGTGGAACCGCTGTCCCCAGCCGCCCGCGAGCTCGACGTGGGCAAGGAGGGTGCCACCGAGCACGAGGCTGACCGCGAGCGAGAGAGAGATCACATGGAACCGGCGGAGAGACATGTCTGCTACCTCGCCAGCGGGTCGGGCCGCAGCTGGAACTTTACCACCGCGCTCCGAGTGCCAAGACCGCCTTCCATGTGCCACACAGCGTTCGGTCCGTAGTCCGCGTAGACGGCTCGACCCTTCCAGCCGGCCTTCGGATCGTCGATGCGGCCGTCCATCCCTCGCGAGAAGAATCCGAGCGGATACGGCACGCGGAACACCAGCCAGGTTCCGTCCGGCCGCAACGCCAGCAGCGAATCGGAGTTCGTGCCATTCGCGAACGGCGTATTGGTGCCGAGACCGAAGGTGTCGAAGCGGTCCACGAAGTTGTAGTACTGGAAGTCCACTGCAACGTCGCCTCGCACGCCCCTGAATCGCGGCCCAGGCACCGGATAGAGCGTCCAACCCTCACGGCAGTGCTGTCCGCTGGTCGCCGACGGACCCTGCAGGGGACCCTTGCACGTGCGGCGGTCGAAGCTGGCGAGATGCCCGCTGCTCGCCAGCGCCGTCCAGATCACGCCGTTGGAATCGACGTCGATTCCGCGCGGTGTGTAGCCGACGACGCCCGCCGCGGGATCGAACGGCGGCTCGTAGGCCTCGCCCACACACGTCTTGGGATCGATGCGGATGATCTTGCCGGGCATCGGGCCAGGCGCCGCGCCCCAGACGCTGCCGTCACTCGGATGAGGAATCACGCTGTAGATCACGCTCACCGCAATCTGCCGATCGACGGCAGGATCGACCTTGCCGTCCTGATTCAAGTCGTGATACCCGCGGCACCAGCCTTGGGCCTTGGCCTCGTCGCCGGTCTCGTCGAGGAGGCGCGTGTTGATCCAGCCGATCGCACCGCTGAAGACGCCGTTGCCGTACAGCGTTTCGTCCTTGTCGCCGGCAAACTGCACGTGGTGCGTGTCGAAGCAGATGTTCACCTGCTTGAACTGCCGTGTGTTCGGGTCGAAGTACTGCACCTGCCGGAAGCTGCTCTTCTGCGGCGCGAGGGCTGCCGACGGATGCGTTCCGCAGAACGCCGGCTGGTCCTCGGGCCTGCGGAAGCGCGACGACATCCACACCCGTCCCTTGGCATCCATCGCCGCGTGATTGGTGATCGCAGGGTCGAACCAGTACAGCTTGTCGCCCCAGTACGGCGACGGCACGGGCATATTCTGCGCCTTGCCCGGCGGCACCTTCGGATCGAGCACCGGGATCCGAAGCTCCTGCGCCGAGTGTTCCAGCGGATCGACGATGAGGAATCCGTCGTTGCCCCAGTCGACGCCGTAGATCGGCCCGTAGGCGTTGGCGGTGGGGTTGCGCTTGTCGGTCGTCAGCTCGTCGTGCGCGAACGTCGCCGGACCGCCCCAGTCCCACATGGTCAGCACGAGATTGCGCTCGACACCCTGCGGACGAGTCGGCACCGGCGGGATGTCGCCGCGCGAGACACGATCCGTCCAGTTGGCGAACATCTCGAGACCGCGCCGGCGTCCCAGGCCGGTCACCATGTTGCTCATGCCCTGGCCGTCCTGCCCGACCTGGACGCGGGTATCCCATGCCGCCATGCTCGACGCGAACGCCCCGAGCGCCTTCGGGATCTCGCGCGTCGCCTGGTTGCCCATCTGATGACAGACGTTGCAGTTGGCTTTGATCTGATTGATCCAGTGGTGCTGCGTGCGCATCTCGGGCGCGATACCGTTGCCGGCCTCTCCGGTCCCCGGAAATTCCTTCTCGGCAGGAACATCAATCAGCGAGTACCAGTAGTTCGCCGGGTAGACTCGCGCCGCCGTCCGCGCGTCAGGAGCGACGATGGCGGTCAAGGCGAGCGCGCGTCCGGGCAGCGAGCGGACAGGGGCGGAGTCGATCAGCCCATACCCGCGGACCCAAATGGTGAAGGTCGCCTTCGCCGGCAGATCCGGAAGCAGATAACGCCCGCGATCGTCGGTGACGACGATCGTGCGGAACTTCGTCGGCGTATCGGTGGTTTCCGCGATCACCCAGACTCCGGCCTCGGGACCGCCTGCGCTCGTGACCACGCCGGCGATGTCGTCGGCGTCGATCGGAATCGGCGCGGCGCCGCCACGTCCCGCGCCCTGCTGCCCGGCTGACGCCCAGATGGACCAGCTGCTCAGCACGCCTGCTGCGACGACCAGTAACCGCTGTCGCCTTCCCATGCTCGCTCCTCACCTCGGCCACGACCCCGACGCGCGCCGCGGCGCGGTCAGTCCGAGGACACGCATTGCCGACGCCAAGTTGTACGTGTAGACTCGCCCGAAAGTCCTGAGGAAAACGCTGAAAATGCCGGAAAGTCGCGGTTCCTCGCTCGGCCGCCATCAGGCCGGCCCGATCGGACTGGCCATCGTGAGATTCGGGCCGTTCACGCTCGACCTCGAGGCCCGGAAGCTCCGGCGCGGCGAGGAGCCGCTCCCTCTCCCCTCTCGCGCGCTCGGTGCGCTCGCCTACCTCATCGAGCACCGGGACAGGCTCGTCGACAGAGAGGAGATTATCGCCGCGGTCTGGCACGACGTGGCCGTCACCGACGACAGCCTGATTCACGCGGTGTCCGTCATCCGGCGCGCGCTCGGCGACGACCCCTCGCACGCCTCGTTCATCGAGACCATTCCCCGCCGCGGCTATCGGTTCGTGGGGACGATCGAGTCGGTCGAACCGGCCGATCCCGTGCCCGGGGTTCTGCCGGACGTCGGTGTGTCACTCTCCCGGCCCAGTGAGCCTCGCCTCGCGTCCTGGCATTGGCGTCCGGCCATTGCTGCCGCGCTGGCCATCATCATCGTCATCGCCGCAGCTATCGTCGTTGGCCGGAGTGCGTTGCCGGGCGATCGAAGCCGTGATGCCTCCGCGCGCCTGGAGCAGATGGCTCCACCGGGAACGACCATCGTCTCGGGCGGCGCAGTCTCGCCAGCCGGCCGGCATCTCGCCTTCGTCGCCCGCGACGAGCGCACGGGCAGGACAGCGCTGTGGATTCGCGCGATCGATGCCATCGAGGCCCGCATGCTTCCCGACACCGAGGGCGCATCGAATCCGTTCTTTTCACCTGACGGCCAGATGGTCGCCTTCTTCAGGAGCGGCCGACTCGTT
>CAZFAT010000093.1:0-7513 GCA_964517075.1 uncultured Solibacteraceae bacterium
CGGCGCGCGCGGCGCGGGCGCCCGAGGCGGCGGGGGCGGACGCGGGGGCCGCGGCCCGCTGCCGGTCCTGGCGCTCACCCTGTCGGTCGTGACCGGCGAGAACCGCTTCGATCAGACGTCCTTCACGGCCCGTCCGGGCCAGCAGGTCCGGCTCGTCTTCAACAACACCGACGACATGCAGCACAACGTGGTCGTCGTCCAGCGCGGCAGTCTCCCGACGATGGAGAAGACGCTCATCGCGATGATGGCGGATCCGACCGCGCAGGATCGCGGCTTCGTGCCCGAGTCGCCGCTCGTGCTCTTCAGTACGCCGCTCGTGAACGCGCGACAGTCGACAACGCTGGAGTTCACGGCGCCCAAGGAGCCCGGCGAGTATCCATTCATCTGCACGTTCCCCGGCCACTGGATCACGATGCGCGGCGTGCTCCGCGTGGAGTAGCTCATGACACCGCGTCAGCTCCGGCTCGCCGTTGTCGTCGGTCTCACCGTCACCTCCAGCCTGGCCGCGCTCCTCGGCGCGGCGCAGAGCCCGGCTTCGTTGCCGGCGCCCGAGCAGTTCTTCGGCTTCCAGATGGGCGCCGATCGCAAGCTGGCGAACTGGGACCGGCTGCTCGAGTACTACCGGCGGCTGGACGCATCCGACCGGATGACGCTCGTCGAGCTGGGCAAGTCCACGGAGGGCCGGCCGTTCATCGCCCTCTACATTTCGGCGCCAGCGCACCTGGCGGCACTGGAGAAGTACCGCCAGATCAATCTCCGCCTGTCCGATCCGCGCGGGCTCCAGGAGACGGAGGCTCGCACGCTGGCCTCCACCGGCAAGGCCGTCGTGGTGCAGACCTTCGCCCTCCACTCGAGCGAAGTCGCCGCGTCGCAGACCGCCGCCGAGTACGTCTACGACAGCGTGACGCGCGAGGACGCGGAAGCCGCGCGGATGCGCGACGAGGTGATCAGCATCGTGCTGCCGTCGATCAATCCGGACGGCACGCAGATGATTGCCGACTGGTACAACAAGTACGTCGGGACCGACCACGAGGCCGCTGGCCTGCCCTGGCTGTACCAGAAGTACGCCGGCCACGACAACAACCGGGACGCGTTCCAGACCAACCTGCCCGAGTCGCAGCACATCGCGAAGCTCCTCTTCCGCGACTGGATCCCGCAGGCGTTCATCGATCACCACCAGATGGGCAACGGCAACGCCCGGATGTTCATCCCGCCCTATGCCGATCCGGTCCGGCCGTCGGCCGACCCGCTGGTGTGGCGTGAAATCGCCTGGTGGGGCGCGCACATCGGCTACAAGCTCGAAGATGCCGGCAAGACCGGCGTGATTGGCGACGCCATCTACTCGGGCTGGGGCCACATGGGCTTCCACTGGATCACGCCGTTCCACAACATTGCCGGGATGCTGACCGAGTCCGCGAGCGCGCGGCTGGCGACGCCGATCAACCAGCCGCGCGAGTCGCTGCGCGGCGGGCCGAGGAACCTGCCGGCCTACGAAGAGCAGACGAACATGCCGAGCCTCTGGCCCGGCGGCTGGTGGCGCGTGCGCGACATCGTCGAGATGCAGAAGATCGCGGCGTGGGCGACCGTGGACATCGCGGCCCGCAATCGCGAAACCGTCCTCTGGAACGCCTACCAGAAGGCCCGACACCAGACCGAACGCGGCGCGGCCGGCGAGACGAAAGCCTACATCGTGCCCGCGGCCCAGCACGACCCGCTCACGGCCGTGAAGATGATCAACAAGCTGCTCGATCAGGGGATCGAAATCCATCGCGCCACGCGGCCCTTCACCGCCGGCGGAACGTCCTACGGCGCGGGATCGTTCATCGTGCCCATGGCGCAGCCGAAGATGGGCGTGGTGCGCTGGATGCTGGGACGCACGTTCTATCCCGACAACACCTATACCCGCGATCGGACGAACGCGCCGATTCGGCCGTACGACATGTCCACGGACACGATGACCGAGTTCATGGGCGTGCGGACGGACCCGGTCGGTGAGGCCGTTCCCACCGTCGTCGGCGCGAAGATCACGTCGCACGTCGTCGTGTCCGGCCAGTCCGCCGCCAGCTCGACGGGGTACGTGCTCGACGGCCGGCTGAATGACAGCTTCATCGCAGTCAACCGCCTGCTCGCCCGCCAAGTGCCCGTCCGGCGTCTGACCGCGGCGAGCGGCAACTTCCGCGCGGGCGACTTCGTCGTCGCTGGCGGACACGCGGGGGCCGTGACCGAGGTTGCCCGGGTGACCGGTGTGGACTTCACCCCCCTCTCCGCGGCCATCACCTCCGGCGCAACCGACCTGCGCGCGCCGCGCATCGCGCTGTACCAGCACTACGGCGGCGGCAACATGGACGAGGGCTGGACACGGCTCGTTTTCGAGCAATTCCAGTTCCCGTTCACGTCCGTCCGGGAAGGCGACATTCGCGCTGGCGGGCTCAACGCGAAATTCGACGTCATCGTGCTGCCCTCCGACTCAGTGCAGGCCATGGCCGGTCAGCTGCCGCCCCTGAACCCCGCGGCCGCCGAGGCCGGGGGACGCGGGGCCGGGGGCGGCGCGGCCCGCGGGGCTCGGGGTGGCGGACGGGGTGAGGGCGCGCGGGGTGGGGGACAGGGCCGGCAGGGCGGGCGCGGCGAAGGCGGGACCACGCCGCCCGAGTACCGCAGCAACGGCTTCGGGATGGAAGGCGTGAACGCTCTGCGCCAGTTCGTCGAAAGTGGGGGCACGCTGATCGCCTTCGCGCAGGCGGCCGACCTGCCGATTCAGCGCTTCGGTCTGCCGCTTCGCAACGTCGTGGCCGGTCTCGAATCCACCGAGTTCTGGTGTCCAGGCTCGACGCTGCGCATCGCGGTGAACACCACGCACGCGCTTACCGCCGGCCTGCCATCGGAAAGCCTCGCGACCTTCCTCGCTGGCAGTCAGGTCTACGACATCACCGATGCCTCACGGCGCGGCGAGGTGGACGTGCTCGCCAGCTACGTGGACAACGACGTGCTCCGCAGCGGCTGGTTGATCGGGGAATCGACGATCGTCGGCAAGCCCGCGGCCGTGTCGGTCCGCCTCGGACAGGGCCGGGTGGTGCTGCTGGGCTTCCGCGCCCAGCACCGGGCGCAGACGCATGGGACCTATAAGTTTGTGTTCAATGCGCTGGTGAATGCGGCTTCTGGCCTTTAACTTCTAACCTCGGCGAGCGGAGGGCGAGCTATTTGCCCGGCCGTCGCTCGCCGATGACCCACAGGTGATTGCTCGACCGGATGAAGAGCTGACCGTCGGAGATCGCGACGGTGCTCAAGCAGTACGGACTGCAGCCCTCGTCGCCGAAGCGGTTCGATGAAACCAGCTCGAACTTCGGCCCCGCCCGGAACACCGAGGTCACGCCGTCGTTCTCGGTGGTGACGTAGATCTTGCCATCGGCGAGGATCGGCGAAGCGCTATAGGTGCCTGTCGGCAGCCGCTCCGGGCCGTAGACGATCTTGCCGGTCGCCGCGTCGAGACAGAAGACCACGCCGTTGTCGTTCACCACGTAGAGGTATTTGCCGTCACTGACCGGCGAGGGCACGTCGGGACCGCGATCGAAGGTCCATGCCACGTGCGACTGACTCACATCACCCTTCCCGCCGGGCCGCAGGGCCACGAGCGGATTGTTGCGGCTCGGCACGACGACGAGATCGTTGACGAGCGTGGCCGAGGCGACGATGCGGTAGGCGCCGTTGTTGCGCGGGTTGAGCACGTTGGCGCGCCAGCGCTCGGCGCCGGTGGCGGGATCGTGGCCGGTGACAATGTCCCCACCCGAAATGACCAGCTCGGGCTGGCCGCCTACCTGATGCCAGAGCGGGGTGGTGTAGGCGTCGGGCGATTCATGAATGGCGGCAGTCGGGCGCTCGACGCGCCAGACCGTCTTGCCGGTGGCGCCATCGATCTTCAGGACGTAGGACGGATCGTCCGTCTTCATCCCGTGCAGCACCTGCACGTAGAGCGCGCCATCCTTGAGGAGCGGCGACGAGGCGTAGCCCCAATTCAGGCCGAAGCGTCCGTATTCCTTCTGGATGTCGCGCGACCAGACCTCCTTGCCGGCGAAGTCGAACGCCTTCAGCATGCCGACGCCGGTCATGACCCAGACGTGACGCCCGTCGGTGACGGGCGACGGTGACGACATGTTCTGCTTCCGCTCGATGTGGTTCCCGCCGGCAATCGGACGCTTCCAGATGGCGTCGCGTTTGTTGCGATCGACGGCCCACAGCTCGAGCTCGCCCGTCGTGTTGGCGGTGGCGGTGTTGAGGAACACGAGATCGCCCCAGATAATGGGCGTCGATCCGCTGTAGCTCGGCAGCGGCAGCTTCCAGGCCACGTTTTTCGTGTCGCTCCACTCCGTCGGCAGGGCCGTCTCGCTACTCACGCCGTTGGCGGTCGGCCCGCGCCAGTGGGGCCAGTTCTCGGCGAGCAGCGATACTCCCGCCATGAATCCCAGCAGGATCGTTGTCGTCGCGGTCTTGCGCATCTCTCGCATCCCTCCCCAATCCCGGGTGGTCCGTCCACGGCGGATTTGCAGCGGTCTCCCCTTATACGATGCAGGAACTTCGGACGTTTCTCAACCCAAACCACGGGTCGATCCGGCCGACCTGACGGTCGGCCGCTCCATGGCACGTCAGGGCGTGGCGCGCGGCAGGGCGAACGCCGACAGGTGCGATCCCGCACTCGGCGTGGTCCGGCCAGCGGAGCTTCCCCGTCGCCGCCTCGAAGCGAAGTGCCCGCCGGACGGCACCGCATCCGGCTCTTCCCGTGGGTTCGTGGTACGATCGGGTCGCCACTCGACCCTGCCTGTCTGGCTTCTGGAGTCCTGCATGTCTTGTCCCGCCTGGCTCGTCTCTGGTCGTCGTGTGGCCATCGTCGCGCTGACCCTTTTCATCGGCGGCTGTTCGCCCACCAACCCGTCCTACATCGCCAACGTGCCCTTCAGTTCGATCGACGTCGTCACGGGCACGGGCACCGAAGCGCTGGTCGGCAAGGTGCTGGCCGTGGACTACGCGGGCTACCTCTACAACGCCTCCCAGCCCGAGAACAAAGGCAATCTATTCGACACGTCGCTCAACACGGACGTCATTTCGTTTCAACTCGGTGCGGGGGACGTGATCCGCGGCTGGGACGATGGGTTGGTCGGCATGCGCATTGGCGGCCAGCGGCGACTGACCATCCCGCCTGATCTGGGTTACGGCTCGTCGGGCCGGGGACCGATTCCGCCCAACGCCACGCTGGTGTTCGACGTCTGGCTGCTGGGGGTGTTCGAGCCGGGTGAACAGCCCCAGTAGGACCCGCCGCGGGCGGCGCGCGGCGGCTGACCGCCTGATAGCAAATATCTGCATATAGTGTTACTGTTGGGGCGGTCGCGCATCCCCCCGGGGGTGGCCGCGCGTACTCCCCGATGGCGACGAGCCCGCTGCAGACGTTCAAGGCCCAGTTCTTCCGCGCCCTCGCCCACCCGGTCCGCATCCGCATCCTCGAAACCCTGCTCCACGGCGACCGCGCGGTCCAGGAGCTGCAGGAAGCCCTCGGCCTCGGCCAGCCCGTCGTCTCCCAGCAGCTCGGCGTGCTGCGCAAGCAGGGCATCGTGACGGCGACCAAGGCCGGCCTGTCCGTGCGCTACGCGTTGCGCGATCCGGCCATCGGCGAGCTGCTCGACGTCGCCCGCCGCATCTTCAACAACCACCTCGTCGATACCCAGGGCATGCTGCGCGAGTTGAAGCGCGAGGCGCGACGCTGACCGTCCACGCGGCATGACGTCCTTCGACCTCGCCCACGCGCTGCCCGGCATCATCGCGTTCCGGATCGCCATCATCCTGTTGACGGTCGCCGTCGCGCGACGGCCTCGGGCGGCGCTCGTCGTGGCCTTCGCCGGATCGGCGTTGGCCTCGCTCGTGTCCGGCCTGATGGGGATGGCCGTGCTGCGCACGGGCGCACCGGCCGAGGGCGTCCTCCTCGCGCATCAGGCGTCCGGGTTCACGCTGACGTACACGGTCGACGGACTGTCGGCGTGGTTCCTGGCCGTGCTGGCCGTGCTGGCCATCCCGATCGCCGTCTTCAGCACCGAGTACATCGCGCGCGCGCACTACCGCGACCGCGCGGCGTTCGTCGGCATCGGCTTCAACGTGCTGCTCGGGGCGCTGGAAATCGTCTTCGCCGCCGGTGACGTCATCGCGTTCCTGTTTGCCTGGGAGCTCTTCACGCTCGTGACCGCGGCACTTGTCGCGACCGAGCACGAGAAGCGGGCGAATCGCCGGGCGGCGTTCCTGTACCTGGTCATGTCGCACGTGGGCACCGGCTGCCTGCTGGCCGGATTCCTCACGCTGGCCGCGTTCTCCGGATCCTTCTCCTTCGCCACAATCCTCTCAGGCCAGGTCGTGCCCGAGCCGGTCCGCAACACGATGTTCGCGCTTTTCCTGGTGGGGTTCGGGGTGAAGGCCGGTGTGATTCCGCTGCACGTGTGGCTCCCGGAAGCCCACCCGTCCGCGCCGGCGAACATCTCCGCGCTCCTGTCGGCCGTCGTCATCAAGGCCGGCATCTACGGCATCATGCGGGTCTGCGCGTTCGGCCTGGGCACGCCAACGCTCACGTGGGGCGTCATCATCATCACGGCCGGCGCGCTCTCGGCAATCCTCGGCGTGCTGTACGCGCTGATGCAGCACGACCTCAAGCGCCTCCTCGCGTATCACAGCATCGAGAACATCGGCATCATCCTCCTCGGCCTGGGGGCCGCCATGCTGGCCCTCACCCTCGGCCGCGGCGACGTCGCGGCGCTCGGCATGGCGGCCAGCCTGTTCCACGTGCTGAATCACGCACTGTTCAAGGGCCTGCTGTTCCTCGGCGCCGGGAGCGTCCTGACGGCGACCGGCACGGCCCAGATTGAGCTGTTCGGGGGCCTGCTCAGGCGGATGCCGTGGACAGGCCTGTTCTTCCTCGTCGGCGCCATGGCCATTTCAGGCCTCCCGCCGCTGAACGGCTTCGCGAGCGAGTGGCTGACCTTCCAGGCGTTCCTCTTCGGCTTCCGCGGATCGGCGGACCCGCCGCTGCGCTTCCTGTTTCCGATCGCCGGCGCGCTGCTGGCGCTGACGACGGCGCTGGCCGCCGCCTGTTTCGTGAAGGCGTTTGGGATCTCGTTTCTCGCACGGCCGCGCAGCGAGGCGGCCGACGCGGCCCGCGAATCGCCCGCCGCGATGCTCGTCCCGCAGGCGTTCCTGGCGATGCTGTGCGTGGTGTTCGGTTTGTTTCCTGGGCTCGCGCTCCGTGTGCTGGCGGGCGTGATGACGACTCTGCCCGGCTTGCAGCCGCCGGCCGATATGGGGCAGCGCGTGCTGACCCTGACGGCAGGCACCCCGGGCACATTGACCGCGTTCGATCACGTGGTGCCGACCGTGCTCGGCGGGGCTTTGATCGTTGGACTGGTGATCGCCGTGTTGCTGACGCGTCGTGCCGCGGCGGCCCGGCCCGTGCCGACGTGGGGATGCGGCGGCGAGCTGACGGCGCGCA